>JAJZHP010000001.1 GCA_021804355.1 Pseudomonadota bacterium | reverse complement strand
GTAGCCACGGACCTTAATCAGGACATGATTAAACGAGGTATCCGTCAGGTCATCCACTTGCTGTCGCCTTATTTGCGTGGACCCGCCCGAGATGCTATCCCAGACACCCTGGCCTACTATAGCTAGACTTAAGGAATTAAAATCTTGAACATGCCGCCACCTAGGCTGCTGTCATTACTTAACTCAATACGACCACAAATACCATTGCGCTGATGCAACGCTGCTATGCGATCGGAAAAATACAAGCCCAGCCCTGTACTGCCACTGGATTGATTGATCCCCAGAATATAGTTGGACTGAGCTTTCACCATGGCTTCCGGATAGCCCTGACCATCATCTTCCACCGCAATCACGGTAAACGGATCTTCAACCCAAATGCGAATTTGTATCTGGGCACGAGCATAACGTATCGTATTGATCAGCACATTGGAAATCACCGTCCCCATCAGGTTACTGTCAAAAAATCCTTCGAATACATCGCCCTCCAGACGCGTGTTGCAAGCAATATGTCTCGATTGCAGTAACTCTTGATGCATGGCCAGCTGGGATTGCACAAAATCCTCCAGATCCTGCCAGGCGGGGTGCATGGGAAGCTGGTTGATCCCCATTTTGTACAAACCCAAAAGTTGTACCAGCATGCCATTCAGACGACCGGATTCATACTCGATAATTCCCCGCTCCGAGGTCCAGACCATGTTATCAGGCAGAGCCTCCAGCCAGGCTCCATAGGCCTGCAGCAACATACCCAGTGAATTTTTCATGTCATGGACTGTAGACGCTATCACTGTTGAAAAATCCAACCCAGGAGCTGCTTTACCTTCAACATCAGCCTTTGCCATCTTTCTCTCCCTGCCTTAGATATCTATCAAAGAGCCAGTGCCACCTTGCGCAACATCTGAAAACGCTCAAATCGTTTATCGTCAGGCGGCATGCCATTAAGATTATTCAAAAAATCCATACATTCTTTTTTTAAAGACTCTTTCTGTTCAGGCTGAATTTTCGTTAACTGCAGCAAGTTTTGAACCGCATTAAGCACCATGGTGATATTGCGTGGCTGTAGGCGGCTTGCCTCGCGGAAGGGTTGCATAGCTTCGGCAAACTGGCGCTTTTCATAAAGCAATACCCCATCGCGGTTCAGTTGCCTTGCTGCATTGGCCCGATCTACCAGTAAAGCGCCGCCTTCCTGCGATGACACCGTGGACTGCACCTGCGGATCATCGCCATACATTTCTGCACAGGTCTGCAACACCTGTGTCGCTGTCTCGGCCTGCCCCATGTCGCGCAGCTGATTAACCACCTCAACGGCCACCTCAGCGGAAAAGAAGTGAGGCAGCTGCTGGGCAGCCTCAGCCGCTTTTTTAGCTAAAATCTCCGCTTCTTTCGATTTACCTAAGTTCTTCAACAGGGTTGCCTGCGCCAGAGTATTTCTGACGATAACTGCTTTATCATCGGCATAGTCTTTATTAACTTCACTGACCATACTCATGACTTCTTCCTGATGACGCCTATCTATCAATTCACCCGAACTGACAGCTTGGGCATTCACCACATTGACAAAATTCAAGTAATTATCAGGGGTTTTAAGGCATGATCCTCGCCCCAAGCCAACAGCCTCACGATAGGCACGCGCCGCAATATCCAGATCGCCATTGGCTTTGGCCAAGGCACCCAATTGCATTTGTCGGCGGATGGCGCGTGGAGATGTTTTCAGGGCCTCCTGAATCGTGGCTTGAGCTGCCGTCAGCTGACCCTGCTTCTGTTGGGCTTCAGCCAGCACATCGTACAAGGCAGGCAACTGTGGGTATTGCTGTATGGCATCGGACACCACCACCTGCGCCTGTTGAGCATCACCGCGCGCCAGCAATAATCGACCTAGCATCAAGAATGCCCACGGTACAGGACGTTGCTCCAGTATGCTACGCAACAGGGTTTCCAGCTCTTTGCTTTTACCCATCTCCTGCATGGCCATGGCTTTTTTGCGCAAGGCCATGGAAGCATAGCGTTTATTAGTGGCTATCAGATCATCACAAGCCTTGATCATTTCTGCCCAAGCTGATTTGGCCGCCGCCGCATGGATCGCAGCCATAGCCTCACGCCGTTCCACCAACTTGTCTAGGCGCTGCATCAGTGAAGCACGGTTAAATGGCTTAGTCAGGTAATCATCAGGTTCGTATTCCATGGCTCCCATGACCATGGCTTGGGTATTCTCCGCCGTCACCATCACAAAAATGGTATGGGGTGGAAGCAGTTTCTGCAGAACAAGTTCCTCCAAAACCTGTTGTCCATCCTTGCCTGGTCCTAAGTTGTAGTCATGCATGATGATGTCGTATTTTTTCTTTCTACACATCAAAATAGTTTCTTCACCGCTCGTGGCAACATCCACCATCGTGGCGCCAATCTGCCGCAACATCGACTTGATCGAGTTACGAAATTCGGTAAAGTCATCAACCACCAAAAAATTCTTATTGGAATACGAGATCATTGCCCACGTCTCACGGCTCACGGAAACAGATAGTACTTTTGCCATAGCCAGCAGTATAGCCCATAGATGCGTAGCGCTCTAACCAATGCATTGACTAGTCAGCCTGTCGTATGTACTGGATAATGCTGTTCACCTGATGATGAGCACCTTCCATGCAAACGTTTGAGCAAGTGTTGCACGATATTGATGCTGAGTATCTATATACCCCTGCCACTTTTTATAATGGCTTAGGCGATCATGCACTAGTGAATCATGCTGGCACTAACGAGGGCTCATGCCGAGTATTTGCTTACGCCCAATTAGCCCAACTGAATGAAGAACAAACCCTACAGCTCTTTGCTGAACATTATCAGCACGTTCTGGATCATCCAGGTGGCATCGATCATCCCAATATACGTCGATTTATGCTCGATGGCTGGCCAGGTATCCGATTTGAATCCCCCGTACTTTGTAGACGCTCAACATGACTCCCTTATTTTATATCTTGATGACTGTATTTTGTTTGATACTTCTGCTTTTGCCTATGACCTTAAGTGCCCTGGTGGTATGGGTGTCAGCCTTGATCGTCATTGGACCCAGAACCTTTCTGCAAGCCTTTAAAGCTGTTTTTTGGACATGGTTAAAGCTCACCGGCTTGGTAGCTTTAAGTGCGCTGGTTATTTTATTTGGCCATGGGCCATGGCTCATAGTCATTATTCCCCTGTCCGGACTGATCGGGCTCTGGTTAGCACTAACCACTTATGCTCATCATCTGCGCTGCAGTATTGCGATTTCTGCCCTCATCTTCTTAGTCAGCATGGTGCTCAATGGTTTGTTATTTGCCCAAACGCCGTTATGGCCGCTCCTGCATCAACCGCATGCCCTGCAGCAGATGATGCATGTTCCTGGCTCAGGAGTGATTATTTAGCAATATCATTCCGAAAATGGTGGCCACTAGCAGGGCAGGCAGTGACCAATGATGGAAGCGCAACCATAGCCCCGCAGGCACACCTTGCCAGCGCAAGACAATCAGATTAGCCAGCGAACCGCTGGCTAATCCGTAGCCCCCAATGTTGACTGCGTAGGCCAAATCGCGCAGCGGCAGCTTCAGGGGCACCAGTAGGACACTGGATGGAACGTTGCTCAACACCTGGGAAGCCATTATGGCACTGACATAGGTATATTGAGGATGCTGCCGCAAACCATACAGGTCATGCTCTATCCACAAAAACTGGCGTAACTCCCCCATCAAAAAAAACATCACCAGGAAGGTGCCCAGCAGGGGTAGATTAAGTGATTTAAGGAGTACGGGGCGCCCTAGCATCCAAGGTATTAGCATGAGCAAACCCCAGATTCGCAGCTGCATTTCTGTCAGCACGATAAATGCTATATATAAAATCAGAGCGCTTTTCCATAGGTTGGTATCCACCTGAGTGCACGGTGCTGGCTGTAGTACCCCCTGTCTGCTTGGAAACGTCCACCAGGTTGTTGCCAGCAGTAACAGAACCAGCCCTACCGCCAAAGGCGTCATCATCATGACAAATTCCCAGAATCCCAGCCCGGAGGTCTGCCATAACAGAATATTTTGTGGGTTACCCACCGGGGTCCATAGCGAACCGGTATTGACTGCTAAGGCCTCAAAGATCAGCAAAAGCGAAAGGTCATGATCACTAAGGCGAGCTATGTGTAACGTGATGGGGATCAGTAGGAAAAGGGTTAAATCGTTAGTCAGTACAGTAGAAAGTAATACGCCTGCCAACACCAGCAACATAGCCAAACTGCGTTCACTATGGCTGCGCTGCAACAGATTCCAGGCTAAACGCTCCAGAATGCCACTATGCTCTAGCGCCTGAGTCAATACTCCCAGTCCCGCGAGCACTTCCAGGGTCGGCCAGTTGATCCATCCCAAACCCAGAGTCAGGCTTACCGGTTTAACACAGGCTAAAACCAACGCTGCTGCCAGCATCAGCAGCAGCAGACGATCCTTGAACAGACGGTTACAAACTGGTACGGCGGAAAAGGGCACGGGCACTGATATTGATAACCACCACAGAAACGCTGATCAGAGCAGCACCTGCCCAGGCCAGGGCCTGCCAGTTATCATAAGGACTCATGGCGTACTGAAAGATCACCACCGGCAAATTAGCCATAGGCTGATTCATATTCAGGGAATAGAACTGATTGTTCAGTGCGGTAAACAATAAGGGGGCTGTTTCACCGCTAATGCGTGCTATGGATAATAATACCCCGGTAACGATGCCATTGCGCGCAGCAGGTACACAAATCATGAGGATGGCCTGTCGGCGCGTAGCTCCCAGAGCATAGGCGCCTTCACGCAGCACATCAGGGACGAGCAGCAACATATTCTCCGTGGTACGCACCATGATGGGCAGGGCGATGATGGCCAGGGATACCGCTCCCGCCCAACCTGAAAAATGCTTCATGGGCACAACCATGACGACATAGACAAACAAGCCTATGACGATGGAGGGGGCCGATAGCAAAATATCGTTCACAAACCGTATGAGCGAGGCTATTTTGTGGGTCTTACCGTATTCTGCTAGGTAAATACCTGTGATGACCGCTATAGGCGTCGCCAAGAGAGTCGCTAACAGCACCATGGCCACACTGCCAATGATAGCGTTCCACAGCCCTCCTGCGGTATCAGGTGGCGGCGTCATCTGGGTAAACAAAGCCACATTGAAGGCTGAAAAACCGCGCTCAACCACGGTCAGTAATATCCAGAGCGGGATCGCCAACCCCACCAGGGTAATGGCCCATGCCACGACCAGCGCCAGGCGATTGATCCATCTGCGTTTAAGGTCCTGCCACGTCGGATTCATACGCGACGCTCCACACGCATGATCAGTAATCTGGCTATAGCCAACACCACAAAGGTAATCACAAACAAGATCAGGCCCAGTTCTGTCAGGGCCGAGGCATGCAGAGGATCAGCCGCTTCAGCAAACTCATTGGCAATAACCGAAGCGATACTGTTTCCTGAATCAAATAATGCGGCTGAGATGTTATTGTTATTGCCTATCATGAAGGTGACGGCCATCGTCTCCCCCAAAGCTCGGCCCAAACCCAACATAATCCCGCCGACCATGGCAATACGTGTATAAGGCACCACGATATCCCACATCACTTCCCAGGTGGTGCCACCGATACCATAGCCAGCTTCTTTGAGACTATAGGGCACCACTTCAAAAACTTCACGCATGACGGAGGTGATAAAAGGTACAACCATCAGCGACAGAATCAATGCGGCCGGTAACAACCCAATACCAATGGGAGGGCCCTGGAAAATTCTGTCCAAAAGCCAAATGTGCTCAAACCCATGGGCAAGATGAGGCTGTACATACTGCGACAACAGTGGAGCCAGAACAAACAGACCCCACATGCCATAAATGATCGAGGGTATCCCTGCCAATAATTCGATAATGGCATTGACCGTACCCCTTAAGCGTCGAGGACATAATTCGGTCAGAAAAAAAGCGATAAAAAAACTGACCGGAACGGCAAGCAACAACGCAATCGCTGAAGTCACCACCGTACCATAGATGGCTGAGAGCGCACCATAGTCATTACCTATGGGGTCCCAGGCCCGACTCGTCAGAAATTTCCAGCCAAACTGATCGTAAGCTGGCTTAGATCCGATGACCAGAGAAAGCAAAATCGCGCCCAATACCAACAAGACCATCATGGCCATAGCAGTTACCAGCCATTGGAAACGCCGGTCACGGCCCCTCTCGCGTGCAAGCACATCATCGGGAGCGGTCAGATCTGTACTTGTCTGCAGACTCGGATTCATCTGTCACCTTCAATGCTAGGGGGGGGGCTGGCACGCACCAGCCCCGAAACTGCAAAAAAGCCTTCCTTAGCCTACGGGCCTATCTTACCAGACAGATTGACCTGCTTTGTTCTTGACTTCAGCTTTCCAGCTGCTGTCGATCAACTTAACCACATTATCAGGCATGGGAACATAATCCAGCTGACGGGCCTGATCTGCACCATTCTTGAATGACCATGAGAAGAACTTGAACACATCCTTGATATGCGTATTGGCATCAACCACCTTGGGAACCAGAACAAAAGTTGCCCCTGTGATAGGCCAACTGGTTGCACCGGGTTCATCGGTCAACACTTCATAGAAGTCTTGATCATGGGTCCAATCTGCATAGGCAGCCGCTGCCTGGAAAGCCTTGTTATTAGGCGTAACGGTCTTACCGTCACGGTTAACCATCAGGGTATAGTCCATTTTGGACCCCTTGGCATAAGCGTACTCCACGTATCCTATGGCACCATTGATTCGCTGTACATAAGAAGCCACACCCGCATTACCCTTACCTGCCACGCCTTCGGGCCAAGCTACAGCCGTACCGCTACCCACCTTGGATTTCCAGTCAGCGCTAACCTTGCTCAAGTAGTTGGTGAAAATGAAGGTGGTTCCCGAGGCATCAGCGCGACGCACCACGGTGATCAGTTCATCAGGCAACTTGACGCCCGGGTTCAAGGCGGCAATAGCCGCATCGTTCCAATTCTTAATGTCACCCATGTAAATGGCGGATAATACTTTGCCATCCAGTCGTATTTCGCCAGCACGCATACCATACAAATTGATCACGGGTACCACACCACCCATGATAGCTGGAAACTGTGCCAACCCTTTAGCCATGAGTTCATCATGCTTGAGAGGCATATCCGATGCACCAAAATCCACGGTACGCGATGCAATCTGCTTAATCCCACCCCCTGAGCCTATGGCCTGATAATTCAAACCAACGCCCGTCACCCCTTTGTAAGAAGCTGCCCACTTGGCAAATATAGGATAGGCGAAGGTTGATCCGGCGCCCGTGATGTCTTCAGCGAGTGAACTCGCTGCGGCTGTCGCCAGAGCAACGCTCAGGGCCAGTTTCAGCATACGCATGATGTTTTCCTCTGTAATCTGATTCGGGTTGTTTGACTACACACAGTCGGGGCCCATTGTGGGAATAAATTATTACAGAAATATTACGATGATTACATCATTCTTCGATTTCTGCTCAACTTATTCGCCATGCCACGACCCAGTAGGCCAGATATACCCCATTCAGTGGCAACAATACCCTCAAACTCCATACACGATGGCTGACCAGCCATAGGACCGCCAGCAAGGTTACCGCTGCTGCCCATAGCGTCAGTGGCTGACGGCTCCAGCCACCTCCCCACAGCCCAATGGCAGGCAATATACAACCCTGAAACGCCAAGGCGCCACTGATATTACCCAAAGCCAATTTATCCTTGCCGCGTCTGACCCAAAAGATACTGTTGATTTTTTCTGGCAGCTCTGTAGCAACAGGCACTAAAAACAAGGCCATCAGCAAGGGAGGCCAGCGGTACTTGTCCGCCAATTGCTGTAGCGACCAGACCAATCCCTCAGCAGCTGTAACCATCACCACCAGTGCCAGCACCAGCACGATCCAACCGCCCACGGCATAGCCATGCAAAAAGGCTGCGGGTTCGAGCGTTTCTGAATGCTTGTCATGATACACCACATGCCAGGTATGCCAGGCAAAGGCAATCAGTAATGGCATAGCTCCTACCCATCCAGGCATCCAGGCATGAGGTATGACCATGAGCAAAAGGGCATAAGTATACGCGAGTAAAAATATTTTAAGATCCCCCTGTATCTGGGCATCTGCCTTCAAAACCCCCTTCCACCCACGCTGCGGCCATGCAGTGATAGCTAGCAAGCCTAGGGTCAACGTACTCAGCATCAAGGGTGCGCCCATGATGGCTCCCGTACCTATGCTTTGAGCATGCCCTTGCACCAGCGCTAATAAAGGTACTATCGTTTCTGGCATGGCTGTGGATATGGCGGCCAGCAAAGACCCGGCAACACCTGCACCCAAGCCATGTTTGTGAGCGATGGCTTCCACGCTGTGGGTAAACAGGCTGGATGATGCCAGCACAAGTAAAAGACTGGCGATTAATACCAGAAGCGCTAGCATGAGTACAAACTCCAACTTTTATATGGATCATGATAACACCGCATGCCCTGCTGACCAGTCAGACCCTGCTAACCTCACTGGCCGGGTTGCTTGCTGACTTTATGGATGCCCGTCAGCTGGCCTTGCCCGCACTACGTCAACGCTTGGCTGATCATCAATCTATGGCCCGCTTACCGTTGGCCATCTGGCTGGATGCGCTTGATGAACTCGCTATCGCCTGTCCCGAGCCTGGCTTGGGCCTCAAAATAGCTGAATTTATCCGTACCGAGCATACCGGCATGGTGGGTTACCTTTGCCTTGCTTCAACGACACTGGGTGAGGCACTCTTACGGACCAGTCGCTACGCACGTCTTCTGGCTGATACCATTCCTGCTTCTTTTCAGTCCTCCGGGCCCGACACCCTCGAGATTATCTGGGTGCAAGCCGATGGCATTTACGGCCTGCTGCCTGAGGAATTGGCTGTCGCTGCATTTTGGGTATTTGCGCAACGTATCAGTGACTGGCCGCTGCGTATAAAGCGTGTGCAGCTGGCCAGTCCCTGCCCGGGTGATGTGGACGTCTATCGTCAATGGTTTGGCTGTGAGGTCAGGTTTGCAGGCCAGGATACCCGCATCGCCTTTGACCCTAGTTTTCTGCAAGCTCCTATCCGACTGGCTGACCCTGGCTTAGCCAACTTGCTGGAGCAACAGGCGCAGGCCATGTACTTGAGCCTGCCCACTCATGATGAGTTGAGTCAGAAACTGCAAGGCTGCCTACTCAAATATATGCCTGAGGGTGGCCCTGACCTGCCCTTGATGGCGCAGGAACTGGGCGTCAGCAGCCGTCAACTTCAACGTCTACTTACTCAACGCGGACTGACTTTCCAAACCCTTATGCGTCGAACCCGTGAGCAACTGGCTAAGCGCTACCTGGCTGATCCGAGTTTAAATCTCACCGATATAGCCATGCTGCTCGGGTTTAGTGAGCAAAGCGCTTTTACGCGCGCTTTTACCCGTTACGCGGGCCAGAGCCCGCGCAACTACCGTCAACAGGTCTGGGCGGCTCAACCCAGTAAGTAACCTCCATCCACATTCAAAGCTACCCCGGTGGTATAGCTGGCCATCGGGGACACCAGATACAACACGGCCCCAGCCATTTCATTGGGCTCAGCGATCCTTTGCATCGGTATATGTTTAAGGGCCTCTTCCCTGATAACGGGATTATTAACCAGAGCACTGGCAAATTTGGTATTGGTAAATCCAGGCAGCAACGCATTGACACGCACACCCATACCTGCGCATTCCTTGGCAAAAGCTTGCGTCATGGCGATGACGGCGGCCTTACTGATGGAGTAGATCCCTTGCAGTGGTCCTGGATTTACGCCATTGACGGAAGCGACATTGACGATAGCTCCTCCGCCTTGATCAGCCATCATTTTAGCGGCCTGTTGTGACATTAAAAAATAGCCGCGGATGTTTACATCAACGGTCTTCTGGAAGGCTCCCAAATCTGTGTCCAAAATGGGCCCAAAATAGGGGTTGGTTGCCGCATTATTGACCAGTATATCAAGTCGGCCATACTGCTCCTTGATGGCTGCAAACAAGTTAGCGATATGGTCCATATCGCCGATATGACACGCCATGGCGTCCGCTTTCAGGCCTTGATGGCGCAATTGTGCAGCGACCTGCTCGCAATCAGCAATTTTGCGGCTGGAGATGAGTACATGGGCCCCATGTTGCGCCAATAATTCAGCAATGGCTGCCCCAATACCTCGGCTTGCTCCAGTCACCAGAGCTATTTGACCGGTCAGATCCATGTTGTTGGCTGTCATCATTGATGTCCTCATATCATCGGTAAGTGAGTAACTCGGGATCTGCACAAATCTCAAGATGTGACGTTGTATTCAGGCATGAAAGCCCCATTTTACCTCGGCTGTATAGCACCTGACTCAATCCCGCATTGTGCAGCGTCCAGTTCAGGGACATGATATGAGCATCGGAGATATGCAAAACTTCCTGCATGATCGCCGCGATGGTCCCTCCCGAAGTAAATACGGCGTGCTGACGTTCTGTACTCGCCATCACGCGCTGCAAGGCAGCGATGACGCGTTGTACAAACGCCGTCCAGCTCTCCTTATAGTCTGCTTCATGCTGGCCTGACATCCAGCGACTGCAGGCTTCAGCAAATAGTTCCTGAAAGGCTCGACGTGGTGAACTACTGGCTGCCAGCCAGCTGGCCATCACCTGCGTGTCGGCAAATTCTGGCCGATACCGCAGCAATACTTCCTGATGATCAAACTCATTAAACCCTGCATCAATGGTCACCTGCCCGGTATGACCCATGGCCTCAGCACAAGCCTCAGCTGTCTGCCGGTGACGTTTCATGCTTCCACACCACCACTCGGTGGGTGCAGTTGTCTGCTTCCACCAGCGACCCAGTGCTGCTGCCTGGGCGATACCTCGAGCTGAAAGCTGGTCATAGTCGGCTGCCCCAAACGAGGCCTGTCCATGTCGAATCAGGGTTATACTGCCCATAGTAGTCTCATAAGGTCGATGCATCGATCAGGCGCATACAACGTTGTTCCAAATAGTTAGCGACCTGTCCAAAACTGGCAAAGGCAGGGTTGGTCGTTTGTCCATGAGCAAATCGGTAATAAATCTGCTGCACAATCACCGCCAGACGAAACAGTCCATAGACGGTATAGAAATCAAAATTTGCTGCCTGCCATCCTGTTTTTGCAGCGTAGTAATCACGAACCTCGGCACGCGTCAGCATGCCTGGAAGATGGGTGGGTTGCCGACGCATCATCTGCATCATGGGCTCGTCATCAGCCTGCACCCAATAAGCCAGTGAATTCCCCAGGTCCATCAGGGGGTCGCCCAGCGTTGCCATTTCCCAGTCCAGTACACCCACCACCTTGAAAGGGTTATGGCTATCCAGGACGACATTATCAAAACGGTAGTCGTTGTGTATCAGGCAAATGGCGTTGTCTTTCACCGGCATCTTATCTTTCAGCCAATGCATGACGCTGCCAAATTCTCCTACATCATCCGTATGTGCTTGTTCGAAACGCTCGGACCAGCCGTTAATTTGCCGTGCTATATAGCCTTCACCTTTACCCAACCCGGATAGGCCTGCCTGGCTGATATCCACTTGGTGCAGGTCAATCAGCCTATCGATAACATTCAGACATAACTGTCTGGTCTGCTCTGCAGTCAACTGGATACCCTTGGGCATATCCTTACGCGGAATGATCCCCACCATACGTTCCATGACATAACAATCACCAACGCCATCTAATTGCGTATACCCCAGCACTTCAGGGACATAGGGATAGGCTGGGCGCAAAGCACGCATAAGCTCTGATTCCCGTTTCATGTCATGTGCGCCTTTAGCTTTTCGTCCCAGAGGTGGCCGGCGCAAAATAAAATCACGTTCAGGGTAACTTACCTGATAGGTCAGGTTGGAAGCTCCACCCGGAAACTGCTTGATGACAGGTTGACCTTGTAAATTGGGCTGTAGTGTTTTCAGATAGGCATCCACCACCTGCCCAGGCAACTCTTCGCCTTGGCGCACATCTCCAGCTTCATCGCTAGCTTTCATCCCTCATGCCTCCTTTGCTGATCTCGTCGCCTTGCTTTTTCAGCAGCTTGGCGCATCATCTTGAAATATGCACCTGGAAGCAGCCGCTTCATCCACCACCAGCGTCGTCCTTGTCGGTGCGGTAGAATATGCAATCGGTGTTGTTGTGATTGCCGAAAAATAAGTTCAGCGATGGCTTCTGCGCTTAATGCTGAAGAGGCCATCAGTCGCTCAAGAAAGTTCTTCATGCCAGGATCGGAACTACGCAAGGAATTGCCTAGTCCTGTCTTGAAAAAACTGGGACAGACCACGCTGACATGAATGCCATAGGGCGCCAGTTCTGCATACAGCGTTTCGGTCAGACTGACCACGGCGGCCTTGCTGGCATTATAGGCACTCATTCCTGGCAAGGTCATCAGTCCCGCCAGGGAGGCGATGTTAATAATCTGGCCATGCCCTTGCTGTTTAAATCTTTGTGCTGCTGCATAACATCCGCGCACTACCCCCATCAGGTTGATATCCACGACCCAACGCCAGTCGTTCAGTGTAAGCTCATCTATAGCTCCTGCTGTCGCTACGCCTGCATTATTGATCATGCAATCCAGTTGGCCATAGATGCGGTAAGCAGCCTCCACCAGCCCTTCAACCTCCTCATCCTGGCGCACATCACAGGCCTGTCCACTGACAGCAAAGCCTTGCTTTTGTAGTGATGCTACGGTGGCATTGAGCTGAGCGACGTCGATGTCGCCTAGCATAAGTGACCAACCCGCTTTACCATAGGTCTCCGCCAGACATCGACCCAAGCCACCTGCTGCCCCCGTGATGGCCACGACCTGTTTCATGTTCTATCCTCATAGCGTCTGATCTCAAGTTTGGCAATCAAAGCACGATGTACTTCATCAGGCCCATCGGCCAGCCGCAAAATACGTGCGTAGGCATACAGGGCGGAAAGTGGTAGATCTTGCGATAAGCCAGCGCCACCGTGCATCTGTATGGCCTGATCAATAATGGTTTGTGCAACCTGGGGAGCTACGACCTTAATCTGTGAAATTTCACTCATCGCCGCTTTGGCACCTACGGTATCCATTAACCAGGCTGCTTTTAAGGTTAATAATCTGGCTTGCTCTATGTTGATGCGCGCATTAGCAATGATGTCGCGATTACCCCCCAGATTGATCAGGGGCTTACCAAAAGCGACCCGACTGCGTCCTCGTTCTATCATCAGCTGTAAAGCACGCTCAGCTGCACCCAAAGCACGCATGCAGTGATGGATGCGTCCTGGCCCCAGACGGCCTTGAGCTATTTCAAATCCTCGCCCGGGGCCTGCGATGATATGGTCTACAGGCAATCTGACCTGGTTAAAGCTGACCTCACCATGCCCAAAAGGCTCATCGAAGGCGCCAAATACGGGCAGCATGCGCTCAACCTTGAACCCAGGTGTATTCATGGGCACCAGAACCATGGAGTGTCTTAGGTATTTATGGGCCTGGGGGTCCGTCAACCCCATAAAGATGACAAAGCGTGCATGCGGATGCCCCACGCCTGAACTCCACCATTTCGTTCCCTGACATACCACCTCATCGCCTTCTATCGTGGCTGTTGCCTGCATATTGGTTGCATCCGACGAGGCAACGGCCGGCTCGGTCATGCAGAATGCAGAACGAATTTCACCCGCCAGCAAGGGCTTAAGCCAGGTTTGCTTTTGTTCTTCAGATCCATATTTGACCAACACTTCCATATTGCCAGTATCTGGCGCATTGCAGTTAAACACTTCCGGTGCAATCAGGCACTGTCCTGTCAGTTCAGCGATGGGGGCGTAATCCACATTTGATAAGCCAGCTCCATAGTCCTCATCGGGCAAGAACAGATTCCACAAACCAGCAGACCGTGCTTTTGCTTTCAAAGTTTCCATAATGGCTGGCTGTTTCCACATGTCCCCACCCTGACGCAGTTGCTCAAGGTAGATGGCCTCAGCTGGCATAATCTCTTCTCGTATAAAACTTTCAGCTTCTTTGATAACTTTTCTGGCTTTTTCTGAATGAGCAAATTCCATGGTCATAGCTCCTGCCTGGTCGTTACCAACTAGCCTACGAGCCCTGCTATTATTAGTCGATTGAATTGTTTATATATGAGGTCATGAATTGTATGCATGTGCACAAGAGTGATTTATCCTTGCTGTTGGTCTTTCATGCTATTTATCAGGAAGGTTCATTGACCCGTGCAGCTGATGTCCTTCATCTCACTCAGCCTGCTGTCAGCCACGCCCTAGCCCGTTTACGTTTGCGCCTAGGTGACCCGCTTTTCACGCGTCAAGGACAGCACATGATTCCCTCGGCGATGGCTAGGCATATGGCTATGCCGGTAGCTCAAGCCCTGACTACTCTGGAATCGGTGTGGCTGCATGATGCTGAATTTCAGCCTGCCAATGCAGAGTTGGAATTTCGGCTGGGCATGCGAGATGTCCTGGAAGCACATGTACTGCCTGGTCTGATGCGTGTCCTGCGTACGGCTGCTCCCGGAATCCAGCTATCCAGCGTGCGCGTCGAACGCCGCCATCTGTCATCCATGCTCAGCTCAGGACAACTCGATATCGCGGTGGATGTTTATCTTCCTGTGACGGATGGACTACGCTCCTGCCGGTTGACACAAGAAGCTCTGGCAGTCGTTATCGGACCCTCATTTGACCCACAACGAGCTCTGACGCTGGATGATTATCTACAGGGTGACCACATTCTCGTTTCTTCTCGACGTCAGGGGTTGGGGCTTGAAGACATGGAACTGCAAAGGCTGGGACTTTCCCGTCGTATAGCCTTGCGTTGCCAGCACTATTACGCAGCTTGTCAGGTCGTCGCTCAAACGGAACTTTTGCTAACCATGCCGCTAAGTTATGCCAAGCTGTTAACTCAGGACTCCCCTAATAGCATACGACCACTTCCCGTCAGCATGCCGGGTATGGATATCTATATTTATTGGCATAGTCGGCGTGAAGATGAGCCAGCCCATCGCTGGCTCAGAGAACAGCTCATGAAAGTTACCCTAAGCGGCACATCGTTAACTTAGCCGTGACCGGTGAATGTCAACTGCATCAGCCATACCAAGGGTTGCGGGAATATACCGACCAGCAATACCAAAAGAACCACGCCCAGAACCATGATACCGCCTGCATGTTCACCCCAATGCATATCCGCGTCAAAGCCGCGCATGCCAGGCTGTACCATATAGAGGGTAACCATCGTTCGCAGGTAGAAATACACGCCCAAGGCACTGCCGATTAGTAGAGCCCCCAGCAACCAAAGTTGTTGACTCATGACCCCAGCGACCGCCACATAGAATTTGGCAATAAAACCAGCCGTGAAGGGGATACCCGCTAATGACAGCAAGGTCACTGTGAATACCGATGTGAGCAGGGGACGACGCCAGAACAATCCGCGGTAATCCTGCAGTGAATCAGCATCGCGGCCAGCCTCTGCGCTGGACATCAGTGCTATGACACCAAAGGCGCCTATCGCCGTCACGCTATACCCTACCAGGTAAACCCCTACCACCATGAATGCTGCCATAGGCTTGGTAAAGATCAGCACCCCTATCATCATGTAGCCAAAATGGGCTATGGAAGAGTAGCCCAACATACGTTTGAGATTATTCTGCTTCAGAGCCAACAAATTACCGATCAAGATCGATGCTGCCGCCATGATTTTCAGGGCAAGCACAACCGGGGCATTATGCATCACAGGCGTGGCTATCAACATGCGCAGCAACACGGCCATGACAGCCACCTTGCTGGTGGTCGCCAGGAAGGCGCCTACAGGGGCTGGGGCGCCCTCATAGACATCAGGTGTCCACATATGGAAGGGGACCAAGGACAACTTGAACGCAAAACCTACCAGCAGCAGTAAGGTTCCACCTACCACCCAATAGGCTTGGCTGGTTTCTGGCTGAGCCAGAAACCGCAATCCCGTAAAGCTAAGCTCACCAAATTGAGCATAGAGCAAGGCCATGCCAAACAGCATGAAGGAAGACGCAGCTGCGGATAACACCATGTATTTGATGGATGCTTCCAGGCTACGTTTCTTTTGGTAGGTGTATCCCACCAGGCCATAGAAGGCGATGGACATCAATTCAAGGCCGATAAACATGGAAACCAGGCTGATGGAGGCCACCATGACCATAGCCCCTAAAGCTGCCAGAATCATCAGTAGATAGATCTCTTCACGGTTACGCACATAATGTTCGATGTACGCGTGGGTCAGTGTCAGGCAGGCCAGTGTGGTTACCAGCGTTAATCCCATAAAAAATATCGAGGTTCCATCGATATAAAATAACGGGGTAACGACTTGCGGCATCACGTGCCAAGCGGGATATAGGCACACCAAAGCTGCATTGAGTCCGACGACAGCGAAGGTTGGGTTCCACCAAGGATCTCGACGTACCGCTATAAAAAGCATGAGCAGCACGATGGTTGCGGCAACCGCTACAAAAGGCAGAAAGGCTTGCATCATCATGGGGGTAAGGGTCATAGCGTCATCTCACCTTAATACGGTCGTGGATGGAAGCACCGTCATCATGAGATGATGCAGCGTATCCAGGGCAGCTGCCGAGGTATTCAGGATGGGCTGTGGATAAACGCCCAGCCATACCATGACCACGACCAGGCTCATCATCATCATAAATTCACGCCGATTCAGCGCCGGTAAAACTTCTTCACTTTGCACCGGTCCAAAAAATGCCCTTTGCATCATCATCAGGGTATAGATCGCCGCCACGATCATGCCACCGCTTGCAACCACTGTTACCAAGTGGTTAACGGTGTAAGTCCCCATCAGGATCAGGAACTCGCCGACAAAATTACCCAATCCCGGTAAGCCTACAGAAGCTGCCGCAAAAAATAACGCCATAGGGGGAAGTGAGCGTATTCTTGTCCACAACCCCCCCATAAGATCGAGATTTCGTGTGTGCATGCGCTCATAGATCTGGCCACTCAGAATGAACAAGGCAGCCGCTGAGATACCATGCGCCAGCATTTGCATGACCACGCCTTGCGTCGCCAAGGCATTGAACGAGTAAATGCCGATTAATACAAATCCCATATGAGAAACTGAGGTGTAGGCAATCAGACGTTTAATGTCACTTTGTCGATAGGCGAGAACCGCCCCATAAAAGATCCCCAGCACACCTAACCACATGGCGATGGGGGCAAATTGATGCGATGCATTCGGAAACAACGGCAGGGCAAACCGCAAGAATCCATAGGCCGCTGTCTTCAACAAGATACCTGCCAAGTCTACGGAACCTGCAGTAGGTGCTTGAGAATGCGCATCGGGCAGCCAGGCATGCAGAGGAACAACGGGGAGCTTGACTGAAAAGGCAATGACAAATCCCAGCATCAAGACCCATTCGAGCTTGGGGTTCAGGTTGTTGGACAAGCCCAGCAGATCATGATAATCAAAACTAAGATGGTGATGTATCTGTGCGTAGATCAGGGCCATGGTAATAATGGATAGCAGCATTAACAAGCCGCTGGCCTGAGTATAGATAAAAAACTTGGTTGCCGCATAAATGCGACCGCGTCCACCCGGCACATTATGTCCCCAGAGAGCGATCAGAAAAAACATGGGGACCAGCATCATTTCCCAGAAAAAGAAGAACAGCAGCATATCCAGAGCTAAAAATACACCGACCACCCCTGCGATGATCCAGAGCAGGTTGAGGTGGAAGAATCCCACGTGCTCTTGAACCTCACTCCAGGAGCAGGCCACCGCCAAGGTGCCTAAGAAGCCGGTGAGGGCGATCAGCAACAGGGATAAGCCATCCAAGCCTAGATGAAAGCTCGCTCCCAGATCAGGAAACCATGGCAATCTGTATTCGACGGTCCATTGCGGCAACCCCGCCAGTTTGGTGATGAAGTGATAGTCTCCTTGTAGCCAAATCATGACGGTCAGGATCAGCAACAACAGCATGCTGAAAAATGCTATCCATCGCGGCAAGACGCGGCTAAAGCGTTCACCCACCCAACATAAGAATCCACCTATGAGAGGTATCAGTATGAGCCAGGTCAGAATCATGGTGCGGTTGTCCCCCAGGCTTATTGCATGAATGCAAAAACAATCATGAGAAGTAGTACTGCGCCGGTGGCCAGTACCGTGATATCAAGCCGCAGCTGTCCGTTTTGCGTTCTGCTGAGCCAGCGATTAAACACTAATGCTGTTTTGGGTAGTAAATTAATGGTCTGATCGGCAGGATCACGTCGCAACACCCAGGTCAGGCCCAGGAATGGGCGTATAAACACCCAGCGGTATAAAGCATCAAATCCCCACGCGTTATACCAAACCTGACTGATCAACCGGCCCGGCGTACTGTTGGCCACTGTACTGATGAAAGTTCGGCGACCCAGGAAAAGCATGGCAGCCAGCAAGAGGCCAATGATGCCTACCACAGCAGAGGTCATCTCTACCTGGGTGCGCAAGGGACCTTCCGCTGCACCTGCCGAAGCCGGCAGTACCCCGCTCAAAGGAGGGTGTATCAGCGCGCCAACGGCGGTCGATAAAACCAGCAGTATCGACAGCGGTACCCAGTAAGTGGCTCCATGAATCGCATGGGCATGGCCCTTTTCTTCGCCATGGAAGACGATGAAGATCATTCTGAATGTGTATAGCGAAGTCAGGAAAGCTCCGGCTAATCCTGCATAGAAAAGCCCAATATGGTTACTGGCCATGGCCTGCCACAGAATTTCATCTTTGGAGTAATAGCCCACGGTAATCAGGGGCAGGGCAGCCAGCGCACCTCCACCGACCAGAAAACAGGCATAGACCAGAGGTATTTTTTTCCATAAACCGCCCATCTTGAATATGTTTTGTTCATGATGGCAAGAAATGATAACGGCACCCGAGGACAGAAAAAGCAGCGCCTTGAAAAAGGCATGGGCCATAAGATGGAATATGGCTGCACTCCAGGCACCCACCCCCAAGGCCAGGAACATATAACCGATCTGACTCATCGTGGAGTAAGCAAGCACACGCTTGATATCGGTTTGCGATAGCGCTGCAAAACCGGAGAGCAGCAAGGTTGCCGCACCCACGATACCAACAAGTTCCAGCACATCAGGGGCTAACTGGAACAGAGTATGTGTACGCGCTATCAGATAAACACCCGCCGTCACCATGGTAGCTGCATGGATCAACGCTGAAACCGGCGTCGGGCCTGCCATAGCATCTGCCAACCATGTTTGTAAGGGTAGCTGTGCGGATTTCCCGACCGCACCACCGAGCAATAGCAAGGCAATCAGGTTGATGACAGGAGCACCGACCATGAAATGTTGCGGTGCTAAGACCAGTAGCTGCTGTATATCCAAAGTACCTAGTTGTTCGTGCAGAGTAAAAAGTCCCAGGGCCATAAATACATCACCGATACGGGTGATGATAAAGGCTTTCTGGGCAGCAGAGCCATTCGCTGAGGTCTTGTAGTAAAAACCGATCAGCAGGTAAGAGCAAAGTCCTACGCCCTCCCAGCCTACATACATGGTGACTAATGAGCTACCCAGCACCAAGACCACCATACTGGCAACAAACAGATTCATGTACGCAAAAAAGCGGGAATAGCCGTCTTCACCACGCATATACCATGAAGCGAAGATGTGGATGAGCAAGCCCACCCCGACGATCACCCCCAGCATGGTCAGGGACAGACCATCCAGTTGAAGGGCAAAGTCCACCTGAAAGCCAGGAAGATTAACCCAGCTCCAGAGTTTTTGCAGATAGCTGTAGCCCGCAGGATGCTGAACATAGTCCATCATCGTTGCCAGCACCGTCAGTAGGCTGACGCCCATAGATCCTACGCCAATGGCGGCGGCGGCATTCTCACTTAAGCGCCTGTTAAGAAATGCCAGTAGCAAAAAGCCTATAAGCGGGGACAGAAAGGTTACATAGAGCAGATTCATCCGTGCATCTCGCTTGCCGCATCGACACTGAGTGTCTTGAACCGGCGGTAGAGTTGGAGAACAATGGCCAGGCCGATAGCCGCTTCGCTGGCTGCCAGGGTCAGAATCAGGATGAACATGATTTGCCCATCGGGACGAGCCCAGCGGCTACCCGCTACCACAAATGCCAAAGCGCTGGAATTCATCATGATTTCTATAGACATCAGCATGAACAAAATATTACGCCTTACCAGCAAACCGCATAATCCTAAAGCAAAGAGCACGGATGCCAGCACAAGCCCGTATTCCATCGGGATTCCTTGCATTATCATGGCGTTATTCCCTCTCCTCAGGTCGACCTAGATGCCAGGCAGCCACCATGGCAGCCAGCAAAATCATGGATGCCAGTTCAACCGCCAGCACATAAGGGCCAAACAAGGAAGCTCCCACGCTTTGCGCTGATACCTCGTAAGTTGATGTAGGGTGACGCGCACCACTTAGCAACAACATGATCAGCATGGACAATAAGGCCGCAGACAATATGCCGGGACCTATCCAATAGCGTGGGTGCAATCCAAGTTTTTCTTGTTCCTCAACTTGTTTGCCTAAATTCAGCATCATCACCACAAATACAAAGAGCACCATGATGGCCCCTGCATATACGATGATCTCCAGGGCTCCGGCAAAGGGTGCGCCCACATTGAAAAAAACCATGGCGACAGCGATTAAGGACAGCACCAGATACAGTAGGGCGTGTACAGGGTTACTGCTGGTGATGACCCGCAGCGTGGCCATGACTGCCACCGCTGCTGTCAGGTAGAATGCCAAGGCTGAAATATCCAACATATTCTCCTTTAAGGTAGCAAGCTCTTGACGTTGATTGGAGCTGACTCGTGGTCGGCTGCCCCCTTGGGTTTTCCTGCGATGGCCAAGCCTGCAACCCGGTAGAAATTATATTCGGGGTACTTACCTGGGCCTGAAATCAGCAAATGTTCCTTTTCATATACCAGATCTTGACGCTTGTACTCTCCCATCTCAAAATCAGGCGTCAGCTGGATGGCTGTGGTTGGACAAGCCTCTTCACACATGCCGCAAAATATGCATCGAGAAAAATTGATTCTGAAAAACTCTGGATACCAACGTCCATCTTCGGTTTCTGCCTTTTGCAGCGATATACAGCCTACCGGACAGGCCACGGCGCAGAGATTACAGGCGACACAACGTTCCTCACCATCCGGGTCTCGTGTCAGCACGA
This sequence comes from Pseudomonadota bacterium, assembly GCA_021804355.1. Taxonomy (GTDB): domain Bacteria; phylum Pseudomonadota; class Gammaproteobacteria; order Pseudomonadales; family Moraxellaceae; genus JABEVH01. Next base: position 51,466 of record JAJZHP010000001.1, on the reverse strand, counting down.
TACGTCCGCGGTAGCGTGGAGGCAGGTACACTTTTTGTTCTGGGTACTGAATAGTGTCGCGCTTGCGAAATGCATGCGAAAACACCATCACCATGCTGCGTATCTGTGAATAGATGCCCATCAGCAGATTCATGAAAAAACTCCTCTCAGGGCATGACCGCGGGGCTGTTCCAAAGTACCACGGCCGCCGTACCTACCAGATTGATCAGGGTCAGGGGCAAGCAAACCTTCCAACCAAAGTCCATGATCTGGTCATATCGCGGTCTTGGCAAGGCACCACGCACCAAAATAAACAGGCAAACAAATACGAAAGTCTTGGCTGAGAACCAGAATAAAGGCCAATCCATGAAACTACCGAAAGGAGATAACCAGCCACCAAAAAATAAGGTTGAGATAAGTGCTGACACCATCAGTACACCGACGTACTCACCCACAAAGAACATGCCAAACTTCATTCCTGAGTATTCAGTATGAAAACCTGCAGCCAGTTCTTGCTCCGCTTCCGGCAAATCGAAGGGACTACGGTGAGCCACAGCCACCCCGGCAATGGCAAAGGTGAAGAAACCTATAATCTGCGGAAAGACAAACCAGACATGTTCTTGAGCTTTGACTATATCGCGTAGATTAAATGAACCCGTAATGGCCACCACCCCCATCAGCGACAGGCCCATAAAAACTTCATAACTCACCGTCTGAGCTGTCGTTCGTACGCCACCCAATAAAGCGTATTTACTGTTACTCGACCAACCACCCAGCATCGCTGCGTACACAGCCAGTCCTGCCACAGCAAAGAAGAACAGCAAGCCTACATTCATGTCGACTACACCCCAGGTCGGGGTAATAGGCACGACCGCAAAGGCCAGCAGCAAAGCCCCCATGGCTATGCCAGGCGCCAGCCAGAAGGTAAATTTATCTACAAAAGGAGGTGTCCAATCTTCCTTGAAGAAGATTTTCAGCATATCAGCTACCACCTGCCCTAAACCAAACGGCCCTACGCGATTAGGACCGTAACGATCCTGCCACAAGGCCAGCAACCGTCTTTCCAGCCAGGGTAAAAAAGCCGCCACCAAGACAGGCACCAGCAATATCACCACGGATTTCAGCACCGCCACGATGATCGCTATAATGCCAGGTGTAAACCAAGAGTAGATTGCGCTCATCATGCCAGACCTCCGCTTACCAGCTCGGCCACACTACCTTCAACTATAGGCACCAGCCCATAGGGCAGACCCAGACATCCTGGAGGCAAGCTGTCACTGAGTCGCAGTTCTAGTATCAACGTAGTCTCCCCCACCTTGACCTGAACCTGGCTTCCTTCGTCTGCCTGAACTTGCTTTCTAGAGGCCATGACATAGGGAAGGGGTTGCCGCCCGTGTAAAACCTCGGAGCGAGAGGAAAGTTCATCACTACCAAAGATATGGTGCAAGGTCACCAAGGCAAATTGTCCAGAAGCGAGCTGCACGCTTGCAGGTGGAAGAGCACAGTAAGCCGGCTCCTGCGTCTGCGCCCATAGCCTTACACCCGGATCACCGTGCTGCAAATGACCACCCACCTCGCCCTGAAATTTATTCCATGCAGCGGGAGAGTTCCATCCTGGAGCCCAGGCAAATGGAATGAGCGCTGAATCTTCTTGAGGGCCTACATAACCTTCCATGGAGAAGGTCAATGCTGTATCGCTATCCTGGGGTTGACGAGGTTCATGCACCGAGATATTGGCGCGCATAGCGGTCCGACCCGAATACCGCCTGGGCTCGCGCGCTACTTTAAGCCCTAAAATACGATAACGGGCATCTGGAGCCGCCTGCTGGATAGCGGCAAGCTGTTCATGGCAAGCAGCCAGTTCGGCGGTTGCCTCATCCAGGTGAGACCAATTAATCGCTTTACCTTCACGTACACTAGCCAGCGCATGCAGCCAACGCCAGCTCTCTCTCTGATAAATTTCAGGCTTATAGTAAGAGGGTTCGTAAACCTTAAAGTAACGCTGGGCACGACCTTCCATGCTGACCACGGTGCCGTCTGCTTCAGCAAAACTTGCTGCCGCCAACACAGCGTCGGCCCTAGCCAGCGTCTCATGCTGCTGATGGTCAACAACAATCAGATGTTTAAGCCGAGCTAACGCAGCATCTACCCTGGCCTTGGGCAGGCTGCGGTAGAGATCATGCTCCAGCACAATCAAGGTATCCACATCACCAGCTTCGATAGACTGTAAGGTGTTTTCCAGAGCCAAGCCCCCCAACATGCCCACGCCTGCCGTATTGACCTCAGGCAGGACTTGGGCAAGAGCCACAGGCTTACCTAATTTCAGCAGAGCAAGGGCTACTTGGGTGGCCGCTTTCACCAGCGCTGCACTACCCGAGCTGATGCCACTGATAATCAGGGGATGCGATGATGCTCGCAGGGCATCTGCTATCACTACAGCCTTGGCTTGTACTTCAGCAGGTAATCCTGGTACAGCAGGTGCAGCGTTGTCGAGCAGATGGGCTACGGCAAATCCCAGTCGTGCCTGATCGTCTGGATGGGCCCAATAGCCATCCGTCGCAATATCATCCAGCCTGGTCGCTTGGACATGGGTCAGGAAGATAGGGCTACGTTCATGCTGTGCAATATTTTTGATCGGTTCGGCATTCCAAGCAGGTACTTTGCGTTCAGCAGCCAGTTGCAGGGCTCTCGTTTTGCTTGTTTGACGCAAGGCCAGGGCAACCCGAGGCGCGGTCTGGGTGACATCTTCTCCCAGTACCAGAGCGCTGTCAGCCGATTCCATGTCACGCAGGCTTGGAACATGGATGCCCTTGATCAGTTGACTTTGCCGTGCTAATTGAACCAACTCATAGTTGGCCTCGGTCATGCCATGGCTGTATTGATCTATCCCCACCAGACGCTGCAATGCAAAATTGCTTTCCAGACTTGCACGCGCAGAGCCTATACCTGCGACCTTTGTATTGCCACGCAACCAGCCTGCAACCGTATCCAGAGCGGCGTCAACGCTGACCATATCACGTTGACCCTGGCGCACCAGCCAGGACTGTTTAGGCCTGTCTTCACGATTGACAAAGCCATAGCCAAAACGACCACGGTCACATAGGAAGTGATGATTTACGCTTCCGTTATAGCGATTTTCAATGCGTCGAATCAGGCCATAGCGTTCACCCGGGCTAATATTACAGCCGACCGAGCAACCCTGACAGATCGATGGGGCAAACTGCATGTCCCATTTCCGCGTATAGTGTTCACCCGCCGTCTTATCGGTGAACACACCCGTCGGACAGACTTCCGTTAAATTTCCACTGAACTCACTTTCCAGGGTCCCTTCCTGAGCGCGGCCGAAGTACACATTGTCATGAGCACCAAATACGCCTAAGTCAGTTCCGCCAGCATAGTCTTTGTAATAGCGAACGCAGCGATAACAAGCAATACAGCGGTTCATTTCGTGCCTGATAAATGAACCCAAGTTTTGATTAGCATGTGTGCGCTTGTTAAAACGGTATTTACGCGTGCTATGACCCGTCATCACCGTCATATCCTGCAAATGACAATGTCCACCTTCTGCACATACTGGACAATCATGAGGATGATTAGTCATCAGCCATTCCACCACACTTTTGCGGAAGGCATTGGCTTCTTCATCATCAATTGAAATGAAGGTCTTGTCACTGGATGGGGTCATGCAGGACATGACCAGCCTTCCTCGCTTATCGTTTTCATCGGCATACTGCTTGACCGCACACTGGCGGCAGGCGCCGATCGACCCTAGTGCCGGGTGCCAGCAGAAATAGGGCACATCCATGCCCAAGGACAGACAGGCTTCCAACAGGTTGTTGGCACCGTCGACTTCGTACGTCTTACCATCGATGTGTATGGTCGCCATCGTCGCTTCTACACCTTGTCCCCAACTTCGGGGGCTGCATCATCCGAATACCATGCCTGTTACGCCATGGCATCGCCCTGGCGGTTGTCAGACCGCCTTGATTCCTTTTTCAAACTCGCTGCGGAAAAACTTGATTGCACTTTGCAATGGTTCCATAGCACCCGGCGCATGCGCACAAAACGGTCTGCCTGGCCCCAACCAGCGAGTCATATCCTGTAGCCATTCAATATCACCTACTGCTCCCTCACCACGACTCAAGGCATCCACCACCTTAAGCGTCCACGGTAAGCCATCACGGCAGGGTGTGCACCACCCACAGGATTCTCTCGCCATAAACACCATCAGATTACGCAGTACCTTCATGATGTCTTGTTCACTATCGACTACCATGATCAGCCCTGTACCCATACGGCTACCCGCCTTGCCGATGGTGTCGTAATCCATGGCCAAATCCAGGTGCTCTGGCATCAGGAAGTCTGTTGAAGCTCCCCCTGGCAACCAGGTCACCAGTTCTAAACCCTCCTGCATGCCTCCCGCCAGTTCAAGAATTTCTCGGGATGTTGTGCCTATGGGCAGTTCCCACAGGCCAGGATGCTTGACCCGACCAGCGATACCATAGAGTTTGGTGCCCGCATCACTACTACGACCTTGCGAAAGACCCTTAAACCAGACGGCACCTTTAAGTACGATATCAGGCACATTGCATAGGGTTTCGACGTTATTGACAATCGTAGGCCGACCCCAAGCACCCGCCTGTTGCGGAAAGGGAGGCTTGGTTCGAGGGTTAGCGCGCCGCCCTTCCAGGCAATTGATGAGCGCCGTTTCCTCGCCACAGATATATCTACCTGCTCCTTCATGAACATGTAACTGAAAACTGAAATCTGTACCCAGGATATTATCACCGAGGTAACCCGCGGCTTTGGCTTCAGCAATAGCTGCCTTCAACCGGGCAGCAGCCTCAATATATTCGCCACGTAAAAAGATATAGCCCACTTGTGCGCCTATGGCATAGGCCGACACCACCATGGATTCAACCAGCTGGAAGGGTAATTCCTCCATCAACATGCGGTCTTTAAAAGTGCCTGGCTCCATTTCATCGGCGTTACAGATGAGGTACTTCCGCCCGGCATCTGCTCCCATGGGAATAAGCGACCACTTGACGCCGGTAGGAAATCCCGCCCCCCCTCGTCCACGTAAGCCTGCATCTTTAACTGTTTTCTGCAGTTCCAGAGGATCAGTGCCCATAATCTTGCGTAACGCTGCAAAGCCTTCCAAAGACTCATAGACACTCAGCGTATGCACCGGACCACCCGCTGCATGTCGGCGCCAGGTCAGCGGATGCGTCTCACGATCGACCTTGATGCCCACATTGATCTGGGAACTCATGCGTACTGCTCCAATACCTGCCCTACATTTTCAGGCGTGACATTGAAATGGGTGTCTTCATCGATCAGAAGCACCGGCCCACGATCACAGGCGCCCAGGCAAACCACCGGCAACACCGTAAACTTGTCATCGGCTGTCGTCTCGCCGGGTTTAATGGCAAGAATTTCCTGGATACGCTGGTATACTTTTTCAAATCCCGTGAGATAACAGCCAATACTGTCACAGACCAGAATGACGTGCCTACCTACGGGCTGTCTGTAGATTCGATTGTAAAAAGTAGCTACCCCTTCGACATCGGCAGCAGCAACGCCTAGCACAGCAGCGATAGCTGTGATGGCGCCGTCACTTACCCAGCGTCGTCGCGATTGAACGATCTTGAGGGCATCAATCGTGGCCGCTCGTGCATCCTCATAGTGGTGCATAGCTGCCTCAATAGCCTGCCGCTCTTCAGCAGTGAGTTCAAAGGGTTCACCGCGGTCGGTGACAATGATCTGATTTTTAGGGTTAGCGGTCGACATCTGCCATCACAAAGTCAATACTGGCCAATAAGGCGATCAGATCCGGGACCATAGAGCCTCGAATCACCGAAGGTATCTGTTGCAAATGCGGGTAGCTGGGCGTGCGTATGCGCGTCCGGTAACTCATGGTGCTGTGGTCTGAAGTCACGTAGTAACTGTTGATGCCCTTGGTAGCTTCGATCATTTGGCAGCTTTCGCCTGCCGGCATGACCGGCCCCCAAGACACCGAAAGGAAATGCGTAATCAGCGTTTCGATATCTTTCAGGGTTCTTTCCTTGGGAGGAGGGCAGGTTAGCGGATGATCTGCCTTATAGGGCCCCTCAGGCATATTATCCAGACATTGCCTGATTATGCGCAAACTTTGACGCATTTCTTCAAGACGCAACATGCCGCGATCATAGGCATCGCCATTCTGGGCAAGTGGCACGTCAAAATCAAAATTTTCATACCCGGAATAGGGGCGTGCTTTGCGTAAATCAAAATTGACGCCCGTCGCACGTAATCCCGGTCCGGTCACACCCCAGGCCAGGGCTTGTTCCTTGTCATACTGTGCCACATGACGCGTGCGGCCGATCAGTATGGAATTTTTCATGGCGGCCTTTTCGTACTCATCAAGGCGCTTGGGCATCCAGTCAACAAATTCACGAACTAACTTATCCCAGCCTCTGGGCAAATCATGCGCAACCCCGCCAATACGGTACCAAGCCGGATGCATACGAAAACCTGTAATGGCTTCAATGACATCAAAGGCTTTCATACGGTCGGTGAACATGAAGAAGATCGGCGTCATCCCGCCCACGTCCTGAATATAGGTACCCAGGAACAATAAGTGTGAAGAGATGCGGAAAAACTCAGCCAGCATGACGCGTATAGTCTTGACGCGATCAGGCACTTCAATGCCGGCAAGTTTCTCAACCGCTAAAACATAAGGCAGGTTATTCATTACCCCGCCCAGATAATCTATACGATCCGTGTAGGGAATAAAGCTATGCCAAGTCTGGCGCTCAGCCATCTTCTCAGCACCACGATGGTGATAGCCGATATCGGGAACACAATCCACAATTTCTTCACCATCGAGCTGCACGACGATACGAAAGGCACCATGTGCTGAGGGATGGTTAGGCCCCAAATTGAGGAACATGAAATCCTCAGTTGCATTGCCCTTGGTCATACCCCACTGCTCAGGCTTGAACAGCAACGCTTCCTGCTCAAGATCCTGTTTGGCTGCATTTAACATGAATGGATCAAATTCAGTTGCGCGTGCCGGATAGTCCTTACGCAAAGGGTGTCCAGTCCATGTCGGAGGCAAAAGTATGCGCGTCAGTAGGGGATGCCCATCAAAGACGATGCCTAGCAAGTCCCAAACTTCTCGCTCGTACCAGTTGGCATTCGGCCAAATTCCCGTAGCGGTGGGAAGATGTAAATCTTCAGAAGACAAAGCAACCTTGATACGTACATCGCTGTTACGTTCTATCGAAAGCAGGTGATAGAAAACCGTAAAATCGGCTGCAGGTAAGCCATTCCGATGCTGCCGCAGTCTTTCATCCACCCCTGAAAGGTCATAAAGCATAGAGTAGGGCTGCGGAACATGACGCAGAAATTTAAGCACATCGATCAGTTGCGAGCGCTGCACCCACAGGGTTGGCAATCGGTCCACGGTGGCCTGGAACACCAACGTATCGGCACCAAAGCGACTGCGCAGCTCACGTACTACTTCATGTTCGCTGCCCGGAAATTCCGGAGTTATTCGGACTTCTTCAGCCATCGGAATCTTCGCCCCACCTTTAAACTCAGGTCAACACACTCAGATCTGATCCGGCGTGCGTAAATGAGTAACCGCAATACGTTCAGCCTGTTTGCGATCACGCTCTGGCTGCATATCTGCGCGGTACACTCCTTGTTCTCCCACCACCCATGACAGGGGCCGACGCTCTTTCCCAATCGAGTCCTGCAGCAACATCAGTGCCTGCAGAAATGCCTCTGGGCGGGGAGGACAACCGGGGATGTAAACATCCACGGGCAAGAATTTATCCACCCCCTGAACCACGGAATAAATGTCGTACATACCCCCTGAATTTGCACATGCTCCCATACAGATCACCCACTTGGGCTCAAGCATCTGCTCGTAAAGACGCTGTACCACGGGAGCCATTTTGATAAAACAGGTGCCTGCCACCACCATCAAATCAGCCTGACGGGGCGTAGCGCGAATCACTTCAGAACCAAAGCGTGCCAGATCATGGGGTGCTGTAAATGCGGTAGCCATTTCCACATAACAACACGAGAGTCCAAAGTTGAAGGGCCAAAGTGAATTGGCTCTACCCCAGTTGACGACCCCGTGCACCATATCTTCCAGCTTACCCATCATGATATTGCGATGCACCTGATCGCCCATGGGATCCCCAGGCTGTTGATCCTGCATGGGATAGCGTTGGTCAGGTGTATTTTCGTTAACGCGTGTCAGGGTGTATTTCATGAATACGTTCTCATTGGTCCTGGTTAACGACATGAGGTAGCACATGGCGACGACGCTGGGCAGGGGCCCAGTCCAAAGCACCTATGCGCCAGAGATAATACAGTCCCGCCAGCAAAATGATGATGAAGGTCGTGGCCTCTATAAAACCTAGCCAGCCACTTTGCTTGATCGAGACTGCCCAGGCATAGAGGAAGAGCGCTTCAACATCGAATATCACGAACATCATGGTGACTAAATAGAACTTGGCTGAGAAGCGCATTTGTGCCGTGCCTTGGCCAATAACCCCTGATTCAAAGGGATCTTCCTTGGCCCTGCCCCGAGCGCGTCCTCCCAGAAAAGGTGGCAACACCAGCATGATGACGCATATAGCCAGAACACCCAGAACGTAAACACTCAAGGACCAATTCTCGGCTACCGAACCGACTGGCGACATGGATTAGCTCCCCATAAACGGATTAGCATGAACCCTAGCCCAAAAAATGTAGGCTGCAAAGATTAGATGCTCAGGATGATAAGATAGCTCATGATGCGTGTAAAATCATTTATGGCTTCTTACGCGGTAAAGTAATCATTTTTCATCAAAACTTGGACTCAGATCAATTATGTGGCCCGAACGTGCTTTTAGCGGAGATGCAGGTGCAAGCCGACAACAGGCGGCTCAGCGTAGTACGCTAGTCAGCGTAGGTGTTAATACCCTGTTAGCCACGATACAGATTCTGGTTGGCTGGCTGTCGCACTCTCAGGCCCTGGTAGCTGATGGACTACATTCTTTGGCTGACTTACTTGCTGATGGTGTGGTTTTGCTTGCCAACCATCATAGCCATCGCGATGCTGATGCTGATCATCAGTATGGACATTACCGCTTTGAAAATGCAGCCTCTTTGGCGCTGGGACTATTACTTATCTTTGTCGGCGGTCACATGCTGTGGAGCGCTATCGACCGACTTCAGAATACCTCCAGCCTGGTTAGCATTGCTCCGATGGCTCTTGCCGTTGCCCTCACAGGGCTCATCAGCAAGGAGATCTTATTTCAATATCTGCTGCATGTCGCTACGCGGGTGAGGTCCTCACTCCTGATCGCCAATGCTTGGCACGCACGTTCAGACTCGCTTTCTTCCTTAGTCGTCAGTATCGGCGTGGCTGGTAATTTGCTGGGCTACAAACTCTTTGATCCCATTGCCGCCTTATTGGTTGGACTGATGGTATTACGCATGGGTGTGCATTTTGCCTGGGAGGCACTCAACGATCTGATGGATAGGGCGGCTTCTCAGGAAGAGGTCGATGCCATACATCAAACCATTATCACCACACCGGGGGTACTAGGTTTGCACAACCTGCGCACGCGCAAAGTTGGCGATTTGCTGATGGTGGATGTGCATTTGGAAATTGATGGTGATTTGCGTGTACGCGAAGGTCACGACATCGCTGAACACGTTCAAGAACGTGTTCAGCGCCTGCATCGCGTCGTTGATGTCATGACGCACGTCGACCCTAAGCCCTAACGGCTTAGCGCCCTACGAGAGATCGCGCGATGACCTCTTTCATGATTTCATTGGTTCCACCATAGATTCTCTGAACCCGCGCATCCACATAGGCGCGAGCCACAGGATACTCGGTCATGTAGCCGTAACCACCATGCAATTGCAAACAGGCATCAGCAACCTTGCCCTGTAAATCGGTAGCTGCCAGTTTAATCATGGCTGCCGTGGGTACATCCAGGGCATTCCCCATATATTGATCCACGCATTGATCTAAAAATGCTCGTACACAAGCAATATCAGTCGCGCATTGGGCCAAGGTAAAACGTGTATTTTGCATCTGCGATATAGCCACTCCAAAAGCCTTACGCTCGGTGGTATAACGTATCGTTTCTTGCAAAACACCCTCTGCAGCAGCCACCGCTGTCACGGCTATAGCTAGTCGTTCACGCGGTAATTCCTGCATAAGATAGGCAAAACCACGACCCTCTTCACCCAGCAAAGCATCCAAAGGTAGCTGAACATTGTCAAAGAAAAGTTCTGAGGTGTCCTGGCTATGCAAGCCCAGCTTTTCCAGCTTACGACCACGACTGAATCCTGGCAGCGCAGGGTCCACCAGAAAGAGTGAGACGCCTTTGGCGCCCGCTTTGGGATCTGTCTTGGCAGCGACGATAACCAATCCAGCATGCTGACCATTGGTGATAAATGTTTTGGAGCCATTCAATACATAGTGATCACCCTGCCGGATGGCCGTACTACGCATACCCTGCAGATCTGAACCTGCACCAGGCTCGGTCATGGCGATAGCGGCTACGGTCTCACCTGACACTAAGCGCGGCAACCAATAGTCCTTCTGAGCTGAACTACCCATATGCTGAACATAAGGCGCACAAATATCTGAATGTACAGAAAGCCCCGTAGCTAATGAGCCCAGTCCAAGGTGGGCAGCCTCTTCCAATACCACGGCTGAATAGGGAAAGGGAACACCGGATCCGCCATGAGCCTCATCCTGATCAACACATAACAGCCCATTTTCTCCCAACAGGCTCCAAATTTCTCTGGGCATCCAGGATTCTCTTTCCCACTGCACATAGTGAGGCTGTATCTGTTCAACCAGAAAACGTCTTACATTGTCCCGGAATAATTTGATTTCGCTACCATCAATCGTCATGTTCAATTGCGCGTGAATTCCCTCTAACAAGGGGGGAGGTGCTCGCCCGTACACGCTACTCCTTTTTGGTTATGCACCTGATGTTTTCAAATACCCCTGGGGGACTTCCTGAAAATGCTAATCCCATCCCGCATCACCCTATTCTAACGAGCATCCGCTCATGGGTCTAATGTCGCAGGCCTAAGACTTAAAATTCATGCAATGGACTGATGGCAAAGTAGAGCCCGTTTTGCCATGCTTACAGGATAAGGAGCCGCTCTTTGCGGGATATGCTATGGAACTTGTGATCGATGTGGAACGCGAGATCCCTGAAAGTGCTGATCAGGTGTGGGAAATTCTGGGTGATTTCTCACGCTATGCGGATCTTGCCCCTCACATTGATAATGTAGAACTCGAACAAAATCATGAGGGATTGTTGCGACATGTGGACTGTGGTGGCCGCAGGATAGTCCATCAGCTGCTTGTCCTGGATCGCATGGATCGTAAGGTCTGTTTTCAGGTTTTACGCGCTCCTGGCATAGGTCCGGGTCATGGCCACGTCTCCTGCGTCCATACCATTCCGCTTTCTGATAAGGGCTGTAAAGTCAATTGGAGTACGCGTATCCATCACCTACCGGACTGGTTACCCTCCGGAAGTGAAAACATATTTCAAAAACATGCCACTGCGGTCCTTGCTGAAAATCTTGATCACTTAGCTTCTACCTTAGCCTCCCGCCGTTAATTCATTGACCACATGGCTAATTATCTGGCAGCCTAGTCAATACTCTGAGTTTGTGAGGCGGCAATATGGATCAGGTCATCATTCAGGAAGTAGGGCTACGCGATGGCCTGCAAAATCAACCTCGCCCTATCAGTACTGCTGATAAACTCGCGCTGGCCTGGTCACTACTTGACAGTGGCATCCAACAGCTGGAAGTCACCAGTTTTGTCAGTCCTCGCGCTGTTCCCCAGATGGCGGATGCCGCCATACTTACCGAATCGTTATTTGCCTATCTCAAGGCTGAACGCCCTAACTTTGATACCTGTGGCCTGAGCGCCCTGGTTCCCAACCGTCGTGGTTATGATGCCGCCAGGAATTTCCCCTACCAGCAATTAGCCGTGGTACTCGCCACCACGGATGCTTTTAATCAGCGTAACCTGAACATGACCACGGAGCTTGCTCTCAAAGGCGTGCAAGATCTCATGGTACAGGCAAGATCCGACGGATTACGGCTACGTGTCTACTTGTCAGGGGCGATGGGCTGTCCTTACCAAGGCCCCGTTCCTGTCCGTGATGTGCTCGTTCTTGCGGAGCAACTGCTCAAGCTGGGTGCTGATGAATTGGTCGTTTCTGATACGACAGGAGCAGGTAGCGCCAAGTTGGCTCGTGACCTACTGCATCCCCTGATAGCTCTCGCCGGCACAAGCCGACTTAGCCTGCATTTACATGATACGCGCGGCCAGGCTCTCCCCGTTGCTCTGGCGGGTCTGGATTGTGGCATTCGTCGCTTTGATGCCAGCGTAGGCGGTCTTGGTGGCTGTCCCTATGCCCCAGGGGCTACCGGCAATGTCGCCACCGAAGACCTCGTTTACCTTTGTGAGCAGGAAGGTTGCTCCACCGGTATTGATTTGGCCAAGCTGCAGTCATCGATAGCCTTTGCTTCCCGTATCACCGGACAAGCTCTAGGCGGCAAAGTCAGCATTTGGCTACGAAGTCAGCAACCCGATTGCACCTGGCAATAAGTGCACTATCGCTGGCAACTCCACGCGCCTTGGTCTATGTTGGAAGTACACCTCGTTAAAGGAGATTGTCATGTTACCGCATACTGTCACCCTCACCAATCTTGATGCCAAGGCAATACATCAGCAACTAGAGCAACTGCAACAAATGCATGATCGACTGCTGCCCGATGACAGCATCGAGGCCCAAACCTTAAATGCTACATTGAAAATCATGCATGCTTTAGAAGATGGCTTAAGAGCTTCTGTACGGCACGAGCATGTGCACCATTAAGTGTCGCGGCGCTCTGACATGAATTAGTCTTTGCACCATTTAAGCTCGGCCCCGAGGATACATGTTAGGTTTTTGCTTGGCATGTTGTCTGCATAGGTCTTCTAACGCTCCTAGTGTTGAGGATAGGAGTGTCAGGAGAATCTATGCCCAAGTTGAAAGGCAGTACTGATAGCTCTTTGAGCTTTGATGAAATGTTTGCTGGGAAGGGGCGGATTCGTTCTAGTTACCGTCGCTTTGCCGACTGGCTGCATGCGCATTCCGATGAAGACATGCGTGCCCGAAGAGAGGAAGCGGCACAACTATTTCATCGTATGGGAATCACATTCTCGGTCTATGGAGACAGTACAGGCCGGGAACGTTTGATTCCTTTCGATACCATACCACGCATCATCAGTCAGGAAGAATGGACTTACCTGGAACGGGGTCTCAGGCAGCGGGCACAAGCCTTGAATGCCTTTCTCGACGACATTTATCATGAAAAAAATATTATTCAGGCAGGCATTCTACCTGCCAGTACGTTATTGAATCACCCTCATTATCAGCCCTGTATGCAGGGCTTGCGCTTGCCTCATGGCATACATGCTCACATTGCCGGCATCGATATCGTGCGACATGGCGATGGTCGTTATTTTGTGCTGGAAGATAATCTGCGGACCCCGTCTGGGGTTTCCTATATGCTGGAAAATCGTAAGATGATGATGCGGCTATTTCCAGAATTATTTATCCATCAACCGGTAGCCCCCATTCATCATTACCCCGACCTGTTACATCAAGTGCTTTGTGATGCGGCTCCCAATGCCAGCGGAAAACCTACCGTGGTCGTACTGACCCCTGGCAGGTACAACTCTGCCTATTTTGAGCACGCCTTTCTGGCTCAACAAATGGGGGTAGAACTTGTAGAGGGCGCTGATCTGGTCGTGCGTGATCATAAGGTTTATATGCGAACAACGGGAGGGTTGGAAAAAGTAGATGTGATCTATCGCCGAATTGATGATGAATACCTTGATCCAACGGTCTTTAGACAAGACTCTATGCTGGGAACACCGGGTTTAGTGAGTGCTTACCTGGCAGGTCAGGTAGGGATAGTCAACGCTGTAGGTAATGGTTTTGCTGATGACAAATCGATTTACCCCTATGTGCCTGAAATGACCAGATTTTATCTTAACGAAGAACCCTTGCTTAATAATGTGCCCACGTATGCCTGTCGAGATCCTGAAAGTTTGGCCTATACCCTTGATCATCTCGCTGAACTGGTCGTTAAGGAAGTCAATGGCTCGGGAGGCTATGGCATGCTGGTAGGGCCTGCTGCTTCATCGCGAGAACTCACAGAATTTCGTCATAAACTGGAACGTAACCCTGAATCTTATATCGCCCAACCTACGCTTGCTCTGTCTACCTGTCCGACTTATGTGGATGAAGGCATTGCTCCACGACATATAGATTTGCGCCCCTTTGTCTTGTCTGGTGCGGACATCCATATCGTCCCGGGAGGATTAACACGCGTCGCTTTGCGTGAAGGCTCCCTGGTTGTCAATTCTTCACAAGGAGGTGGCACCAAGGACACCTGGATCTTGGATGCTCATCGTACGGAGGGGAGGTGACCATGCTGAGTCGCACTGCAGATTGTATTTACTGGATGTCCCGACAGATTGAGCGCGCAGAAAACTATGCCCGACTTCTTGATGTACTTTATCAGATGTCACTATTGCCGGGTGTCCTGGATCGAGAAGCCTTACGCGCCCCCTTAACCATCAGCGGAACGGAAGCGCTATTTCTCAGTCAGGGAGAACTCCTGACTATCGATAATCTTATGCGATTTTGTACACTCAACCCACGCAATCCCTCCAGCATTTACAGTTGTTTAAAAACAGCCCGGGAAAACGCTCATGTCGTTCGTGGCAGTATTACGGGAGAAATGTGGGAAACCATCAATGCTACCTGGCTTGAACTGCGGGACATGAACCGTGAACGTCAGTCCGCTCAAGGCTATCGGCATTTTCTCGATTGGGTTAAAGAGCGTAGTCATTTATTTCGCGGTGTCACCTTTGGCACCATACGCCGCAATCAGGCTTTCAATTTTTCTCGCCTTGGCAGTTTTCTTGAGCGTGCCGATAATACCCTGCGCATCCTGCTGGTTCAGGCATCTTCAGTCACTGAAGGTATTTCTTCATGGGAAATACTGCTACGCTCTCTGTCTGCCATGGAGAGTTACCGTGAAATCTATCGCGACCGTATGGTTTATGAAGATGTTGCTGAACTGCTTTTGCTCGATGTGAGCTTCCCGCGCTCCCTGCATGCCTGCGTCATGGAAGCCAGTCAGACACTGGAATTAATCAATGGTCCAGCGGGTCTCGATACGCGTAGGATCTGTGCAGAACTACTCGCTAATCTGCGTTACAATCACATCAGTCATGTCCTGACGTCTGGCTTGGTACCCGCACTAATCAACTATCTTGCTACTTTATCGAGCTTGGGTTCCAGCGTACAAAGCGCTTATCTTGAGGGTGTCTGATGACCTACTGTGTCGCTGTACGCGTTGAATCCGGACTAGTGATGGCTTCTGATTCGCGCACTAACGCAGGCGTAGATCATGTCGCCACGTTTCGCAAAATGGCTACATTTTCTGCCTCTGATCGCTTGCTCGTTTTGCTTTCAGCAGGAAATCTCGCCACGACGCAAAGCGTTCTATCCCTTTTGCAACAACGCCTGCACAGCCAGCATGAGAATCTAAATAATGTTAGCTCCATGTACGATGCGGCCTGTCTGATTGGACATACGCTGCGGGAAGTGACAGAGCGCGATCAAAGTCGCGAGGGCAGGGAAGCGGGCGTGGATTTCAGTTGCTCGTTTTTACTGGGAGGACAGATAGCCGGTGACACGCATCGGCTGTATAACATCTATCCTCAAGGTAATTTCATCGAAGCTACGGACGATACGCCCTATTTACAGATTGGCGAATCCAAGTATGGAAAACCCATACTCGATCGCGTCATTGAGCACCATACCGAACTGATGGAAGCGGCTAAGTGCGTGCTGGTATCCTTCGACTCTACCATACGATCTAATCTTTCCGTAGGCTTACCTGTTGACCTGATGATACATGTCTCAGGTCGATTGCAACCCGCACTGCAGTATCGTTTTGCCGAAGGAGATCCCTACCTCGTTAAATTACGGGAAGCCTGGTCCCAAGGATTACGGCAGCTCTTTTCAAGCATACCGGATCTTCCTTGGGGGCTTTAAATCTCGTATGCAATTAAAAGCGATAATCCACACCTGCCATGGCGTAGCTCTGGCTGTTCTTTAAATGCACATAGGTGGCGTCGAATAACCACTGACCCGAGGTTGTCAACGGAACACGCACACCAGCCCCAAGAGCTGCACCATGGTCTGATGACCAGGTCTTATTGATCGTGGCACCCGTCAGAGCCGTGCGCCAGACAGATACGCCTAGCAAACCATACAGCGAAAAACTCTCTACCTGAATTTGAGGTTTGGCAAATGCTGATTCCATGGAATAAAGATGCAAACTCTCGTTAGTGACACCATTGCTCAGCTTGGCATCACTGGCTCCCGTGGCTAAATGAGCCTCCACACCAAAATACTCATTCAAATCATCACCAAAACGAGCAACTACCTCACCCATACGTTGATTGTTCCCATTACTGGAGTAGGTATGATCCGTCATCAGGCCGTAGTTCAGGCCAACATAGGGCTGCTCAGGGTCAGCATAAACGTTGGCAGCCAACATGGTCGCACATATAGCCAAACCAACTATTTTAGGGAACATAGATGTTTCTCCAAGAAATCTGCTTCGATGATACTAGCCATAAATAAGTTGAAGAGTCAAGCGTATCTCCTTGTTACACAAGAAGTTGCCTTGCCTACAAGCTCGCCTTATGGAGCAGTAGAACCTCAACCTCGCCTGCCCTCAAACGCCGACGTATTTCGAGTGCGCCTATATCCAGGTCATCCGCAACCCCGATAGGCATTTCCATATACACGTGAGCCTCTGGGGAAAGCCACTCAAATTCAATCAAACTTGACAGGGTACTCTGCCAAAGCCCAAGATCAAAAGGCGGATCTATAAACACCACATTATAGGGGGGTTCGTGTGATGATCTCTTCAACCAGGTCTGTGTATCCGCCTGTATGATCTCCGTCGCTACACTCGCAAGCCTGTTGGCCTGTGCTTTCAGCATGGCCACCGTGCTGGCATCACGCTCAATCATCGTGCAGCTGGACGCCCCCCTGGATGCCGCTTCAAACCCCAGTGCACCAGAACCGGCGAAAAGATCCAACACGCGCGCACCGGGAACATAGGCTTGCAGCCAGTTAAACAGGGTCTCCCTGACCCGGTTAGGCGTGGGGCGCAACCCTGGGCTATCGACAAACTCCAGCCATCGGCCGCGCCAACGGCCTGAAATAATACGGACCTTATTACGCAAACGCGGCTCAGGGTTGGGGGTGCGTATCATGCTTCGTCGTCGCAAGACCCACGGTAACCGTGACCCAGGTATTCTGCTTTCCATGCCGTTTCATGGCATCTTTAACCTGAGCTATGGTCACTGCATCAATTGCATCAGGGTAATGATCAAGAAAATCAGCGGGTAAATGGTAAAAACCCATCATGGCGAGATTGCCTAAAATACTGTAATTGCTGGCCAAGCTCAGTGGGTAACCACCCACGATATGATCTTTAGTCTCCTGCAATTCTGCAGCCGTAGGACCTTCTTGTAAGAAATTATGGATGACCTCACGAGTCACCTTTAGTGCGTCCTCTGTCTGATCATTCTTTGTTTGCATGGAAATCATCCAAGGACCTTTAGCCTGCATAGGCAAGAAGTAACTGGCCACACTGTAAGAATATCCACGTTTGATACGGATTTCACGGGTGAGCAGGGAGCTGAAGCTGCCTCCTCCCAGGATCTCATTGCCAACCGATAGGGCATAATAATCAGGATCATCCCGACGAATTCCCAAGCCTCCCATTAGAATGTGTGTCTGCTCAGAAGGGAACTCAAGATGTATCTCTTTGGCTTGGCTCAAGGGTAGCTGGTCAGCCAAGGCGGGTGCTGCATCGCCCTTGGGCATGGAGGCTGTCAAGGCTTCACTGATGGATTTGGCCTTGGTCTCATCGATGGCGCCGACCATAACTATAATGGCATTGTGTGCATTGTAGTATTGCTTGAAAAACTCATCCAGATCAGCAGGTTTCATCAGCTTAAGACTTTCCAGATCACCCTGTGGCAAGGTTCCGTAAGGTGAATTGGCATAAAGCGTGGACCAGAATAATTTGGTGGCCTGTGCACCGGGAGACTGCAGCATTTCCTTAAGTCCGACTAACTCCTGGTTACGAATGCGCTGGAAATCTTCCTCGCGAAATTTTGGCTGAGTTACTGCTAAGGTAAATTCCTTCAATACAGCATCCATATACTGAGGATCAGTCAGGGTGCGAAGCTCAACCAAAGCCATATCACGCGCGGAATTACTGCTATATTGTGCCCCCATGCGCTCGAACGTGGCTGCAATTTCGGCAGCATTCTGCTGACCCGTGCCCTGGAACATCATATTGGATAAGGTGTAAGCCACGCCGGATCGTTTTCCATCGCGAGCCGCACCCGCATTGAACACGATACGCAAATCCAGCATAGGCACATCATCAGCTCTCACAAAAAATACGGATGTACCCGCCTGGGTTTGCCAACGCCGTATATCAAAAGGCCTTAAATGAGGTCTCATATTAAGGTTGTGGGTACTTTCCAGCTGATCCAGTGCCGTAATGGGGCCGACCGAAGCAAAATGCTCCCCTTCTGCCCAACTCGCCAACGCCGCGCAGGCCATCATGACTATGAATAGATATCTCAAGGCTTGGGCTCCAATTCTCCAACCGTCATACGTTCTGGAACCAGGTAGGTACGTGCCACGGCCTGCACCTGCGCTGGGGTTACTTGACGAAGCCGATCCATATACGCATCCCTATCATGCCAGGTCAGCCCAATCGCCTCAAAACTAACCAAAGAGCTGGCAATACCCGATAACGAATCATGGCTAAAAATATCCGCTGCTTCGAGTTGCGCCCGTACCCGATTCATTTCCTCCTCTGAGGGAGCACGATCCTGCAGGGCTTTTATCTCTTTCAGGAATGCTGCACGCAAATCTGCTAGCCCATGGCCCTGAGCAGGTATCCCGCTGAACTCAACCAAGGTATCACCACGTGCAATGCCACTGTAGCCTACATCTGCTGTTGATGCGATCTGCTGCCCTCTTACCAGGTCCTGGGCTAACCTCGAACTATCTCCTTGATCCAGGATGCCTGCCAGCATCGTGAGGGCATAAACATCATCACTGTGCTCTGCCGTTCGCAATCCAGGCGCGTTAAATGCCATAAGCAAGGTAGGCACCTGAGTCTTAACCTGTAGCTTCAGACACCGCTCGCCAGGCACCTCAGGTTCACGAGGCACCACCGCTGCCGGCAGGGGATGAGCCTTCAGCCCTGCAAAGAAGTGTTTGGCCTCAGCCATAACTTGCTTGGTGTCTACGTCACCCACGACCACCAGCACGGCATTATTGGGTGCGTACCAGGTGTGGTACCAGTCACGTACATCATCAATAGTCAGGCCTTGAATGTCCGGCATCCAGCCAATGGTAGGTCGCCGGTAGGGAGAAGCCATATTAGCCACCGCACTGAAATGTTCGCCGGCCAATGCCATGGGGTTGTCCTCAACACGCCAGCGCCGCTCCTCCATGACGACACGATGCTCTTCCTTGAAATCCTCAGCCCTGAGACTGAGTCCTTCCATTCTGTCAGCTTCAAGCTCAAGCGCCAGCGGCAATCTATCAGCAGCCTCCACCTGGTAATAGGCTGTATAGTCATCCGTGGTAAAGGCGTTTTCTTCACCGCCGTAATGAGCAACAATACGCGAGTACTGCTCACTGGGCACCTTGGCGGTGCCTTTGAACATCATATGTTCAAGCATGTGTGCCAAGCCTGTCTTGCCGTCTTTCTCGTCGACGGCACCTACTCGGTAGGCCACTTCCACGACCACCACAGGCGATCGATGATCCTCACGGACGACAACCCGCAGGCCATTATCCAGCGTCATGTCAGCCGTAGCTGCATCAACATTAGCTGCCCACCAGCCACATGCTGCCCCCAACATCAGTATGCTTATCTTTCTCATCATGGAAGCTGTGGCCCTCGCATCAGGAGTGGTAGCATAGCCCAATAGCCAGCATATCGGCAGTGGCGTATTGTTAATGTCTTGTTTCCAGGCAGGGGCTAACTAAGATTATGTCAGATAACGATCAGGATAATTCCAGTACTCGCTGGGGACAGCGTATGAAGTCCTGGTTTGTCGGAAACGATAATGCGCTTGATGGCGCCGACACGGAGAAGGCTGTTCAAGACCCTATCCACCCCCCTCCCACGAACCCTAGCGCTGAACAGAACCCGCCCCCTAAAACTGAAAGTTTTCTTGAGCGCATGAAGTCCGGCCTTAGCCGGACGCGAGAAAGCCTGGCCTCAGGTCTTGCCACGGTATTGATTGGCGGTAAGGAAATCGACGATGAGCTCATGGAAAACATCGAGACTCAGCTCATCGCTGCTGATATCGGCATTGAAGCCACGCGTCAGGTGATACAAGCACTGACTGAACGTGTATCTCGTCAGGAATTAACCCATTCCCATGCCTTGTACAAAGCCTTGCGTGATGAACTGTGCAAGCTCCTGGAGCCTCGTGTACGCCCCCTCAAGATTGATCCGCAGTTCAAACCTTTTGTTATCCTGGTGGTAGGTGTTAACGGCGTGGGCAAAACCACCACCATCGGTAAAATGGCAAAATACTTTCAACAACAGCATCTATCCGTCATGCTGGCCGCTGGCGACACCTTTAGAGCTGCGGCGGTCGAGCAACTAACCATCTGGGGTGAGCGTAATCAGGTTCCTGTCGTTGCACAGGGTAGTGGTGCGGATTCAGCTTCAGTCATTTTTGATGCCATGGCCAGTGCCCGCGCCAAAGGCATTGATGTGTTAATTGCCGATACGGCTGGACGCCTGCATAACAAAGGGCATCTCATGGAAGAGCTACGCAAAGTGGTCAGGGTTATGAAAAAGCAGGATCCCCAGGCACCCCATGAAGTCATGCTGGTCGTGGATGCAGGCACAGGACAAAATGCCCTGAATCAGGTTCAGGACTTCAACCTTGCCGTCCCTTTGACGGGGCTGTCTGTCACTAAACTTGACGGTACCGCCAAAGGTGGCGTTATGTTCAATCTAGCTACTCGCTGGCCCCTACCGATCCGATATATCGGAGTTGGTGAACACCTCGATGATCTGCGCCCCTTCGAGGCGCGTGATTTTGTCGATGCGCTCTTTCAGGAGGAATAAGTTCATGATCTCTTTTGAAGGGGTAGGCAAGCGTTATGACAATGGCTTTCAGGCCTTGCAGGATGTCAGTTTTGAAGTTGATGCTGGTGAGATGGTCTTTCTCACCGGCCACTCGGGAGCCGGCAAATCGACGCTACTCAGGTTGATCATGCTTATTGAGCGCGCCAGCCAAGGTAAAATCGTGGTTAACGATCAGAATTTTGATCACCTGCGTGGCCATCACATTGCCGGTCTTCGTCGCCAGATTGGCATGGTTTTTCAGGACCACAACCTGCTGCGTGACCGCACAGTTGCGGATAATGTTGCTCTGCCTCTGATCATTGCCGGGCTGCCTCATGCTGAAATCCAGCAGCGTGTACATGCCGCCCTGGATTGGATGGGGTTGGGCAATAAAGCCGACAGCCTGCCTATCACGCTATCCGGCGGGGAGCAGCAACGGGTGGGCATTGCGCGCGCCATTGTCAATAAACCACGACTATTGCTAGCTGATGAGCCCACTGGGAATCTGGACCCTGATCTGGCTCATGAAATCATGGATCTTTTTGATACCTTAAGCCAGGCAGGCATGACCGTTCTGGTGGCTACCCACGACTTACCTCTGGTCGCTCGCTATCGACACCGGCTCCTTAGCTTACGGCAGGGACACTTAACAGGAGATGCCTCATGAGCCGTGGAGCACATGCATCCCAGGCCAATTTTATGTCCCGTCTCATCCACTGGCGCCAGGACCATCAGCAACAGGCTACCGAAAGTCTAAAACGTTTGCTGCAACAGCCTGCTGCCAGTCTGTTGACCATTTCAGTCATCGCTTTGGCTTTAGCTTTGCCCGCAGCCTTATTAACGCTGCTACTGGATACCCGTCAACTCGTAGCTTCGGTGAATGACCAGGCCAGCTTATCCGTTTACGTGCCCGCTGATATTGCTCTGTTAGATGCGGTACATCAGCTCGACGGTATTCCGGGTATACGTCGTATGTCGACACAAGATGCCGCTGCCTCGTTAAAAGAATTTGAAGCACTTACCGGTAATCATGACTCACTGCGCCTGTTGGGGCAAAATCCGCTACCGGCTGTCATCACTGTCTTCCCCATGACCTACGATACCGCTAGCTTACAAACCTTGCGTGACCGGTTGGCAGAGAGACTTCCCAAAGCCGATGTCGAACTCGACCTGGCTTGGCTGTCACGCCTGGATGCAGCCTTGGAGATATTACGCCGTCTGTTTCTTTTGCTCTTTGTCAGTATGGCCTTGGCTGTCCTCCTGGTGATCACAAATACCATACGACTAGCCATCGAATCACGACGTGATGAAATCATTACCCTTAAGTTACTTGGAGCTACCCATGGCATGGTCAGAAGGCCCTTTCTGTATATGGGCTTCTGGTCTGGACTGCTGGGAGGACTGCTGGGATGCGGGCTGGTTCGTGCGGGTCTTTTTTGGCTTAATATCCCGGTTTCAAACTTGGCACAAATGTACCATACCAACTTTTCTATCCGTGGACCCAGCCTGCTGACCTGGGTGCTCCTTCCGAGCCTGGCTCTCCTGCTGGGTATCCTCGGAGCTTATATGGCCATGTATCGTCATCTCAAGGCGCTGGAGCCCCGCTAACATACCCCCGGGGGTAACAAAAACACTACATAATCACCTTCCAATGGTGCTACAATCACAGCAAAGTAATTGGAGGAGGATTGAGATATGGCCACTGAAACTGCCCTCACCCCCGCCTTGACACCTGCACTGGCGGTCCCTGGGGTCAATCTTGGCAGCTACATTCAGGCTGTCAACAGCGTTTCCATGTTGAGCGCTGAAGAAGAGCGCACCTTGGCGGAGCATTTCTTCTTTGAACAGGATCTGGATGCTGCACGGCAACTGGTACTGGCGCATTTGCGCTTTGTTGTGCATATCGCACGTAGTTATTCCGGATATGGCTTGCCGCAAGCCGACCTAATCCAGGAAGGCAATGTCGGTTTGATGAAAGCCGTGAAGCGCTTTGATCCTCGCATGGGTGTACGATTGGTATCTTTTGCTGTGCACTGGATCAAGGCAGAGATTCATGAGTACGTGATTCGCAATTGGCGTATCGTAAAAGTGGCCACGACCAAGGCCCAGCGCAAGTTGTTCTTTAATCTGCGCAGCAAGCGCAAAGGGCATAGGCTTAGCCTGGAAGAGGCATCTGCCATTGCCGCTGATTTGAATGTGACCACGGCCCAGGTTATGGAGATGGAAGGCCGGCTGGCTGCCCATGATATGGCCTTTGATGCCTCACCCGATGAGGATGAAGATCACGTCAGCCAAGCGCCCGTTCATTATCTGGAAGATGGCCGTTATGATCCAGCACGCTTGCTGGAAGATAGCGATCATGAATCGTTCGAACTCAATCAGTTGCATACAGCTCTGGAAGGGCTAGATACGCGCTCACGTGATATTCTCAAACGCCGTTGGCTGGATGATGACAAAGCCACCTTGCATGAACTGGCAGCTGAATATGGCGTGTCTGCAGAGCGCATACGTCAGATTGAGAAGACCGCTATGGACAAGATGCGATTATCCCTGGTTGCGTCTTAAATTTGAAATTGAGCAGGGGGATGACTTACCTCTGCTCACTCCCCTACAATGCAACCGTTCTGGTGCCTGCTGCGTGAAAGGGTTAAGTTCAATGCGTTCCCTGTTGATGATTGCTGCTCTGGATATGGCTCTAGCCATACTGCTGGGAGCTATAGGCGCTCATGCGCTGGCTGGGCGGCTCTCTGCACAAGCCTTGAGCTGGTGGCATACCGCCAGTGATTACCAGATCTATCAGGCTCTGGGGTTAATGGCACTGAGCACGCACTCCCGTATTGGTACGGCCCCCATGATCATGCTACTACTGGGCAGCCTGGCATTCTCAGGCTCGCTGTATGCTTTAGCCCTAGGTGGCCCTTACCTGCTGGTCTGGGTGACCCCGGTGGGGGGTTTAAGTATGTTGGCCGGATGGCTATGGACTGCCAGGAATGCCTGGAGGAAAGCATGAGCCTATCGGTAGTTCTGCAAGGCTCTCCCACCGAGCTGGAGGATGGCATCAGCTTAGCTGAACTGATTACTCAACTAGGGCTATCCGGGCGGCGCATGGCTGTCGAAATCAATACCGAACTGATACCCCGAAGCTTGCACCCCCACACCCTGATCCAAGCCGGTGACCGCATTGAAATCGTCCATGCTATCGGCGGTGGTTAACACTTATCTGGAGTTCACCTGATGACAAGCTTTGCAAACTCAGACACCTGGACCCTAGGTACACGCACGTTCTCGTCTCGTCTGTTGCTGGGTACAGGCAAATATCAAACCATGGAGCAAACCCGCCTCGCTGTAGAAGCGTCAGGAGCTGAAATCATCACAGCGGCTGTGCGCCGGGTCAATCTGGGGCAACATGGGGCTCAGGATAACCTTTTGGATATACTGCCACCCCATCGCTATACGCTGCTGCCCAATACGGCCGGATGTTATAGTGCCGAAGAAGCTATTCGCACCAGCCGGTTGGCGCGGGAATTGCTGGATGGTCATAACCTGATCAAACTAGAGGTCCTGGGTGACGAGCGCACGCTGTATCCCAATGTCACCGAAACACTCAAAGCAGCTGAAATCCTAGTTCGCGAAGGTTTTGAGGTCATGGTCTATACCTCAGATGATCCTATTATTGCCAAACGACTGGAAGAATTAGGCTGCGTGGCTATCATGCCCCTGGGCAGCTTGATAGGTTCGGGCCTGGGCCTTGTCAATCCCTATAACATTGAAATCATACGACAGCAGGCCACCGTTCCTGTACTCGTGGATGCTGGCGTAGGCACAGCTTCTGATGCTTGTTTGGCTATGGAGCTTGGTGTGGATGGTGTGCTGATGAATACAGCCGTCGCCCATGCCAAAGATCCTGTGCGTATGGCGAAAGCCATGCGCCATGCGATCATTGCCGGTCGTGAGGCCTTTCTGGCCGGCCGTATGCCTAAACGAGTACTAGCCGAAGCGTCCAGCCCGCAACAAGGCAGGATAAGCTCATGACCCTGGATCAACCCCTACGACGTATACAAACGTTTGTACGACGTTCATCACCCTTAACCTCTAGCCAGCGTCAGGGTATGGAGGAATATGCAGAGCTTTTTCGCATTTTGCCGGGTACTTGTCTGGATTCCATAACACTGTTTAATAACAACCACCCCCTGACCGTGGAAATCGGATTTGGTATGGGTCAGTCCTTGGTGGCGATGGCAGCATCTGCTCCTGAGAGAAATTTTTTAGGTATTGAAGTTCACGAACCTGGCCTCGCCCAGATTTTTTTTGATGCCGGAGAAAGGCAGCTTGCAAATCTGAAGATACTTGAAGGCGATGCGCTGGAGCTCTTGTCTTCCTATGCTCCAGCAGGCAGCGTTGATCGTTTCCAACTCTATTTTCCTGATCCCTGGCCCAAGAAGCGTCATCATAAGCGCCGTCTCGTCAGCGCTGAAAATGCCGAGCTTATTCGTCGTAAATTGCGGATAGGCGGCATTTTTCATATGGCCACAGATTGGGAAGATTATGCGCACTGGATGCTGGAGGTCATGAGCTCCGCCCAAGGTTATCGTAACCTGGCCGGTGAAGGTCAATTTCATCCTCGTCCTGATTATCGCCCCCTGACCAAATTTGAACAGCGCGGACTGCGTGATGGTCATGGCATATGGGATTTGCTGTTTGAAACTACCTCTCCTCTGCCTAACTCACACCCTACTCTGATAAGGAGATAAACCCCATGGCTGAAGATAAACAACCCTGGATGAACTGGATGGCGCTCAGCACAGTGATCATTGCGGTCTGTGCTACGCTGTCAACCGGCAAGAGTGGTGGGTTTTCAACACATGCTGTGTTGGCGCAATCCAAGGCTTCAGATCAGTGGGCCTATTACCAAGCCAAGGGCGTTAAAGAAAATATATATGCTTTGGAAGTGCAGCGCGTAGCTCTCCAATTGAAAACCCAAACCCTGAACAAACAGGAAAAAGCATCCCTTGAAGACTACTTACGCGATATTAAGGCCAAAGTAAAAAAATATACCGATCAGAAAAAAGCCATCGCTGCCAAAGCCCAGGCGCTTGAAGATGAACGCGACCTGGCGCAACGACAAGGTAAGCCTTTTGCGTCGGCAACAATTATTTTACAAATTGCCATCATGCTTTCCTCCGTTGCCGGTCTCCTGAAAAAACAACCCTTGTGGTGGGTGGGATTATTAGCAGGACTTTGGGGCCTGACCTTATTTGCTGATGGGTTTTTTATGTTTTTTTAAGCCGATGGCCAGGCTACCAGCAGCTGGGCTAGTGCCTTGGCGCGGTGACTCAAAAGGTTCTTGTGCTCAGGGGACATCTCAGCAGCTGTCATGCCCGCTTCAGGCACATAGAACAGGGGATCATAACCAAAACCACCTTGGCCCCGAGCCCTGAGTAGTATTTCTCCGTGCCATTGTGCCTGTGCAATCAAGGGCATAGGATCCTGAGGATATTTAACCAGGACAATGACCGCCACATAGTAAGCTGGGCGTGGTGCCGGGATACCATCAAGCTCGCGAAGGAGTTTGGCATTGTTATCCTCATCCTTGGCATCGGGGCCGGCATAACGCGCAGAGTAAATCCCTGGTGCACCGTAAAGGGCATCAACGACCAGACCTGAGTCGTCTGCCAAAGCCGCTAATCCGCTTTGCTGGCTGGCATATCGCGCCTTAAGCAAGGCATTTTCCACAAAACTCATACCTGTTTCATCAGCACCCACGATACCCAAGGCATCCTGAGTGACTAGATCACCTACGCGATTGCCCAACAGTGCTTTGAATTCACGCAGCTTACCTTGATTACTGCTGGCTAGCACGAGACGCTCAAACATCTCGCGTAACCCGATAGATAGCCACTTCGCCGAACAGGTTAGGAAGTGCCCGCATCAAAGTACCGCTGACCTGTTCGCCGTTGACAATAAGCCTATCCAGAATGCGTAAACCTCTTTCAGCGCACAAAGCATCAAAATCATAGAAGGTGCATAAATGTATATTGGGGGTATCGTACCAATGGTAGGGCAAGGCCTTGGACATAGGCATGCGCCCCCGCAGGGTTAGATAGAAACGAGTACGCCAGTAAGCAAAATTTGGAAAGGTGATAATGGCTTCTCGCCCTACCCGCAGCATATCCATGAGTAATTCATCGGGCTTGGATAACACCTGCAAGGCCATGGTCAGAAATACCGTATCAAAACTTCCATCACCAAAACGCCGCAAGCCCAGGTCCAGATCATGCTCGATCACATTGATACCTCGAGCGACGCAAGCGCGTATTTGATCGGCATCAATTTCGATACCATAACCCCTGACCTGGAGACGACTTGCCAGATGCGCCAATAGTTGCCCATCACCGCACCCGAGATCCAGGACACGAGATCCAGGTTTAACCCAACTCTCAGCAAGGAGCAGATCAAGACGCATGAACTACTCCATCAAAATAGGCGCGCAATAAATCAATATAGCGAGGCACGGGCAATAAAAATGAATCATGACCTTGTGGCGCATCGATCACAGCAAAGCTGACATCCTTGTCGGTGGCGACCAAGGCATCAACGATCTCCTGTGAACGTTCAGGAGAAAACCGCCAGTCCGTGCTGAAAGCAATCACCAGAAACCGGCAACGCGCATGGGCCAGCGCCGTCTGTAAATTATCCTGATAATCCCGTGCAGGATCGAAGTAGTCGAGAGCACGCGTCATCAATAAATAGGTATTGGCATCAAAGTATCGTGAAAAAGCCTCCCCCTGGTAGCGCAGGTAGGATTCAACCTGAAATTCGGCATCAAAGCCAAAGTGGTATTGGCCTGACTTCAAATCGCGACCAAATTTGGCCTTCATGGCATCATCGGACAAATAGGTGATATGACCTACCATTCTCGCCAGGATCAAGCCTCGTCGCGGGTAAGTGTCATACTCGTAAAATCGGCCTTCATGAAAATCAGGATCCGAGAGTATGGCTTGTCGCGCCACTTCGTTAAACGCTATATTCTGGGCCGACAGTTTGGGGGCCGATGCGATGACAATAGCATGGCGCAATCGGTTCGGATAATCTATCGACCATTGCATGACCTGCATGCCTCCCAGACTTCCCCCCATCACCGCACACCAGCAATCGATGCCTAGCCGGTCAGCTAAACGAGCCTGAGCCTTCACCCAGTCTTTAACGGTCATCATGGGAAAGTCGGGGCCATAATTGCGGCCCGTTTCCGGGTGTATGGAACCTGGGCCTGTGGAACCATGGCATCCGCCTAGATTATTGAGAGCCACCACAAAAAACCGTCGCGTGTCGAGCGGTTTACCAGGGCCTATACAGACATCCCACCAGCCTGGTTTAGCCTCTTCTTCTTGATGAAACCCAGCGGCATGATGATGACCCGAAAGTGCATGGCAAACGAGCACTGCATTGGACGCATCAGCATTCAACGTACCATAAGTCTCATAAATCAGCTCATAGTTGGCGAGTTGACGTTGACACTCCAGCGCCAGCGGCTCTTCAAATTTCATTTTCTGGGGAACAACCAGACCGACTGAGTCCGCCGGAAAATTGCTAGTCATGGTGCATGTATATCCAGGCCAAACAGGCAACAGTCTACTCGTATCAAGCGGGCTCGACCAGCGCCTTGGACGTAGATTCCCCCTGACTCAGGTTCTGCTTGATGCTATCAAGAATCAAAACCTGCTTATCCATTTCAGCCATCTTTTCTTCCACGACATGCACCTGCTGGTCCCGAGAACTGCCTTGGTGAGTCAACCGGTTGAGTTGCTCCATGAGTTGCTGCACGCGACTGCGGTGTTGCATGGTCTGCTGCATGAGTGGACCCAGGGAAGCTTTACACCATTGTTCAGCCTTGGCTGCCATCTGCAGATAGACTTCGCCCGCCACGCTGGCAATCGTGCTAAAAAACTTATCGCTGGCTTTCTGCGCCCCGACCATATTACCCAAGCGGGAGCGAAAAGGCATAGCTTGCTGCTCAAGTTGAGTGAGCTCAAATAAACCCTCCGATACCGCCAGATGCGGAAAATCCAACACCGCCACCTGCGCTTCCTGAGCATAACGCTGGTACAGTTTTTGAACTGTACCATCCATGTAATCAACTTCATCCTTTAGGCGAGTGATATCTGCTCGCAGCGCAGCAAAATACTGACCAACGGCCAGCGTCAGGCCACTACCCAACACGCCCGAGGAAGCTGTTTGCTGAGCTGTTTTCATATGCTCATTTAATAGCTGCGACGTCGCTACGGCGCGAAGTTTGGGTAACTGAGTCTCCATCAGCTTACGCGCTGCATGCAAGACCGCCAGTCGACGATTATAGATCTGCTGCTCCTGCTGTACTGTTCGTGTGAGCACAACGCGTTCATGTTCACTATGGCGATCTGGGGATGCCAGCTGTTGACTATCTGCCTGAAGAATTTGCTGACGTTCATCGAGTGCCTTGCGGCTGCCTTCCACCATGCTTAGCAGATCTTTGACGATGGTTTGCTGAAAAATCTTCTGCTTGGTTGTCACGACAGACTGAGCCAAAACCTGCTCCAGCGGCACGAGCTGGCTGCGAGCTAACATATCTTCATCAGCCAGCAGTCGGGCTTTCACCGCCATGCGGGCTGACAGCGGCAGAACATGATCTGTATCCAGATTAAGTTGCTTGGCTGTCAGCTGTACCAGACGCTGAATATGCAGCTGTACTTCTTTTTCATCTTCATCTTCATCCCACAACATATCGATTTTATTAAGCACCCCATAAAGGGCAGCACCCCGGCGCTCGACAATATCGCGTACATGATCCTTCCAGATCATATGGTCAGTAGCCGTTAAGCCCGTATCTGCGGACAACACCAGTAAAATGGCATGGGCTTCAGGCAAAAGACTCAGGGTTAACTCGGGTTCTGAGCCCAGGGCATTGAGACCTGGGGTATCTATGATCGATAAGCCCTGACGCAGCAAGGGATGATCAATATTAATAAGGGCATGGCGCCAAGCTGGAACATGTACCTTGCCAGCGTTATCCTGGGAGGACTCCAAAAACTCCACCTGAAAACCCAGATCCGTAGCCTCCTGCTTGGTCACCTGTATGGTTTTGGCCACTTCCTGAAAGGCGATTTTCATGGAAGCGCTATCGTCCAGATTAATGGTCAGATGAACCCAGTGCTCCAGCTGCTGCTTATACTCTGAAAGACGAATACCATCATTGCGGGTTTGTATGGGCAATAATTTAATGTAGGCCCCGCTGACATTAGCATCGTAGTAAAGTTCCGTAGGACACATGGTCGTACGACCGATGCGCGTGGGCAGCAAGCGTTGACCGTAATGCCGGCAGAGCAGGGCATTGATCATTTCTGATTTACCGCGAGAGAATTCACCCACGAAAGCCAGCAAGATGCGATCCAGCTTCAAGGTACGTAAAGCCTGATTCAGGCGAGCATCCAAATCAGAGGTATTGAGGCCGTTAGCATTCAACCACTGCCGATAACGGGTGAGTTCCTTGACCACGTCCTGCTTCCAGCGTGTGAACGCTTGTACGTGTTGCGCCAATCCTTCCCTTTCAGCCACACTTCCCCGTTCCATCTACCACCTCATTGACAGTTACAGCAATCCCTGCAGTTCTGGTGGCCATCTTCCGATACGTTTGATCCACCATCGCTTGTGCCGGGATACAGCACCCTGAAGTAACACAACCTCAGACTTAGCTACCCCAAATGATTCAGCCAGAAACTCCTGGCATGACAAATTTGCTTTTCCATCCACAGCCACCGCAGCTATACGCAACTTGATGGCATCTCCATGCCTACCTGCAAAGCCGCTGCTACGTGCCCCAGGCTGAACATGGCAAGTCAGTTCAATACCTTCTCCGACGCGTCGGCATGGCTCTTTAGCATTCACAGGCCCAACGCTGCACCCAATAAGTTGCCCAAGTGTTGCAACAAGACTTCAGCTATCTGTATACCCAAAAAAACCAACATGATCGATAAATCCAATCCACCCATAGGCGGAATGATGCGGCGCGCCGGAGCACACAAGGGCTCCGTAATTTCCGCTAATAGAGCATAGACGGCATGATAACCCCCTGCTGCAACGACCCAGGACATAATCATCAATAAAATCACCGCACCCTGATAAAAGTACAACAGTTGCGAGAGCAGTGCAAAAATCGCCAGGAAAATCAATTGTGGCGCAGGCAAGAGGGTATGGGCTTCCACCGCTGCATACAAACTAAGCTCAAGAAGTTTTATCAATAAAATCAGCAAAAGTGCCGCTAGATCGACGCGTCCGGTCGCTGGCAAGAGTCGCCGCAAGGGGCGTAAAGGGACACGAGTCCAGCGCTCCACAAACTGCGAAACTGGATTGTAAAAGTCAGCATGCAAAAACTGCAGCAAAAATCGTAACCAAAGCAAGCCTAAGTAAAAGCCAGCCAAACTGGACACCAGAAGATGACTTACATCCTGCAAAGCATTCATACCTGGCTCCCTTGAAGCATCTCACCCAGCTCTGTAGCCCGTGAACAGGCTGCCTGCATGGCTTGTGCAAATATATCCTTGAGTCCTTTTCCGTTCATAACGGCCAATGCTGCCTCGGTGGTTCCTCCTGGCGAAGTCACGCGGCGACGTAATTCATCAACACCAACGGCAGACGTCACTGCCATCTGGGCAGCTCCCAATGCCGTTTGCAGGGTCAGCGCACGTGCCGTACGCTCATCAAGCCCCAAAGCCATACCCGCAGCTTGCATAGCCTCCATGACCAAAAAACAGTAAGCAGGACCTGAACCTGACAAGGCCGTCACCGCATCCATCAGCTCTTCCTGCTCCACTCTTAGCGCCACTCCAACGGCAGCCAGGATTTCATGAGCCTGACGGCGCTGTGCCTCCTGCACCGCGTCACTACAAAAATAACCGCTGGCACCACACTGCACCAAAGCCGGCGTGTTAGGCATGGCCCGAACCATGGCCAGGTGCCCCCCTAGCAAATTTTGCAACCCAGACAGGGTAATACCTGCGGCAATCGATAACAGCAGAGGTTGACGCTCTTGCCAGATAGCACGCAAGGGGATCAGAACCTCGGTAACTACCTGGGGCTTGACCGCCAGAACAACGACATCAGAGCGTCGAACCAACTCAATATTATCATGCGTGGTAAATATGCCCTTGGCGGCATGTTCCTCCAGAGCCTGGGGCCTTGGATCAGACATGGCCAACCGCTCAGGTGAAAAATTATGAGCCAGTAACCCCCCGGCAAGCGCCGTAGCCATGTTCCCTGCACCGATAAAACCTACGCAATAACTCATACACCCTTCCTGAACATAACCAAGCCCCTAAGTCTGCATGATAGCAAGAAGCAGATCAGTTGCGGTGACCAAAGAGTGCTGTTCCTATCCTGACCCAGGTTGCACCTGCCGCAACCGCTGGCTCCAGATCTGCTGACATTCCCATCGACAAGGTATCCAATTCAGGTAATTCACTTTGCAAATGCCTCAACATATCAGCCAGTTGCGTAAAGGCCGTGACGGATCCTGGTGCAGGCAAAGCCATCAGGCCACGTAAACGCAAACGAGGTAATTGCGCCACCGCATAAGCAAGTTCAGGTAACATCTCGGGAGTACAACCCGATTTACTGACTTCACCCTCAAGATTAACCTGCAAGCAGATATTAAGAGGCTCCATCGCATGAGGCCGTTGATTCGATAGCCGTTCTGCTATCACCAGCCGATCAACCGAATGCACCCAGCTGAACAGAGCAGCCACCTCGGCTGTTTTATTACGTTGCAACGGTCCGATAAAGTGCCAAATCAGATCAAGATCCTTTAATTCCATGATTTTGACCTGGGCTTCCTGAAGATAGTTTTCGCCAAAATCACGCTGACCTAGGTCATGCAGGGCTCGTAGATGTGAGGAAGGCTGCCGTTTAGAGACGGCCAGCAAGGATGCGGAACCCACAGCACGGTTGGCTAAACTTTCCGCCTGCCGCAAACGTTGGCCTACTGCTTCGAAACGTTCAGCCAAACTTAATGCTGACATAAATCCTCCTCTTCAGAATTGTCCGCAAGCCAGTCCATCCTGCTATATTCTTAAAGTACACGTTTGTCGACAAGAGGACTCCATGGATATTACCGAACTGCTTGCCTTCAGCGCCAAGAATGGTGCTTCTGACCTGCACCTGAGTGCTGGACTTCCCCCCATGATTCGTGTCGACGGCGATGTGAGGCGCATTAATCTGCCGGCCATGGAGCATAAGGAGGTGCATCGCCTTATTTACGACATTATGAATGACAAGCAGCGAAAAGATTACGAAGAGTTCCTTGAGACTGACTTTTCGTTTGAAGTTCCTGGTGTAGCTCGATTCCGTGTCAATGCCTTTAACCAAAATCGGGGCGCCGGGGCTGTCTTTCGTACCATTCCGTCCAAGGTATTGACCATGGAAGATTTGGGTATGGGCAAGGTATTTCAGGACATCTCTGATTTCCCGCGAGGCATTGTTCTGGTGACGGGCCCCACCGGTTCTGGCAAATCTACAACTCTGGCTGCCATGCTCGACTATATTAATGCGACGCGCTATGAACATATCCTGACCATCGAAGATCCTATTGAATTTGTACATGAATCGAAAAAATGCCTGCTGAACCAGCGTGAAGTTCACCGCGATACTCTGGGCTTTTCTGAAGCCCTGCGCTCTGCGCTGCGTGAAGACCCGGACATCATCCTGGTCGGTGAAATGCGAGACCTGGAAACCATACGTTTAGCACTGACAGCGGCTGAGACCGGACACTTGGTATTTGGTACCTTACATACGACCTCGGCGGCCAAAACCATAGACCGCGTGGTTGATGTTTTCCCTGCAGAAGAAAAGGAAATGGTGCGTTCCATGCTTTCTGAGTCGTTGCAGGCGGTTGTTTCCCAAACCTTGTTAAAGAAGAATGGTGGAGGCCGTATCGCTGCCCATGAAATCATGGTGGGTACACCAGCCATCAGAAACCTCATCCGTGAAAACAAGGTAGCCCAGATGTATTCAGCTATTCAAACAGGGGCTGGCTATGGCATGCAGACGCTGGATCAATGTCTGAGAAATCTGGTACAAAAAGGCTTAATCACCCAGGCAGTGGCGCGAGAAGCTGCCAAAACTCCCGACTCTATTTGAGGAATACGTACCATGGAATTTGAAGACTTGTTGAAAATCATGGTGCAGAAAGGAGGCTCGGACATGTTTATCACTGCCGGGGTTCCTCCTTCCATTAAGCTCAACGGGCAGGTGATGCCCATCACGCGCACACCACTGACACCGGACATGACACGAGAGGTGGTATTAGGCGTCATGACCGAAGCACAGCGTAAAGAGTTTGCACAGTTCAAGGAATGTAACTTTGCCATCTCGGCCCGCGGTATAGGCCGATTCCGCGTCAGTGCCTATTATCAGCGTAACTTGGTCGGTATGGTACTGCGTCGTATTGAAACCAATATCCCCTCTATTGATGAACTTAAGTTACCTGAGGTCATCAAGGAATTAGCCATGGGTAAACGAGGTATTGTCGTATTTGTCGGAGCTACGGGAACCGGCAAATCGACCTCGCTGGCTTCCATGATTGGACATCGCAACCATAACTCCCGTGGCCATATCATCACCATTGAGGACCCCATCGAGTTTATCCACCAGCACGCCAGTTGTATCGTGACCCAGCGAGAGGTGGGCATCGATACAGAAAACTTCGAAGTGGCCCTGAAAAATACGCTGCGCCAGGCTCCTGATGTCATCCTTATCGGCGAGATCAGAACCCGAGAAGTCATGGACTATGCCATCGCCTTTGCGGAAACCGGCCACCTGGTTCTGGCAACCCTGCATGCCAATAACGCCAACCAAGCTTTGGATCGCATCATTCACTTTTTCCCTGCTGACCGCCACACGCAGCTGCTTATGGATCTTTCTCTCAACCTGCGTGGCATTGTGGCACAACAACTTATCCCTACGCCTGATGGCAAAGCCCGTCGCGCCTGTATTGAGGTCTTGCTTAACACGCCGTTAGTGTCTGATCACATCCGCAAAGGAGAAGTACATCTGCTCAAAGAGCTGATGAAAAAATCGCGTGAGTTAGGCATGCAAACCTTTGACCAAGCCTTATACACCCTTTACACCGCTGGCGAAATTACCTATGAGGACGCTCTCAAACATGCAGATGCTCCCAACGATTTACGTTTGATGATCAAACTGGGATCGGAAACAGATGCACGCTTCCTTGATCAGGCAACACGTGGCCTCACCCTGCAATCTGCTGATTAGTGATCGCTGCCTCTCATGTTATGATGGCGGTTAATCTTGTTAGCAGGGTATTGGGTATGGCCACCAAAGGCTCTGTGGGTGTACTGGGAGCTGATAGCCTGGTTGGCGTTAGTTTGTTGCGCCAGTTAAAGACTGCAGGTTTTGAAGTACATGCCTGGTCGAGAAAATCACATGCCTCTGATGATGGCTGTACTTGGCATGCCCTAGGGGTGACTCAGGGTTACCCTGCTGCATTGCCATGCTGGATCAGCCTGGCTCCTTTACCCTGTCTTCCCATGTACTTTCCCCTGATGCAAGCCTTGGGGGTTACTCAGGTGGTTGCTCTCTCATCAACCAGCCGTTACACCAAAATAAATTCATTAGACCACGGTGACCGGCGCTGGGCTCAGGACTTGGCTGAGGCTGAAGAGAGGTTAGAGCATTGGGGAACAGCCCATGCCGTTAGCACCACCATTTTACGGCCTACGCTGATCTATGGACATGGACGCGATCAGAATATTGCCACCATTATTCGTGTACTCAGGCGCTTTCATGCCTTCCCCATCGTCGGAGGCGGTCCAGGTTTACGTCAACCCGTGCATGCCGATGATGTCGCTCAAGCATGCTTGGCCGCTGCTGAACGGCCTCCATCAGGACATCAAGCCTTCAACCTGTCAGGCGGGGAAACCTTAACCTATCAGGCGATGGTTCAGCGCATCATAAAAGACACGGGGATCAGGGGCTGGATTATTCCTGTCCCCACATATTTACTGCGTTTTGCCATCCGTATCTTGCGATGGCTCCCCGCCTACCGTTTGTACAACCCTGCCATGGCAGATCGCATGATGCAGGACCTGACCTTTTCCCATGATGAAGCCACATCAACGCTGGGATTCAATCCCCGTAACTTCAAACTGCAAGCCCAGGACCTCCCCTGATCTGAGGTTGTCCCTCTACCCATACCTGGGTCACCTTACCCTGCAAGGTTTGTCCCAAGAATGGGGTATTGTGACCATGGGAGCGCAGCTGTTCAGGCATGACCTGCCACCCCAGGTTCTCGTCAAACGCCACCAAGTCCGCAACATCACCTACCTGTAATGAAGGCATAGCCTGCCCCAGTACCCGACGCGGTGCTCGGGCCAAGGCGTCCACCAAACGGGTTCGACTTAGCTCACCTGAACGGACCAGGCGCAAACCCAGGCCCAACATGGTTTCCAGAGTCGATATGCCCGGGATGGTAGATGCGAACGGGGCTAATTTGGCACTGGCATCCAGAGGCTGATGATCAGAGCAAATGGCATCAATCGTGCCTTCACGAATTCCTTCTAGCAATGCTTGCCGGTCAGTCTCGGAACGTAGGGGAGGGCGCACATGCGCCATGGCATTAAAACCATCAATCGATTCATCGGTCAAATGCAGTTGATGCATGGAAACATCAGCGGTAACGGGCAAGCCCTGACTGCGAGCCCAACGCAATAACATGACACTTCCTGCCGTAGACAGTTGTCCAAAATGGGCGTGAATGCCTGTCTGTGCTACCAACAAAAGCTGGGTAGCCATGGCGACTGTTTCCGCACTGCTGGGTATACCTGGCAGCCCTAAGCGAGAGGCCATGAACCCTTCATGCACACAGCCCTGCGCTAACGACGCGTCTTCTGGAGAAAAAAAGACTTTAAGACCCTGACCTGCGGCATACTCCAAACAACGTAACAACGTCTCAGCTGATGCCATAGGTCGACGAGCCTGACTGACCGCGATACATCCCGCCGCTTTGAGGGCGGCCATATTGGCCAGGGATTTTCCATCCAGCCCCCGGGTCAAAGCCCCCAGCGGGAAGACTCTGACCTTGCTGGCTACTGCCGCTCGCTCCAGCACCAAGGCAACGATAGCGGGTGCATCCATCACAGGCCGAGTATCAGGAGGCACCACCAGTTGGACAAATCCCCCAGCCAGAGCTGCTGCCGTCTCGGTCATCATACTGCCATGCTCTCTATCGCCAGGTTCTCGCAACCTCGCTGACAGGTCGGTAAACGCCGGAGCCAGGGTCAAGCCCGTACAGTCCAGATGAGGAGAACCCGCAGGCATCGTACCCAGCGCCGCAATTTTTCCCTGCTTAATACCGACATCGACATCCCTACCTTGGGTATCACGATCACCTGTTTCCAGACGCGCCCCGCACAACCAGATATCCATCGTCACTGTTTTTGCTCCCGTTGTCCCTGAATGGCCATGGACAGTACCGCCATACGCACGGCGATACCATAATTGACCTGTTGCAATATCACGGACTGCGATCCATCAGCCACACTGCTGGCAATTTCTACACCGCGGTTGATCGGGCCTGGATGCATGACCAAGGCTCCTGGGCGGGCAAGACGCAGACGTTCAGGCGTTAATCCATACAGTGAAAAGAATTCTTCAGCGGAGGGTAACAGCGCTGATTCCATGCGTTCATTCTGGATACGCAGACACACGATAACATCGACATCGCGTAAGCCATCCTCCATACGATCAAAGATCTGTACCCCCATTTGATCCAAACCAACCGGCATCAGTGTACGTGGTGCGATGAGATGAATGGCACGTGCTCCCAGGGTCTGTAAAGCATGTATCTCAGCACGGGCAACTCGTGAATGCTTTATGTCACCGACGATGGCCACTTTCAGGTTATGTATAGAGCCCGCATGCCGTCGCATCGTCAGCATATCCAGCATGGCCTGGGTAGGATGAGCATGCTGACCATCTCCTGCATTGATGACAGCCACCCCAGGGGTAACCTGTTCTGCGATAAAATGGGCAGCCCCAGAGCGATTATGGCGCACGACAAAAATATCTGCTGTCATCGCCTGAAGATTCCAGAGCATGTCACGCAGCGTTTCACCCTTGCTGGTCGATGAGGTTGAAATATCAATATTGAGCACATCAGCTGACAAGCGCTTGGCGGCCACTTCAAAGGTCGTTCGGGTGCGCGTACTCGCCTCAAAAAACAGGTTCATCACCGTACAACCCGCTAACACAGGTTCATGGCGTACACGTCCATCACGAATTAAAAATGATTCGGCACGGTCAAGAATCTCTGTCAGCAATTCCCGCGACAAGCCCTCGGTGGTAAGAAAATGGCGAAGATGACCCTGGGCATTGAGTTGTAGCCGACTAGCTTGATGCGTGTGCGAAATATGCATGTTGCCCCCCCTTTTTGGTAGATTCTACTGCATGCATGCGCTCTGAGCGATGTCATCCTACTAGACAGCGAACATATAGTTAGGCAGCATGAGGGCGGTTCTAAAGACTTGAGAGAAAACACCTATGCATACTGCCTCCTGTAAATTTCTACCTTGGTTAACTTTGCTGCTTGTATCGACATCTTATGCCGCCTTGCCGGGTGCTTTCACAGTGGGTATCGACCTTGGTCAAGGTCAGGACTTTGTCAGTGATTCCAACTGGGCTAGCGAAGCCAGCCTCGCTACTGCCCACGGTGCAGGCACTAACCCGGTGACGAGCAACAGCCAGCAAAATCTGGCCGTTGGTGCCTCGTTGGGTTATGTACTCAACCAGCTTGAAACGCCGCTGGGGCCTGTCAATTACGGACTGGAAACAGGATTCAGGGTCTTAGGGGGCGGGCAGCGCACAACCACCTGGAGTAATGGTAATCAAGAGAATCTGAAAAATTCTGTCAACTTTGCCAGGCTCAACCTGAGCGCAGAAATGCCCTTGGCACAGAGTGGAATTTCTCTGCTTGGCAGGGCCGGTGTAGCCTTAGTGTCGGATAAAACCCAGTATTTAACCAATATTACGGGCATCCCAGGAGTCAGCAACTTCAACCAGACTCAAGATGCCGCCGCACCTTACTGGGCATTAGGCCTAGGCTTAGGTGGAAGTTTTGCCCAGTTTGATGTCATGTATGAATATGTCGGTATGCCCACCGCCAGCTCACATCCTCTGGCGGGCGGAACCGTTAGCGGGGTCAATAATATCGGTAGTATCACGGTAGGAGCCAGCCTTGCTTTCTAGTTACACGAGCTCGCGCAGGTAACTCTCCAGCAGAATCGCAGCCGCCTCGGCATCCAATCCAGCGCGGCTGATTCCACGCTCATCACGCAGCCATTGCGCTTCTTCAGAGGTTAGGCGTTCATCCACAGCATGTACAGGCAGGTGATAACGTGCCTGCAAACGTCTTATAAACTTTTGTGCGCGCGCTGTCATCGCTGAGACTTGGCCATCGAGGTGCAGCGGCACACCGACCACCAGGGCTGAAGGTTGCCAGGTGGCAACCAGCGCATCCAGCGCCTTCCAATCAGGTATGCCATCTCGTGCTGATAACGTGGCCAGCGGCGTTGCCGTGCGCAGCAAAGATTGTCCTTGCGCCACGCCAATGCGGCGCATGCCGTAATCCAGCCCCAGATAACTGCGTAATTCAGGCATGCCCTACACCTACATCAAGCAATCGCATGTCCACGCCCAGAGAAAGTGCTGCAGCTTGCCAACGTTGTTCCATGGGTAGATGAAAGAGAATTTGCTGATCAACAGGGCAGGACAACCAGGCATTTTGTACCATTTCTTGCTCTAACTGGCCCGGCCCCCAACCTGCATACCCTAAGGCAACTAAATAATCATCCGGTCCGCGGCCTTCTGCCAAAGCTT
Organism: Pseudomonadota bacterium; assembly: GCA_021804355.1. Classification (GTDB taxonomy): domain Bacteria; phylum Pseudomonadota; class Gammaproteobacteria; order Pseudomonadales; family Moraxellaceae; genus JABEVH01. The sequence goes on along the minus strand of JAJZHP010000001.1, from coordinate 11,275 downwards.
GCAAAATATCACGAGAGCTGGTCAGAAACAGTTCATCAGGAAGTACACGCGTCGACATCCAGGTACCCCCCTGATGATGTAAAACAAATCCTACATGCTGAGCCACAGGACCGCCACTAAGTACGCGGGCCTCAGGCCAGCGCAAGGGGGCTTGTACAGGCAGTGCCACCTCATTTAAAAGCTCCTGCACCGTCAACGTGGTAGGACGATTCACAACCAGACCTACGGCTCCATCCTTGTCATGATGCATGATATAAGTGATGGTCTTTACAAAACGCGGATCCTGCATGCCAGGCATAGCCAAAAGAAACTGGTGAGAAAAATTAGCCGTAGGCAACGTCATATCAACTCCAAGCAAGATTTACACTATTCACTATGGAGGTCAGTCTGCCAAATCACAAGTTCTTGTTATTCGCCCGTCGATTGCAACTGATCGTCATATTTCCAGGTACGAATGATTTGCAAGATATCCGTATCTCGCCGGATAACTTCTGGAAATGCCTGAAATGGCTGTGCCAGCCAGACACTACGTTGCGCTGCAGCATCAAGAATACCTGAGCCTGAATGCTTCAGCATATCGATGCGTTTAACATGACCCCAGGCATCTATAGCCACCAACAGCCTTACGCTGCCTTGGAGATGTCTTGCCCTTGCTTCTGGCGGATAATGCTCGTTACCCACCAACTCGATTTTACGACGGAAGGCATCGACATACGCGGCATCCCTATCGTAACGGGTAGAGACCGAGGATACCGATCTAACTCGGGGGCGCTTGGCATAAGCTTGGCGCTTGGCTGCCAACCTGGCCTCCAGGGTGGCAATTTCCTGACTTTGAGCATCCGAATTCATCGACTGTAAACCTATTCGGGCATCTTGCTGCTGCGCATCGTTCGGAACTGCTCGGCTATGGCCTTGGGTTGTTATACGTTGATCCGTCTGTGGCCGGGAGTTCTGCTGCTCTTCCTGCTGCGCCGTCTCCTGAATACGCGCTTCATGAAAGGCGGACTGTTCAGGACTTTCCTGCACCTGGGCATGATCTAACTCACCGCTACCTTGCTGATTAGCCTGGGCAAGAAAGTCAGCATCAGGGTTAGAGGGATCACTACGATGCAGCGCCAGCGTTACTTCCATCACATGGGCAGGATGAGGCAGGGGCGAGGAAAATCCGATACCAAAAATAAGGAGTGCGTGTATCAAGGTGGCCAGAAAAATCGTAAACCCTAAACGATCGCCGGTTGAAACTGCCGGTGCCATGGCTGGCCTTGCTTCAAGTTCTGGAACTGGCATGTACCACTTCCATGGAAACCAGCAATTTCGCAGCGATACCCAAGGGAACTACAGCTTCAATCTCTCGCACACAGGTAGGACTGGTTACATTGATTTCCGTTAGAAAATCACCAATCACATCAATGCCAACAAATCTCAATCCACGTTTTTTTAACTCGGGACCGACCTCAGAGCATATCCAACGATCCCGCTCGCTTAATGCCTGAACCCTTCCCACACCACCAGCGGCTAAGTTTCCCCGGGTAGGATCTGCCTTAGGGATGCGTGCCAGGGCGTGTGATACAGGCTCACCGTCTATCATCAATATGCGTTTATCTCCGTCGATGATGGCAGGAATGAAGCGTTGCGCCATTATCGGCGTACGGCCCATGGCTGTGAGCATTTCAAGAATACTGGCTAGATTCAAAGCATCCCCGGCGACACGAAAAATACCCTGTCCCCCCATACCATCCAGGGGTTTAAGGATGATGTCGCCATGCTCGGCATGAAAATCCTTCAGCAGACGGGCATCCGCCGTCATCAGGGTTGGAGCACAGCATTGTGGAAACTGGCTGATAAAAAATTTCTCGTTGCAGTCACGCAACGATGCTGGTCGATTCAGTACCTGAACGCCTTGGCGCTCAGCTAATTCCAGCGCATAGGTCATGTAGATATAATCGAGGTCGAAGGGGGGGTCCTTACGCATCAATATAGCGTCCAGCTCTGCCAAGGCCATAGGTCTGGACTCACCCCGCGAGAAGCCTGTCGCCTCCTGGGTATTCCTATGTAATTGTTCTACGCGCGCTTCAGCTATACCGTCTCGTACAGCTAAATCTTGACCCTGAAAATAATACAGTTCATGGCCACGCTGAGCAGCTACCTCTAAAATAGCGAGGCTGGTGTCCTTGTAAGGTTTGATGCCTTCCCAGGCATCCATCAACATACCAATTTTCATGAGACTATTCCGTACCATACTCGGCGCGATAGCGTTCAACGGCGGGAAGATGGGCTTGCCAGGCAGCATCCTGACGTAGGTAAGTGATCACCTGTTCAAGTTTTACGATGGACCTTACCGGTATACGCAAATCTCTTTCCACTTCTTGTAACGCTGACAGTTGACCCTGCCCGCGTTCCTGACGATCCAAGGCGACCAACACTCCAGCAGCCTGGGCTCCGGAGTTGCGTATTAATGTCATCACTTCACGTATGGCCGTCCCCGCGGTGATCACATCATCAATAATCAATGCTCTTCCTTGCAGGGGGGCGCCGACAATATTTCCACCCTCACCATGATCCTTGGCTTCTTTGCGGTTAAAACACCAAGGCATATCTCTATCAAAATGCTCGGCCAATTGCACGGCCGTAGCGGCAACGATAGGAATTCCTTTATAAGCGGGTCCAAAAAGCAGATCAGCTTCCATAGATAAATCTTGCAAAGCCGCTGCGTAAAAATACCCCAGCTTAGCTAAGGTCTTCCCCTGATTGAATAAGCCAGCGTTGAAGAAATAGGGGCTCGTTCTTCCCGATTTCAGAATGAAGTTACCAAATTTTAGCACCCCGGTTTCTAGGGCAAATCTTATAAATTCATGCTGATAAGTTTTCATTGGCAGATAGTCGCTGTCAGAATAGCCATCAATTCCGCTATCATAAACGCATTCCACCTTGTTGGGCCATGCTCATGCGTATCGTTTCTGCCAACCTTAACGGACTGCGTTCGGCAACTAACAAGGGATTCATACCCTGGATACAACAGAGTGGCGCTGATATCGTATGTGTTCAGGAGACTAAGGCTCAAGAACATCAGCTAGGTCTTGATCATCGTCCTTCGGACTGGCATAGCTATTTTTTTGATGCCGAACGACCTGGTTATAGTGGCACGGGTATATACAGCCGCCTGAAACCAGACCTGATTCGCAGAGGCTTAGGTTTTCCCCTGTGTGATAGCGAGGGCCGCTGGCTGGAGGCCCATTTCGGTGAGCTGATCGTGGTTTCGCTTTATTTGCCTTCAGGTAGTTCAGGCCCAGAGGCGCAGGCACGCAAAGACACTTTCCTTGAATTATTACTACCCGAACTCAAGGCACGAGCCCTGGCCGGACAACAGCTTATCATCTGTGGTGATTGGAACATGGCTCACCATCCCATCGATCTTAAAAACTGGCGTGGCAATCAAAAGAATTCCGGTTTTCTGCCGCATGAACGCGCTTGGTTAACTCAGCTTTTTGATGAGGTAGGCATGATAGACGCCTTCCGACAGGTCGATATCCGCCCTGAGCAGTATACGTGGTGGTCCAATCGTGGTCAGGCTTATGCTAATAATGTAGGTTGGCGTATCGATTACCAGATTACTTCTGCCAACCTACGTGCACGCATTAAATCTGCCAGTATATACAAGGAACAACGGTTTTCTGACCACGCCCCCCTGATTATGGATTATGACCTGTGAAAAAACATGCTGGTGCCCCTGATAAGGCGACCTTGACGCGTTGGCGTCAGGATATTGCTATCGAAGCCGATATAGACGGTACATCGCTCTCCCTGATCAGTACCTGGGGACTGTTTTCACCTGAAAGCGTCGATGAAGGCTCACGTCTACTACTACGATACATGGATGTAGGTCGTAGCGACGATATTCTGGACTTAGGATGTGGTTACGGTGTGCTGGGTCTGACCTTGGCCAAGCGAGCCCCTGAGGGTCGGACCCTTTTGGTGGACAAAGATTTTGTAGCTGTTGAGTATGCGCGGCGCAATATCGCTCGTAATCATCTTAATAATGCAGAAGCTCAGCTGAGCAATGGGCTACAACATATCGATACCCACCAATTTTTTGATCATGTGGTATGTAACCTGCCTGCTAAAGCCAGCAAAGAGCAACACTATTTATTCCTTGTGGATGCCTATGCTCATCTCAAACCAGGTGGTCGCATGACCCTGGTTACCATCAATGGTCTACGAGAATTTATGGCACGTACCCTGCATGAAGTTTTCGGGAATCATGAAAAGCTCAAACAGGGCAGCACCTACACCGTAACGGCTGCTATCAAGACACATCCGCTTCCTCATGGACGTGGAGTTTAAGGTTCCAGATATCATCACCCATGCTGCGTAGCCAGCGATGCAAGGTATGAGATTCTTCAAGAGTTGCCTGAATTTCCAGGCAATTCTCATGAACCGTAACTTTTTGTTCAGGATGTAAAGGAGTATCTACGAGATGAGCACCCACCTCGGTCTTGATATTAAAACTTAGATTAATACGCTGACCATGACGGGTGAAATGTCCGTTACCTTCATAGTCACTTAACCTAAATCCTTGCGGGCGCTCAATCAAATCTTGACCCATACGGGCTTGGCGAATTCGGAACAGACTGACATGATCTATGCTCTGATGTTCCAAGCTATTAAACACGAGATAGAAACCTAGCCCCTTTTGAATCAAGCCTAAGGGAGCAACTCTGACCTCGTACAGTTCACCCTGTAAATTAGTGTAGCTAATACCCAGTTCCAGATCCCTGTATAGCGCTTCACTGATGACTGCTAAAATTTCTGAATCTAGTTTAGGTGCCTGACACGGGGCACAGGCAGGTTCTATCCTGATTCTTTCCTGCCAACGTTCGATGGTGCTGCTACCTACATGATGAGTTTCCACGGTGGCAGGGAAATTCAGCTGAATATTTTGTCTGGCCAGTGCTATCAACATGGTTTCGGTATCACTTAGCAGCCCAGCCACCCAGGGGAGGCTGCCCGGCGACCAACGATAGCCGTAGGGCTTATCGCGCATATCGCATTCGATGCCACATTCATCCACCAGCCTGCGTAAGGTGCGCTGCACCGTTCTCTCACTGACAACCATGCCATGGGACTGCTGCAATTGTTGCAGGACCTGACGTGAGGTGATGCGGGAACGGTGGGGGATCATGCTTAAAATAGTCAAGGCCAGTCGTAAAACCCCCGGATTTTCATAATCCGATACTGCAAACGCGCGCTTAACCATGCAACCTGGCCTCGACAACACCCCAGTCAGCCGATGATTGCGTCGCTAGCCTTTTGAAATTATGTGTTAGGCACCTAACATACATGCGCCGATTCCTCATCCTATTGAGAATCACCAGCTAGTACGATAGTACGAATAACGCGAACATGCCAAATCTAAATATGAAGTTTAGTTTAGTTTAAAGAAACACCTACTCTAAAAATCGGCGCCAGATATCCTGACCAAATGCATCAAAAGCGATGACCCCCTGAAAAAATACGCGTCTTGCTTGCGCATCTATCCAGGGCTCTGGCAACAAGGGGTCGAACAAAACGTGGTGGATAGCAACGCGTCCCAAGGTAAAACTTTCTCGGGCAGCTTGTTCCAAGGGTAAGTTTGCAGCCTGCTTCAACCAGTCTTGCAGCTGTTGATGAAGCTCCCGGTAATTGTTGCCTAGCGCTTGCAACGGCCATAAATCACGCAACACGGATTCTTCGGAAGGCTCAAGCCCATCTAACCTCGCCACCAGGGCTTCTTGAGGTAGGCCCAGCGCCTGCAAGCGCTGACGCACAGCAACTAAAGTAGCCTCCAGATTGTCCGGGCGAAGAGCCAATCCACGACGCACTTCGCGAAACCCCAGCAAGGCTAATGCACGTTCCTGTCGCCTCAGGGCGCTGCGATCACTTCGACTCCTATCACCTGTATAGACCATCAGGTAATGTCCATCCCAGGCACGCAAACGGGATTCAGCCTGTCGCCAGGTTCTAAGTTCTTGCGCCAAATTTTCAGAACTTGGCCCCATGACATACTGACCACGTCCGGCAGCGGATAGTTGTCCCTGAGTCACCAATCGCGTAACGGTAACTCGAATGCTGTTGTCTGTCATGGCAAACACGCGCCCCGCCAACAACATATCGCGTACGGGACAGGGGTGCGGATGACGAACCATCACCAGATCAAGAATGAGCCCTCGAGCAAGCACTTCCATGAAGCCCTTCCTACCAGCCCAAAGCCTGCTTCTGTTGCTGAATAATGCCCTGAATACCTTGCTCTGCAAGGTTCAGCAAACTATCCACTTGTTGCCGTGTCAAGGCGGAGCCTTCTGCTGTACCCTGAATTTCAACAAATTGTCCGTGCTGGGTCATAACTACGTTCATGTCGGTGTCACATGCTGAGTCTTCAGCATAATCGAGATCCAAAACTGGCTGTCCTTCATACATACCCACGGATACTGCAGCCACTAAGCTATTTAAAGGGTCAAATTTGATCTGCTTACGCTCAAGCATGACAGCCAGCGCATCAGCCAGCGCAACACAGGCTCCTGTAATGGAAGCTGTACGTGTACCGCCATCAGCCTGTATCACATCACAGTCTATATGTATGGAATTTTCACCTAATTTCTTGAGATCCACAGCAGCCCTGAGGCTACGCCCAATCAGGCGCTGTATTTCCTGGGTTCGTCCCGATTGTTTACCGCGAGCAGCTTCACGATCTCCGCGAGTATGTGTTGCCCGTGGCAACATTCCATACTCTGCGGTGACCCAGCCTTCACCCGTACCCTTGATAAAACGAGGCACGCCGCTCTCTACGCTTGCCGTACAGATAACTTTGGTCTCCCCATACTCCACCAAGACCGAGCCTTCCGCATGGCGGGTATAGTGACGTGTTATGCGCAAATCGCGCAGCTGATCAGGTTGCCGGCCAGAAGGACGCATGCGGGTAATCCTCGTATCTCAAAAGCGTCAGTATAACCGAATGCCTTACTGACAGGTGGGTGATGAGACCTGTTATATATTGATCCATAGCTTATGCCATACTAGATGCCAGGAACCCTAAAGGATAGTTCTGCATGTCCACCATTCGATCCATGACAGCTTTTGCTCACGCCAGTGGGCATACTGAATCCATCCATGTCCAGTGTGAGCTGCGCTCGGTCAATCATCGTTATCTGGAGGTAGTGCTACGACTACCGGATAGTCTGCATGCTCTGGAGCCAGCACTGCGTGAACTGATTCGAGCCGTCGTGACACGAGGCAAACTTGAGCTTTTTGTGCGTCTGGACCCGGGCACCACGGATCAACCCGTATTAAATAAAGCACTGGCAGAGAATCTATTACACTTGGCTGCAGAAATCGATGCGCTGGCGCGCCATACGGCTCCCGTGAGTGCTCTTGAAGTTTTGCGTATACCGGGGGTACTGACCCATAACCCCAACATGCCTATTGCATTAAACGATCATGTTTTGCAGCTGGCCCGTGACGTTATCAAGCAATTTATCGAAGCTCGAGAGCGCGAGGGGCAGGCCCTCAAAGCCGTGATTATGGAAAAACTTGATCAGCTTGATCACGTACTGACCCAGCTGGTTGCTTCCATTCCTCATATTTTGGAACACCAGCAATCGCGACTCGTCGCACGACTTAAAGAGCTTTCGATTCAACTTGACCGTGAGCGCATGGAACAAGAAATTGTGCTTTTGATCCAGCGTATGGATGTTACTGAAGAGTTGGACCGTTTACGAACCCATGTCGATGAGTTCAGGCGAGTCCTCGAACAGGGTGGTCCTGTCGGACGACGTCTTGATTTTCTGCTGCAGGAGTTCAACCGCGAAGCCAATACCCTGGCCTCGAAATCTGTCAGTAGCGACAGTACATTGGCTTCCGTTGAACTTAAAGTCCTGATTGAACAGATGCGCGAACAAATTCAAAACCTGGAGTGATGACTTTATGTCTGGATCATTATTGATTGTTACCGCTGCTTCAGGTACCGGCAAAACTTCTCTGGTTAGCGCTCTCATGCAAGACCATCCTACCTTAAGCGTTTCCGTATCCCATACCACTCGCCCGCAGCGCCCCGGTGAAGTAGATGGCGTTAATTATCATTTTGTCGAACGTCCACGCTTCAAGAAACTTATCGCACAGCAAGACTTTCTTGAGTATGCCGAGGTTTTTGGTAATTATTATGGCACCTCACGGCAGGAAGTAGACCAGCTGTTGATGGCTGACCGGGATGTGCTCCTTGAAATCGATTGGCAGGGGGCCGCTCAGGTCCGCAATATATACCCTGATGCCGTGAGCGTTTTCATCCTCCCCCCCTCACTGGCTGCGCTTCGTGAACGCCTGACCTCTCGAGGTCAAGATACTGACAGTGTCATTGAGCAGCGACTACATTCAGCGGTCGCTGATATTCGTCACCATGATGCCTTTGATTATCTTATTATCAACGATGACTTCCAGCATGCCTTGCAGGATTTGCGACATATTACGGCAACCGCACGTCTACGCCGAAAACCACAAATACTTCGGCATGCCCAACTTTTGAATAACTTGCTGGATTGACTACATTGTCGTATAGTGATCAGTCCTAGTGAAGTATTTGGGGTAAGTTGATGGCTCGCGTTACGGTAGAAGACTGTCTCGACAAACTGGATAACCGTTTTGAACTGGTGCTGGTGGCAACGCGCCGTGCAAGGCAGTTGGCCACTGGGGGAAAAGAGCCCCATTTGCCTTGGGATAATGACAAGCCTACCGTCATGGCCTTGCGAGAAATCGCAGGTGGCTTTATCACTCGCGACATTCTTACGCAAAAAGCCGAAGATCCTCCTGTCCTTGCACCCACCCTGTCCCTTGACGGGCCGGAGATCGGTTGATTCCGGGGGGGCGTCATGACGTCGGGTGTCGAGCTCAAGCGCACAGAAGAGATCGATCATACTGACCTTGATGCCCTCAGCCTACGCCTTGATGCTTATCTAAGCCATGATCAAATCGACCTGATACGTCAGGCTTATTTCCTCGCAGAGAAAGCTCATCGCGGACAATTTCGCCGTAATGGCGCCCCGTATATTACTCACCCGCTTGCTGTCGCTGGAATCCTGTGTGGCATGCACATGGACCATCAAAGCATCATGGCAGCCATGCTCCATGATGTCATTGAAGATACTCATATCACGAAAGCAGATCTGGCCAAAGTCTTTGGCGATGATGTTGCGCGCCTGGTCGATGGTGTAACCAAACTGACGCAGGTACAGTTTGGTTCCAAGGCTGAAGCAAAAGCTGAAAATTTTCGTAAAATGATGCTGGCCATGACACAGGATATTCGGGTGATCCTGGTCAAACTAGCCGATCGTTTACACAATATGCGGACACTGGATGTGCTTGCTCCTGAAAAAAGCCGACGTATTGCTGAAGAAACGCTGGAGATCTACGCACCGATTGCCAATAGATTAGGCATGAATGAACTGCGCATGGAGTATGAAGATTTAGGATTTGCTGTTCTTTATCCGATGCGCGCCAATCTGATAGCTAAAGCTGTTAAATCGGCACGCGGCAACCGCAAGGAAATGCTCAACAGCATACGAGAATCCCTCGAGCAACGCCTGCGTGGGGAAGGGCTGCAAGTGCGTGTCATGGGCAGAGAAAAACACCTGTTCAGCATCTACACCAAAATGCGGGAAAAACGAAAATCCTTCTCTGAAATCATGGATGTCTACGGTTTTCGAATTGTCACTGACACAGTAGATTCCTGTTATCGTGCGCTAGGTGTCATTCATAATCTTTATAAACCTGTTCCAGGTAAATTCAAGGACTATATTGCTATCCCTAAGGCGAATGGGTACCAGTCGCTGCATACCATTCTGATCGGTCAACGCGGCGTTCCTATTGAAATTCAAGTTCGTACCGAAGCCATGGAAGCCATGGCCAACAATGGCATCGCTGCTCACTGGTTGTACAAGTCAGAAGGTTTCACCAATACCTCACAGTCACGCGCTCGGGAATGGATTAAATCGCTGCTGGAGATTCAGCAAAATGCCGGGAACTCCATGGAGTTTATCGAGCATGTTAAAATTGATCTCTTTCCTGATGAAGTTTATGTCTTTACTCCCAAAGGACGTATTCTGACCCTGGCGCAAGGTGCGACGGCGGTAGATTTCGCCTACACCGTGCATTCGGACATTGGCAACACCTGTGTTGCCGCCCGTATCGATAACCGTCTTGCTCCATTGTCGCTCCCCTTACAAAGCGGGCAGACGGTAGAAATCATCACGGCTCCCGGAGCGCGGCCCAACCCAGCATGGCTAAATTTTGTGGTCACCAGTAAGGCTCGCGCCAATATTCGTCACTTCCTGAAAGACCAACAGGCCAATGAGGCTGTGGATCTAGGGCGTCGGTTGTTAGAGCGGGCGCTCAGCTCAACGGGCAGTGGTATAGCGTTACTGGATCCCCTCCGGCTTCAAACCGTTCTTGGTGAATTAAATGCTGTGGATCTCGACCAACTCCTGCAGGACATTGGTTTGGGAAATCGGCTGGCTCCGCTGGTAGCTCACCGCCTCACCGGGCTCAGTACCCATGAGGAAGGCTCGCGATCAGGAGGCAGTCCACGAAGCAGCATGGCCATACGCGGGACTGAGGGCATGGTTTTGACCTACGCACGCTGCTGTCGCCCCATTCCTGGGGATGAAATCGTCGGTCATATGAGTTCAGGCAGGGGACTGGTGGTGCATCGCGACAATTGCCGCAATATAGCTGCTGAATTACGTGAGAACCCCGATAAGTGCCTACCCCTCAGTTGGTCTGAACGTGTTGACCGGGAATTTCAGGTAGATTTGCGTGTCGACCTTGAAAACCAGCGCGGCCTTCTAGCGGTACTGGCCACCCACATCACGGAGGCTGATGCCAACATTGAAGCCATAGCGCTGCATGAAAAAGATTCACATCAGTCAGTCGTCAACTTGAGTGTGATCGTACATGATCGTGTTCATCTGGCCCGCGTTCTGCGCCGTATGCGTATTATCAAAGGAGTTATCCGCGTTACCCGTGTACGTGCCTGAAATTTCCTATTCATATTTTTGTCGCAGCATATTCATCATACATCATTATGATGTGCATCCCTCAACCAAGGCCGTTACCCATGCCCCGCTACGCAGCCAATAAAGCTGACATGATGAATGCCATCCTGCACCGTGCCCGCCAGGGACAGGTGAATGATGCTGAACTGGTCAACTTTGCTCTTCGCTACCCTTGGGCCGAAATCTATGCAGCACCGAAT
>JAJZHP010000140.1 GCA_021804355.1 Pseudomonadota bacterium | reverse complement strand
TGGGGCAGGTTTTTCGTCGTTATCGTCAGCAGGACTTCTCACGGTATATTAAGGTGGGTGCACCGGCGGCAGTTGCCCTGGCTGTATTGATGATTGTTCTGGTTGATGCCTGTTTCAAGGTTGACATACAAGGTTGGCAGGGCAGGATTTGGTGGCAAACTGTACTGTTTGATGTTGGTCTGTTAATTTTGGTTTGGCCCGGTTTTCTTTGTTTCTCCCTGATGCGACGTTACTATCCTATGGTTGTTGGTAGTTTGGCTGCCGTTATTCTGGCGAGCTTGCTGATGACGACATCGATGTTGGGGGCTTCTCGGACAGCCCAGTTATTGTCCTATGCCTCCGTGTTTCTGATTCTAATTTCCGGCGCTGCCTTGCGGCTATCTCTGCGTGCTTTTATCTATACCAATGTGGCCGGCATCGTCATGGCGGTCTTTTGGGTACGTAAAGATGCTGTGGACCCTGATTATTCCATGATGGCTTTTTATCTTATTGTCAGTATGTTAGTGGGTGGTTTTATATGCTGGCTGATGGAGCGCCATGAAAAATTTAACTTGCTACAGGGTTTGTTGTTGCTGGCTGAATCAGAAGAGCGGCAGCGCTTGAATCGACAGCTGGCGGAGTTGGCATCGCGTGATGCTTTGACAGGGTTGGCTAATCGTCGACGATTTGATGAAGCGATTGCGCAGGAGTGGGAGCGTCAGGGGCGGGATAAGCAGCCGATAACTTTACTTTTGGTGGATGTAGATCACTTCAAAAAGTACAATGATAATTATGGGCATGTGGCTGGTGATGCTTGCCTGCGGGAAGTGGCTCAGGTCCTTGAAAAGGCATTGAATCGTCCCGCTGATCTTGCCTGTCGTTATGGAGGAGAAGAGTTTGCCTTGTTGTTGCCAGCTACGCCTGCGTCAGGGGGCGAGGATGTGGCTGATCGCATCATGAAATTGATTGATGCATTGGCTTTAGAACATAAGACCTCACCCACAGCGGCTTGGGTGACCGTCAGCATAGGCATCGCAAGCGTTGTGCCTTCATCATCGCTGAATCTATCGTCGTTACTGATGCAAGCTGATCAGGCGTTGTACCACGTTAAAGAGCATGGCCGACATGCCTGGTTCAGAACAGATCGTTAGGGAGAGCGTATGCAGGGTTATCTTTTGCAGTTTTATTTCACTCAAAATCAGCGCCATCATCATCAGATGTTGGCCGAATGGTTGCTGGATACCATCCGCAGCTTGGGGTTGAGTGGTGCTACCTTGACGGCGGCAGAACAAGGCTTCGGTAGCCATGGCTCCCTACACTCCGCTCATTTTTTTGAACTGGGTGACCAACCGCAACAGATTTCAGTAGCAGCCAGTTGTGCGGACGGGGATCGCCTGTTGCAGCATCTGACCCAGGCAGGCGTCAAGCTGTTTTATGTCAAATCAGCTGTCGAGTATGGCCAATTAGGTGCACAAGCATGATGCGTCCGGTTCTGGTCATCAGTCTGGGCGCTGCTGTGGGTGCTCTATTGCGCTGGCAACTGGGGCAGGGCCTCAATGCTTTGTACCCAGCGTTGCCTCCAGGTACCCTGGTGGCTAATTTACTCGGAGGGCTGATTATTGGCGCTGCTGTGGGGGTTTTTACGCTGCAGCCGGGGTTGTCTCCTGAGTGGCGGTGGCTGGTGGTGACGGGTTTTTGTGGTGGATTGACAACGTTTTCTACGTTTTCGGCTGAAGTGGTCACGCAATTGCAATCAGGTCGTTGGGCGGCGGCGGCAGTCGCCATTGCTGTTCATGTGACCGGTTCGTTGGCGATGACACTGCTGGGGTTGTTTTCAGTGCATTGGCTGGCAGGGCGCTGAGTATGGATACCCTGTGTCAGCATGGCTTGGTGGTGCCTGCTAGCTTCAGGCCCGTTCCCGGATTGGCCCAGGCGCATGTGCAAACGGTGGTGCCTGCGTTATTGCGTCCCCGGCCTAAGTTACGCTGGCGCAGGGAGCGTTTTGAGCTCCCTGATGGTGATTTTGTCGATGTAGCCTGGCATGGTAACGGATCTGGCCCCCGGTTGATTCTGGTACATGGCTTAGGTGGTGGCATGCACTCCAAGTATGCTTGTGGTCTGGCTCAGTGTATGGGCAGGCAAGGGTGGCGAGTAGGTTTATTGTTATTGCGAGGCGCAGGTCCCGATCTGAACCGTTTGCCTAGAGGCTATCATCATGGTGATACTGCGGATTTTCATTTTGTCTTGCAACAGTTGCATCGACGTGAACCTCAGAGTCCTTTGCTGGCGGCTGGCTGGTCCCTGGGGGCCAATATCGTACTTAAGTCACTCGGTGAAGAGGGTGAACATTCATTATTGTGCAGTGCCGTGGTAGCCAGTCCTCCGTTTCAGCTGGAGCCTTGCATACAGCGCCTGGAGCGAGGTTGGTCACGCTGCTATCAGCGGCATTTGTTGCGTGGTTTGCAGGCTAGGCTGAGGGCTAAACGACCTACGGTGATCTGGGATGCCTCCACCGATATTGAGGGCGCTTTACGGGCCCGCTGTTTTCGTGAATTTGATGAGGCCTACACTGCTCCCGTACATGGTTTTGGCAGCGCCAGCGAGTATTATGCCTTAAGCGGATGTGGTCGTTATTTACCGGGCATACGTCGACCTACGCTGATTGTGCATGCTCTCGATGACCCTTTCATGCAGCCTGATATCCTGCCTGACGCCGCACAGTTATCAGCCAGTATCCGTCTGGAGTACTGCGAGCGTGGCGGGCATGTGGGATTTATGGGGGGGAGTTGGTTGCGTCCGCAGTGGTGGTTGGAAACCAGGATGGCCGAGGCCTTGTTGGCTGCTCTGCCGCAGGAATCTGTCCCGTTGGCCCATTGACCAGCTGGTTACCACTGCCTACCCTAGCGCAGACTATGGATGATATAGCTAGGGTGAGTGATGAAAGTTCTCAAAGATAAAGTGGTAGCTATCACGGGAGCAGGCTCGGGTATAGGTAAGGCTACGGCGTTGCTGTTGGCGGCGCAGGGATGTCATTTGTCTCTGTCCGATATCGACGAAGCCGCTGTCCTGGCCGTTGCCCAGTCTTGCCGCCAGGCCGGAGTACGTGTGGGTGCAACCCGACTGGATGTTGCTGATCGCGATGCTGTGTATGCCTGGGCTGATGCTGTAGCTAAAGAACATGGGCAGATTCATGTCATTATTAATAATGCCGGTGTAGCCTTAGGAGCTACGGTAGAAGACATGAGCTACGAGGATTTTGAGTGGCTGATGAATATCAACTTCTGGGGCGTTGTCTATGGCACCAAGGCCTTCTTGCCGCATCTTAAGACGGCGGGGGAAGGGCATGTAGTCAATATCTCCAGTGTTTTTGGTTTGATTGGCGTGCCTACGCAGTCTGCCTACAATGCTGCCAAGTTTGCCGTCAAGGGATTTACCGAGTCATTACGTGAGGAGCTGGCTATTGAAGGTGCGCCCATAGGGGTAACCTGTGTACATCCAGGGGGCATTAAAACCAATATTGCAGCGAATGCACGCATGACACAATCGTCAGGTTTTACCGGTCCTGGTGCCAAACGCGAGATGGAAAAGGCGTTTATGACTACGCCAGAAGCCGCTGCTGAGACTATTGTTCGTGCCATTCGACGCAACCAGCGGCGGTTGTTGATTGGTCCGGACGCTCGCGTGATCGACCTGATTTCGCGTTTATTGCCCGTGCATTATCAGGATATCCTGGTATTGGGTGGGCGTATGCGTCGACGTTCACTACTTAAGAAAACTTAAGACTAGAGGTTAACTATGCAGATTAAACAAGCGGTGGTGGTCATTACCGGAGGAGCCTCCGGCCTGGGTCTGGCGACAGCGCGCCAAGCCCTGCTGGAAGGAGCGCGAGTAGCCTTGTTTGATCGCAATGCAGAGGTATTGGCTGTGGCGCATGAACTGGGAGCTTCTGCGCGTGCTGCCGTGGTAGATGTTACCGATGAAGCGTCGGTGACCCAAGCCTTGGACCAGGTGGTGCAAGCCTGGGGTAGTGTGCATGCTTTGGTTAATTGTGCCGGGATAGGGGCTGCCAGCCGGACGGTAGGCAAACAGGGTCCTATGCCTTTGGCTCAGTTCGCTCAGGTCATACAGGTCAATCTGGTCGGTAGCTTTAATATGGCGCGTCTGGTAGCGGCACGTATGGCCATGAATGAACCCAATGCCGAGGGCGAGCGCGGCTGCATTGTGCATACGGCTTCGGTCGCGGCCTTTGAGGGACAGATTGGACAGGTAGCTTACAGCGCTTCCAAAGGCGGTATCGTAGGTATGACCTTGCCCATGGCTCGTGACCTGGCCGGTCTGGGTATACGTGTCAATACGGTAGCTCCCGGCATTTTTGATACGCCGCTGATGCAGGCATCGCCCGATGAAGTCAAACAGCCGCTCATTGCCATGACTCAGTTCCCCAAGCGTTTGGGGCACCCTGAAGAGTATGCCCGGTTGGTGCTACATATCTTGCAAAATACCTTTATGAATGGTGAGACGGTACGTATCGATGGAGCCATCCGCATGGCTCCACGCTAGGGAACACCGTATGGAAGTGCTGGCAGCCCTGCAAACTTTTTTGCAGAGTCGTTTGTCCCAGGTGCAGGGCAGGCTGGTGGTGGGCTTGAGCGGAGGCATGGATTCCACAGCCCTGCTTTGGGGCTTGGTATGCCTGCGTACCCCTGAGTGGCCACCCCTGCTAGCTGTTCATGTGCATCATGGTTTACAGCCGGATGCAGATGCCTGGGCAGAACATTGTCTGCAACGGGGTGCTGCGTGGGGGGTGCCGGTGCAGGTGATCAGGGTGCAGGTCCCTGCAGGCGCCAGCGTCGAGGCCATGGCTCGCCAGGCCAGGCGTCAGGCCTATGCGCAGATCTTGCAGGCCGGAGACGCCCTGTTGTTGGCTCATCATGCTGATGACCAGGCCGAGACCTTGATGTTTCGGCTGTGTCGCGGCACAGGGCTGGATGGATTGCGAGGCATGGAGGATGATGCCCTCTGGAGTCAGCAACGCCAATATTGGCGGATATGGCGGCCGTTGCTGGGTCTTCGTCGTGCATGGATCGCCGACTGGATGCATCAGCAAGAGGTGTCCTGGATTGAGGATCCCAGTAATTTACAGATACACTTTTCACGAAACTATCTGCGCCACGAGGTGTTGCCCCAGCTGGAAGCGCGTTGGCCCGCTACGGTGGAACATCTGGTGGCCTTGGCTCGGGAAAGTCAGGACGTTTTTGCACAGTTGGAAGTCCTGGATCGTGATGTTCTAAAGAGCTTGGGCGAAGGGGGGCGCATTTCCGTGGCACCCCTGCTTGCGTTGTCGGTGCAAAGGCGCGCACGAATTTTAAGGTTATGGCTCAAAGAGAAGGGTCTGCCCCGGCCAAGTCGCCAGCTGATGCAGCGTCTGTGTACGGAATTTCTGGAAGTGACCGGGGGTACAGCGCCTTTATTGAGCTGGTCAGGGGTTGAAGTCTGTCGTTTCCGTGGGCAGTTGCACGCTGCCTGGCAAACTTCAGATCTTAAAGAATTTCATGCGTCCTGGGATATGCAGCAGCCCTTGCCGTTGCCCGGCCATAGAGTTTTGCTGGCG
>JAJZHP010000139.1 GCA_021804355.1 Pseudomonadota bacterium | reverse complement strand
ACTGGCTACGACAGTTATTGTCCAAGCGAGGCTGGACAACTCTGCTTGTTTGAGGGGGTTCACAGTTGGCGCCAGTTTTCCGAGCCATGCCCATAGCATTCTGATCAGAGCTATTTTTGTTTTTAATCGCTCCCCTGGGAGCCATTATTGATATTTCTGGCCGATCCTCTATAATGCTCCTATTGGATTAGTTAAGGCCGGAAAGCACTCCTATGGGGACACTTAGCGGGAACTCACCGCTTCCACTGCCCGTCGAGCGAGCCATTCGCAAGCTGGGTGGTGACATTTCGCTGGCCCGGCGTCGGCGTCATATCTCCCAGGAGTCCATGGCAGAGCGCATGGGGGCCTCATTGTCGACAGTCCGGCGTATGGAGAAGGGTGATGTTCGTGTGCCGATTCACTTCTTTGCCCGCGCTATGTATGTATTCGGCGAGATTCAGGCATTAGAGGATTTGCTGGATACCTCGAAGGACGACATCGGTCTGACCCTCATGGATGAACAGTTGCCGAAGCGTATTCGCCGCAAGTCAGGCTCCACGGGGGCACTATGAGGGCTGCCGTGACATCTATTCGCCGGCAGGTTCAACTGTGCATCGGCAAGGCGGGGATGCCGGTGGGGTCGCTGGCCTACGTCAGGCAGGGACAGCGAGAGAATACGACTGTTGCCTATGACGAGGCCTGGCTGGCAAGTCCACAGGGGTTCAATATCTCTGCTGACTTACAGTTTGTACCGGGTTACCAGCCGCACAAGGCGACTTTACCTGTTGATTCGGTTTTTCATGGGGCCATAGCAGATACGGTGCCTGATGCCTGGGGCCGGCGTGTCATTGCCCGTGACCACGCCAAGCGCCGCAGAAATGAGCCGCATCTCTCTGCGCTGACCGAGATGGATTATCTGCTGGCGGTTGATGATTTCAGCCGAGTTGGCGCACTGCGATTGCGTGATCCTGATGGGGATTGGCACCGGACGGGGCAGGAGGGGCACCGTAGCACGCCGCCGCTAATCGAGCTGGAGCGGATATTCCAGGCAAGCCGGGCGGTAGAGCTCGGACAAGAAACCATCGATGACCTCCGCTACCTGCAAGGTAAGGGAACATCGCTGGGTGGTATGCGCCCCAAGTGCACGATGGTGGACGAGGATGGTTGCCTTGCCATCGGCAAATTTCCGAGTGTGGGAGACGCACGCAGCGTCACACAGGGTGAAGTGCTGGCTTTGAAGTTGGCTGCGAAGGCGGGTATCGACGCCGCCTCAGCCCGCATCGTGTACCTGGAGGCGGTGCCGGTAGCGGTTATTCGCCGATTTGACCGTGATGATGCTGACGGGCGGATTCCCTACCAGTCCGCCGCTTCCTTGCTCCAGGCTTCTCGTGCACAAGATCGTAGCTACACCGAGATTGCCGATGCCATTCGCTCCTATGGTCACTCTCCCTTGCAGGATATACAGCAACTCTGGCGTCGCCTGGTGCTCAACCTGCTGATCACCAATGTGGATGACCACCTGCAGAACCACGGATTCTTGCATGTCGAGAAAGGACTATGGCGCCTGGCACCGGCCTTCGACCTCAATCCCTTTCCGGACGAGGATCGGGAGTCCAAGACCTGGCTGTCGGAAGAAGATGGGCCGATCACCGACATATCCATGCTGTTGGATCGAGCCGATTACTTTGCGTTGGATGCTGAGCAGGCGCTGGCTGTCTTGGCTGAGGTGCATGCTGCCGTGCTGAACTGGCGACAGCTTGCACTCAGTCAGGATGTTGGGCTTAGGGAAGATGAGCTAGATGATTTCGCACCTGCGTTTGAAAATGAGCAGATGGAAGCTTCGGCTGCATTGCTGGGGCAATAAGCTTGCGTTCCAAAAAGGATGCAGGGAGTCCCTTGACTATAAAGGCGCCGACTGACATTTCCCAGTCCATCCTTCTGCTGTCAAGTTGAGTGCGAACGACCAATCAAGACAAGTGAGAATAGATGGTCAGCTTGATGAGAATCCGCAACTACATCGCCAGCCTCGGTGCAAAGTCTGACACCTGAGCAGGAGCAGTTCGATGCCGTCATCATTGTGCAAGAGGGGCGAAGACTTAGTGCGTATGAATGGAGATCGACTTTGGTATGGCGTGATGATTCTGCCCCACACAACCGCAGCAGAAAGATTTTACGAGTTAGAATTACGCGGTTTTATACCTGCAAAATTACGCTGCAGAATCAGGCGGTATTACAGAGCCGCTAACACTTGATGAGGGCGTGTTCTGTTAACGTCAAAATCCAAACCGTCCGCTTGACCCCCTATTGGCGCAATGCTGGTATCGCCTAAGAAGGGGAATGCGCGGACTGGTGTTCATGCCTAAAGATTTAATATCGAGCTACTTTTGTGTCGAGTCTTTACCCTGTCGAATAGCTTGTTGACGCTTTTGGCCTGAATTGCGAAACCTATTCAGGGCTTTAGCAGAAAGTGAGGGAAAACTTCCGGCTGCTTTGGCGACAGCTCCTCGCCAATAGGGCAACATGATTTCCAGCGGGCGATCTTTCAAGGCTGGACCGAGAATAGCAGCAACGACTTCTTCAGTACTTAGCGCTCTCGGCCCGGAGAAGGTCAAGGCAGCCTGCTCTTTGTCCTTCTGGATATCAAGCATGGGGGTTTGCACCGCATCGGGGCAAATCGTGGTCACCGCGATCCCCTGGTCAGCCAGTTCCATACCGGCAACCAGCGAGTAGCCACGCACCGCAAATTTGCTTGCGCTATAAAGACCTAAACCGGGTACCGGTGAAAGCCCTGCTAGAGAAGCTATGTTGATGATGTGTCCCTGATGGCGGGGTAACATGTGGCGCAGAGCAGCCTGCATACCAAAAATAGTGCCTTTCACATTGATATCAAAGTGAAAATTAACATCATCAGCGGTGGCATCCTTGACCCAGTTATCGCGCAGTACACCCGCTACATTAGCCAGAACATCGAGCTTGGTCCACGCTGTGATCAAACGGTCTACCAAAGTATTCCAGGCATCAGCATCACGAACATCAAGACGTTCAAGACGCAATTGATCTGGCCTCTGCGTAGGTTTGACCAGCGCTTGCATAGGCGCAGTATTGATATCGCAGGCACAGACACTATGTCCTAGTTCTAGCAGTTGCCGGGTCAGCTCGTAGCCTATGCCGGAGGCTGCGCCGGTGACCAAAAAGGTCTGGTTCATGTCATTAACTCCGTGCGCTAGGTGTCTGGAAGTGACCAAATTCCAAGTCGCCTACGCGAAAAGTAGGCGTGGTACCTGGGAATAACCAATGACCATCAGATTCTGAAGAGGGTGCCATATTGGGCCAGCGATCATCCAGAGGATTAGGGCCGGCAACACATTTTTCTTGCACCATGGAAATATATTGATCAACACCATATTCCAGCGTGTTGCCATTGATCACGATTTCCGAACCTGTGCGTCGGGCAAAATCGGCAAGCCCTATGATTTTGGAATACTTGGGTTCATAGGCATCAAGACTGACCCCATTTTCACTGGTAACCAGCAAGCCTTGTTTTGTATGAGCAACAATGGAGTGATTACCAGCAGTATGTCCTGGGCTACGCATCAGGGCTACCGAGCCATCCCCTAAAAATACGCTGTCGTCCAAGAGTACAACACGGTCCTGCGCAATACCTGCTATGCCGCCCGGGCAATACCATTGATTATGCCAAGGAATCAGGGACAGGGTACTTTCCCATTCTTCACGCATCACCAATAACTTGGCATTCGGAAAAATTGCCCGTTGACCTGCTCCACCCAGCCAGCGGGTTAGGTTTTGTGTATGCAAATGATCATAGGTCAGATAATCCACATCTTCAGGTTTAAGCCCAATTTGGGCCAGAC
This sequence comes from Pseudomonadota bacterium, assembly GCA_021804355.1. Lineage (GTDB taxonomy): Bacteria > Pseudomonadota > Gammaproteobacteria > Pseudomonadales > Moraxellaceae > JABEVH01. The sequence continues at coordinate 1,824 of JAJZHP010000139.1, read as the reverse complement.
ATTGCAGCACGGTCGAGGTTTTTTTGAAGATAGCCTTTTCCATGATCGGTGCAAAACGGCCCGCACTAGCATCAAGCTGGGCAAAAAAAGGAGTAGCGCGCTGATGTTCCCAGTCAGAGGGGCTGACCAGAAGGGTTTTGAGCCCCTCTGAACTATCAAATTGGATGACAAACAATCGATTGCACAAATGAACCCAGGGCGTAGGAAGTCCAAAAGCATTCAGGTAAGCATATTTACTTGGATAGGGAACGCGAACCAGCTCAAACGATTTATAGAAGCGTACTTGCGGACGAGCCAGCATGTCTCGGCGAAAATCCTGGGCAGCCTGCCGAACATTATCAACACGCTCCATGGGGCGCAGTGAGCTACGTGTGCCTGCGAAGTGAGTTATCGTAGAGAATTCGCTCATGGTTGGGCTCATGTATTTAATTCAAGGAGTTATAGTGTTTATGGATGTGTTGCCAGAATACGGGTCAGCCCACTATAATTTCGACAAGAAATATTGTCAAATTGAGTCCCAGCATAATGTCTACGCCCAAACGTGCCTATCGAGGAGTCTCTGCGGAACAGCGTAGTGAGGAGCGTCGGCAGCGACTTCTTGAAGCTGCCTTAGCGTTATTTGCCAGTCAGGGGTACGCCAAAACCCCTATTGAAATCTTGTGTTCAGCAGCCGGGGTGACAGCACGACATTTTTATCAACATTTTCCCAGCCGCGAAGCCTTACTGCGCGCGCTTTACGATGACATCGTGGAGGACTTGCGCCTAGCTGTACTCGCCGCAGTATCGCAGCCAGATATCCCGCGTCATGAGCAGATCTCGCTGGCGGTACAGGCTTTGGTCATGCATTACCTGGAGGACTCCCGGCGAGCACGGGTAGGTGTGCTCGAAGTGGTGGGGGTAAGCGCAGCGATGGAGCAGCGCCGGCGAGCCGTGATACATGAGATGGCGCATATCATTGAGCAATATATCCAAGGCTTGGCAAGCCGTGGAGAGCTTCCAGAGCATAACTATCATCTCGTGAGTGTTGCCTTGGTCGGAGGCATCAATGAACTGATGGCCGAGTGGTTGACGGTAGCCCAGAGCCCGACGGTGACGGAGCTTAGTAACGAGATCATTTATATTTTTGATGCCCTGCTGCGTGGAGCAGCACTGGCAAAATTCACCGGATCTTAAAGGTTCTATAGATCCCACCCGGATAGGGAGATAAAAATATGCAACGTCCATCCAAGATATTGGTTACGGGCGCCAACGGGTTCATTGGCAGATCACTCATGCGTCGGTTTAGGGATCAAGGGGTCGCTGTCTGTGGCGTTGACCTGGTTGCGGACAAGGCCTGGAATGTGGTCGCAGGTAATGTTGCCAGTGCCGGATCTTGGCAATCGCAGGCGCAAGGTTGTGAGCTGGTTATTCATACAGCAGCCGTCGTTTCTAACTCGGCGCCCGCAGAGCTCTACCGCAACGTCAGCGTGGGCAGTGTTCGCCATGTGATCCAGGCAGCGATTAAAGCAGATGCTCCTCGAGTTGTGCATCTGTCTTCCATTGCAGCCTATGGGCTGGATTTTAGGGATGAACAGGTGGAGACAGATGCCATCAGCCTGTTAAGTGGTTATCCCTATTGTGATGCTAAAGCAGCCAGTGAGCATGCTGCATTAGCAGCTCATGCTGCCGGCGAGGTGGCCTGTACGATTATCCGGCCAGGTGATGTCTATGGACCAGGCTCACGGCCATGGGTATTAATTCCTTTAAGCATGATGCGTAAAAATCAGTTCTTTTTACCGGCTCATGGAAAAGGGGTATTCAGCCCTGTTTATATCGATAATCTGC
>JAJZHP010000036.1 GCA_021804355.1 Pseudomonadota bacterium | reverse complement strand
GTTCCATCGCTGTGAATGGACAGGTTCATACCCTGGCTGGTGTGGGTGGACAGGCGGGCTATGTGGATGGTGCTGCCTCGACGTCCCAGTTTAGTTTACCTAGTGGTGTAGCTGTTGACTCCCTGGGTAACATCTTTGTGGCTGATGGTGGTGGTTCGATGGTTCGCGAGGTATCCACGTCAGGGACCGTATCGACGGTAGCTGGGGCCTATGGTCAATGGGGCAGCACAGATGGAGCTGCTTTAACGGCGCGTTTTAATGACATTCAAGGGCTGGCCATCGACGCCACACATAATATTTATCTTGCTGATCGGGGTAACGATACCATTCGTAAGATATCTGCGGCAGGTATAGTGAGTACCTTAGCCGGTCAAGTGGGTGTGGCAGGTTCGGCAGACGGGGTAGGGGCAGCCGCCACGTTTAATCGGCCTACAGGACTGGTGGTGGATTCTCAAGGGAATATTTTAGTCCTCGACACAGGGAATAATACCGTACGAAAAATAACTCCGACGGGAAGTGTAACCACCTTGGCTGGATCTGCAGGTCATGTAGGTTCAGCCGATGGTACGGGTATAGCAGCTTTGTTTAAATTTAATTATGCACAAAGTCCTTTTGCATCAATAGCATCGGCAGATGCCATAGCGATAGATGCATCCAATAACCTGTATGTAGGTGATCTGGGCAATGGTTCGTTACGCAAGATTACTCCGTCGGGTGTGGTGACCACGGTAGCGGGTCATGTGGGAATGATTTCTGGCGATGCTGTCTCCGGTAATCTGGGTTTTGTAACCGGGCTGGCTGTGCTGGGAGGTAATTTGTATGCCAGCATGGCAGACTCAGCCATAATCAGCATGCCGTTGCCTTAATGCTGATTATGTATTCAATGCGGGGCTGATTTTTTGGCCCCGCATTTTTTCTCTAAATAAACGTAGGGATCCGGCGGTCTGGGTTGCATAACGCTGCCTATGGTGTAGTTCCGGGATGGTCCCCTTGCGTAGATTGGTTGTGTACATGATGTATTCTTGGTAATAAGTTATATGTTGATATAACTTCCAACAATCTGAATTACAAGTTCTTTACTGTCGAAAAACAGGTGTTGTTAGCAGCTGCATCTGGGATATTTTCATCATCTTTTTTTGTTTCCTTTGGCCATAGCTGTGCACCGTGCAGCACACGCAGCAGCTCAATGCGTGTGCCCTTGATGCGATAGATTATGATGAACGGGGTACGGCTTATGACCAGCTCGCGGGTGCCGGGTTTGCGGCCTGAACGACCCATTTCCGGATGCTTGATCAGCTGCTCCACTTGGTGAGCTATGTGGTCGCCTTGCTCGATAGCTGCGCGGGGGTTGTCCTGGGCGATGTAGTCCAGCTGCGCGTCACGGTCAGCTATCGCTCTGCGTAGCCATACCAATATCAAGAGGCTCTCCCTTCAGCGCGCTTGATCAGCTCGGCCCGTTTCTTGGCCCAGCTCGTATTCGCTTCCTCGTTGGTCACCCACTCGGCAGCCGGATCGTCAGCTTCAACTAAGCCGATATCCACCTGTTCCCGAAACCACTTGTCATGGGCTGCCGCTTCATGGGCGTTACGCAGTCGTTCCGATGCGTCCTCGCGGGACTTACCCACGAGCGCAACATCGCTGAAGTTGGTCGCGTCCAGCAGATCGAAGCGGGCAATGTGAAGCTCTTTCTTCAAGTAGTCCACGCAGCGGTCAAGGCTGCGCCACATGCGGGGCTTGTCGCTGCGCTGTGCCCCTAGCAGCTTTTCTTGCATCCCTAGCTTCAGGACGACAGACCAGCCTCCAGGCTGGCCAATGATCGACGCGCCACGTATCACAGACGCTTCGATCATCCGTTTTGCCATGGCAGTATCTATGGTGTGGTTGTTCATGCTGATATTCTCGCACAAATGACGGTTTTCAGTAGTTAGATTGTGTTTTTTATTTAGAGTTTATGCAAGCATTACTAGTTACCTAGTTTCTACTGTTGCCTGAGCTGGGGCGGGCGATGAAACAGGACATTCACTCATGGAGTGAACCTGGAAAAAAAGCACTGGCCAGCTTAAGGATCTCGTTAGCTCGCTTGAGCTCACGAACCTCACGTTCCAGCGCTTTGACACGAACTTTCGTAGTAGCACCGGCAACAGCATCAGGCTTACTATCCACTTTTCGGATCCAATTGCTGAGAGTCTGCGCAGTACAGCCTATCTTGCTCGCTATGGATTCAATGGCAGCCCACTGGGAGTTATGGACTTCGCGCACCTCATACACCATGCAGATAGCACGGTCCCGGAGTTCAGGTGAAAACTTGCTTTTTGATTGGCTCATAGTGGCTCCATTCTCTCAAAAAAAGAAGCCTCCGCGAAACCCGGGGCGGTTCAGGCTTGTGATGCCATTAAATGAGTACGTCAGTATCATTCAAGCCACTACATCACGATAGAGTCATAGGCCCAGAGCGTTACCAGAGTTTTAATGTATTGCCATTACAACGGATATCATCGGCCGACGGCAGCAGGTTCCACGGTCCAAGCTGAACCCCGGGTTGAATGGATCGTGAACACGACCAAGTACATGGGCCAGTGATCCAATCACCTAAGGTGCTTTTGTCAAAATTAGTGAACAGGTTTAAAGATGGATTTCTAATGAATAGATGGCTCCCCGAGCTGGACTCGAACCAGCGACCCAATGATTAACAGTCATTTGCTCTACCGACTGAGCTATCGGGGAATGGCGACAGCGGACGCGAATAATAAGGTTTGAAAGGCTTAGGGTCAAGCTCTACGCAAGCCTTATTTGATAAATCATGGGTTAGTTTTTTCCTTGGTTTCTGCCACCATCTGATAGTGTTTGCCCGAGGTCGTTTGACAGTCGCCGAGCGCACGGTGCCCCTGGAATAAGAATTGGCAACTGATGCGGCTGCCATCATCGGATGACATGGTCGCTCGTGCACTGTTGGTGGAGATATCTACCATGGAGTCCATCATCGGGGGGAAACCAAAAAAGGGATCGGGCGGGGTGGAAGTTACGGCTGTACCGTGGCCTACTATGTAGAACCCATGATAGTCCCTGCCATCAAGGGTGGCTTGTATGCTGCCATGGCGAGGGTCCAGAGTGCCTGTACCATCGGTATGATCTTGACCATAGAGCGCAAAGGGAACCGGTGTCATCGCACAGCTTGAAAGGAACAAGGTGCTCATTAAGCTAGCCAGGGCCCGTTGTCGACGACTCATCTTAAATTCCTCGGAAAGTTCAGCAGTTCGTACATGGTAGTCATCAGCAGTTTAATCCGCTATGAATAGTTATTAAAAGTGATTAGTGATTGATAGGTATATCCATCAAATCTTCACATAGTGTGCATGTTCAAGCAAGATGGCATGTTTAATATGCCAAGTTAGGGTGATTTTTTATTTTTGATGTAGGAAGGAGTCAGGTATGACGCACGATGAAATTGCACGCCAACAAGCTGAGTTGCTGGCTGATGAGGCCCGTTACTGTTCGTTTGGTGATACGGTGCATTATGTGAATCCTCCCAAGATTTTTGAGAGTTGTCACGGTAGCTACTTGTATGACGCGTATGGCATTCCCTACCTTGATCTTCAGATGTGGTACTCAGCCGTCAACTTTGGTTACGGCAACGAGCGTTTAAATCAGGTTCTTAAAAATCAGCTGGATGTGTTGCCTCAGGTAGCTAGTCAGTATCTGCATCCGACCAAGATTCAGCTGGCTAAGACCTTGGCTCAGGGCATGAAGTCCAAGTTTGGTCTGGATGGTCGCATTCATTTTAATGTGGGGGGATCGCAGTCGATCGAAGATTCCTTAAAAATTGTTCGAAATGCTAAAGGTGGTAAAAGCCTGATGTTCGCCTTTGAAGGTGGGTACCATGGCCGTACCTTAGGCGCTTCATCGATAACTTCCAGCTACCGTTATCGCCGCCGTTTTGGACACTTTGGTGATAGGGCTCAGTTTATCCCGTTCCCATATCCCTTCCGTCGCCCTAAAGGACTCACCGCTGAAGAGTACGGCGATAAGTGTGTCCGTGAATTTGCCCGCTTATTTGAAACTGAGTACAACGGTGTCTGGGATCCTAAGGTGGGTCAGTCTGAATATGCGGCTTTCTATATCGAACCTATCCAGGGCACCGGAGGGTACGTCATCCCTCCGAAGAATTTTTTTACCGGACTGAAGAAAGTTCTTGATGATCATGGTGTATTGCTGGTGGTCGATGAAATTCAAATGGGATTTTATCGTACCGGTAAGTTATGGTCGATTGAACACTTTGGGGTAACTCCTGATGTATTGGTGTTTGCCAAAGCACTGACGAATGGGCTCAATCCCTTGGGTGGTTTATGGGCTCGGGAAGAGCTGATCAATCCCGATATATTCCCTCCTGGATCAACGCACTCGACGTTTGCTTCCAATCCCCTGGGTACAGCGCTGGGGCTTGAAGTCATGAAGATGACCGCAGAAGAAGACTTCGAAGGTCGGGTGATGAAGGCAGGTGCGCATTTTCTTGAAGGGCTAAAGGATCTACAACGGCGTCATCGTGAAATTGGCGATGTCGATGGGCTGGGCTTGGCTTTACGTGCTGAAATTTGTACCGAGGATGGTTTTACCCCCAATCGTGAGTTGCTCGACAAGATGGTTCATATCGGTTTGTCGGGTGATCTGGACTGGAAGGGCAAAAAAACGGGTCTGGTGCTGGATGTTGGTGGCTATTACAAGAATGTGATTACCCTGGCTCCTTCTTTGATGATCAGCCCTGAAGAAATCGATCAGGCGTTAAGTTTGCTGGATCAGCTGATCACTCGTGCCAAGCGTGTCTGAATGGGAGGCTCTTAGGTTCAATCAGCTAGAACCTGAGGCCTTGATTCAAGCGTTTATGCGGCACCCTCCTGTTGATTTTACGATCATCAAGGAGGGTGACTCTGATCTTTTGCCCAAGTTTGCAACCTCCTTTGATCTGATGACGACATTAGAGCCTGCCTTACGACGTCGTTTGCAGGCTTGGGTGAATCGTTGGGGTATGGCTGGCTGGTTACGTCCTCGAGCCTTGTTTATAGGCACCACCGTCAGCGAATATGCTTTATTGCCCAGAAACGAAGAGCCAGAAAACCTCATCGCGGATCTACTGCAGCGTTATCGTCGTCACTACGCATTTATTATCATCAAGGATGTTCCGGTTCAATCACCGTTATTAGAAGATGCTGATAATACCTGTTCTAGACAGTGGAGTGAGCAAGCTCAGGCTGCAGGCATGTTTGCTCTGAAAGGACAGGCTCTGGCCTGGGTAGACGTGGGTGATGCTGACGAAGAAACATGGTTAAACCGATTTTCGAAATCCCGTCGCAAGGACTTTCGACGCAAACTGCGTCAACGCCATGAACTTGAGATCACGACCTTGTATGCGGGCGATCCCTGTTTTCAGTCGGAGAGTCTGTTACGAAGCTGGTATGCTTTATACGAGGCGGTCTATCAGCAAAGTGATACGCATTTTGACTTTCTAACTCCTGCTTTTTTTGCCGATCTACTTCAGGAAGATAGCGGGGCTGTGATTTTTGTTTATCATCATCAAGGCGTATTGCTAGGGTATAACTTGTGTTTTGAAGTAGGGGATAAGCTGGTTGATAAATATATCGGCATGAAATATCCCGAGGCGCGAGAGCATCATCTGTATTTTGTCAGTTGGTTTCATAATCTGGCTTATGCTCGATCGCGAGGATTAACCCGCTATGTGGCGGGCTGGACAGATCCCGAGGTTAAGCGTTCGTTGGGGGCTGCACTCACGATGACCCAGCATTGGGTTTACATACGAAATCCCTGGTTACGTTGGATACTGGGTAGGTTACGTTTTTTGTTCGAAGCGGATGCTCGCGTCGAGTCGTCATCATGAGTATCCCGTGGGCTGAGCCCTGTGTGCTGGATTTTGATCATGCCGTGGGGGCTTTGCCAGGTGAACGACGCTTTCATCTGCATGATTGGCAGGAAAAGATTCGTTTTGGTTGTCGGGCGAGGGATCTGGATGCCTTGTTCAGTCAGGTGGGTTGGGATGCCTCCTCCCGCGGTCCGGTGTTTTTAGGCAGTGGTGATTATCATCATGTCACTTGGCCTCTGGTGCGTAGTCTTGGCGGTGATAAGGGCTCCATGGATGTGGTCGTGCTTGATAATCACCCTGACAATATGCGTTATCCTTGGGGGGTCCACTGTGGTTCATGGGTGCGGCAAGTGGCTGCGCTACCCGCGGTACGCCGGGTGCACGTGCTGGGTATTACCTCAACTGATATTGCGATCGCTCACCTGTGGGAAAACTATTTGACCCCTTTGTACCGAAACAAACTGATTTATTGGTCTCTGGGTGTTGATGTGGAATACGCGCGTTGGCTGGGTTTAGGGGCAGCCGTGCGTGGGTTTGCCAACATCTCCGATTTGCTTGCGGCTTTTAATGAAACTGTTAATCTTGATCGGGTTTACTTAAGTATCGACAAAGATGTTCTGGATGCGCAGGAGATACGAACTAACTGGGATCAGGGTTGTTTGAGTCGTCATCATCTTTTTGCATTGATTCAACAACTCAGAGGTAAGTTGGTAGGTTGCGATATCACCGGTGAAGTATCGCTTTATAGCTATCAACGCTGGTGGAAAAGGCAGCTTAGCCGTATCGATGGTCAACATGAACATCAACCGAAAAATCTGACCGAATTACAGCAATGGCAACGGGATCAACATGACTTGAATCTGGAAATACTTAAGATTTTACAAGGCAGGTCAAACCCCTGTATTTAAAGCCTAGGGTCAGAAAAACAGCACTAGCAAACTCTTTTATCGAGGATTGCCTCATTTGCTGTTCAAGCACGCTATAATAAACCGCAGTATTGTCTGGAGTATTTCGTTTGAGCAGTTCCTCCTCTACCCGAGTGCTGTCGGGCATGCGTCCAACAGGACGGCTACATCTCGGTCACTATCATGGCGTCTTGAAAAACTGGGTGCGTTTGCAGCATGAGTACGAGTGCTTTTTTTTCGTGGCTGATTGGCATGCACTGACCACGCACTATGAAGACGTGCGCATTATTGAGCAAAGTGTTTGGGATATGCTGGTTGACTGGCTGGCTGCCGGGGTCGATCCCGCCCATGCAACTTTATTTGTGCAATCGCGTATGCCGCAGCATGCAGAGTTGCATTTGCTGCTGTCGATGATGACGCCTTTGGGGTGGTTGGAACGTGTGCCGACCTATAAGGACCAGCAAGATCGCTTGCGTGAGAAGGATCTGGCGACCTACGGTTTTTTAGGTTATCCCTTATTACAGTCAGCTGATATTTTACTGTACAGGGCTGGTCATGTGCCTGTGGGTGCAGATCAGATAGCGCATGTTGAATTGACGCGTGAGGTGGCGCGTCGTTTCAATCATCTCTATGGCCGTGAGCCTGGTTTTGCGGAAGCGGTTGAGGCTGCAGTATCTAAAATGGGCAAGAAAAATGCCCGGCTTTATACCGAATTACGCAAGAAGTATCAGGAACTCGGTGATGAGGATGCTTTAGCGACGGCGCAAGCCTTAGTCAGGGATCAACAAAATATTACCTTAGGTGACAAGGAAAGATTGTTGGGATCTCTGGAGGGTTCCGGCAAGATTATATTGCCCGAACCACAGCCGTTGTTGACACCTGCGGCGCGTATGCCAGGGCTGGATGGGCAGAAGATGTCCAAGTCCTACCATAATACCATCACGTTACGTGAAGAACCTGATGAGGTAGCGCGTAAAATCAAGGTCATGCCGACCGATCCTGCTCGTGTTCGTCTGAGTGATCCGGGCGATCCGGATAAGTGCCCGGTGTGGGCATTGCATGAAATTTACAGCGATGCACCGATGCAAGACTGGGTACAAAACGGTTGCCGTTCGGCGGGTATGGGTTGTCTCACCTGTAAGCAACCTATCATTGATGCAATTAATGAAGAACTGGCCCCCATGCGGGAACGAGCTGCTATGCTGGAAGCTAATCCAGATTTACTGCGCAGTATCTTGGCGGATGGCTGTGCGGCTGCTCGTGAGGTGGCTGAGGACACGCTGGATGAAGTGCGTTCAGCGATGGGGTTGGCTTACCGCTAACCATGACATGATGTTATCGTTGGGACAACGACATGAATGAACCGGCGGTACACGCCCTGCTTCAAACGGAAATGCCTTTTGCCTTGGTCTATGGTAAAGCGCTGACCAAAATTCCCGAGGATCTTTATATCCCCCCCGATGCTCTGGAAGTATTTCTTGAAGCGTTTGAAGGTCCTTTGGATTTATTGCTCTATCTCATTCGACGTCAGAATATGGATATTCTGGATATCCAGGTTGCTGAAATCACCCGTCAGTACATGGGTTATATCGACATTATGCAATCCATGAAATTTGAACTGGCGGCGGAGTATCTGGTCATGGCGGCGATGTTGGGGGAGATAAAGTCACGCTGCCTGTTGCCGCGCCCTCGTGATGCTCAAGATGATGAGGGAGAAGATCCTCGTGCAGAACTCATCCGTCGTTTACAAGAGTATGAGCGTTATAAGCAGGCAGCATTAGATCTCGATGCCTTGCCGCTGGAAGGCAGGGATTTTTTTGTGGCGATAGCGGCGGCCCCTGTGTATACCCGTGAGCAAACACCGCCCGTGGTGGAGCTTGATGAGTTGCTGTTGGCACTTCGTGATGTGCTTAAACGTGCAGCTTTGTACGAAAGTCACCATGTGGGCCATGAAGGCTTATCGTTACGTGAGCGTATGGCCGATATCCTTCAGGCTTTGCAGGAAGATGAGTTTTTGCCCTTTGCCGCCTTGTTTCGAGAGGAAGAAGGCCGTCTTGGGGTCGTGGTCAGTTTTATAGCTTTACTGGAACTCATCAAGGAAGGTTTGTTAGATATGGTTCAGGCGGAGAGTTTTGCACCCATTTATATACGCCACCGCCGTCAGCGCTCTGAGGAACTGGCACCATGACGCCGGAGGCTTTAAGCAAAATTTTGCAGGCGGTTTTGCTCGCCTGTGGTAAAGCCATGACGGTGGATCAGCTCTTAGCGATCTTTGGTATCGAAGATGATGTGAACCATGAAAAGATGGTTCAAGCGCTTGACGTACTCGCTTTAAGGCTTGATGGCTCAGCACTGGAGCTGGTTCAGATTGCCTCCGGATTTAGACTGCAGGTGCGCGCTGAGTTTGGTGTCTATGTCAGCCGGTTATGGGAAGAACGACCGCAAAAATACTCGAGAGCCCTGCTGGAGACGCTGGCTCTCATCGCTTACCGGCAACCTATCACGCGAGGTGAAATTGAAGATATCCGTGGTGTGGCGGTAAGTTCACAGATTATACGCACCTTGCAGGAACGTGAGTGGGTCCGCGTGGCAGGTCACCGTGATGTTCCAGGAAGACCCGCTTTATTGGTAACGACTCGTCAGTTTCTGGATGCATTTGGTCTTAAAAGATTGTCAGACTTGCCCTCATTGGCAGCCTTGCGTGATCTTGATCAGATTAATGCTGAATTGAATTTAACCGAAGCAGGCCAGGATGAGCCGCCTGGCCTGATGATGGCAAAGCATGCCCAACCCCACAACGATTTTCAGGTAGATTAAGATGAGTGAGAAATTACAAAAAGTGCTGGCACGTGCTGGTGTGGGTTCACGGCGGCATATGGAGCAAGCCATCCTGGAAGGTCGGGTTAGCGTCAATGGTGCGCTGGCTACGCTGGGTGACCGTGTCGAGATGGGTGATCAGGTCCGCATCGATGGCCGGTTGGTGCCGGTGGTTGCTGAGGAAGAAATGCGGCGCAGGGTGATCATGTACTACAAGCCGGAAGGCGAGATATGTACACGTTCAGATCCTGAAGGTAGGCCGACGGTATTTGAGCGTTTGCCGCCTCTGCAAAATGAGCGATGGATACTGGTGGGGAGGCTGGATGTCAGCAGTTCGGGTCTCTTATTGCTGACTACGGATGGTGAACTGGCTAATCGCTTGATGCATCCCTCCAGCGGGATTCAACGTGAATATGCGGTGCGTATTTTGGGGGAGGTTGCCGATCCTGTTAAAGATCAGCTGATGGAAGGCATCATGCTGGAAGATGGAGTAGCCAAGTTTGATGCACTGACCTTGGTGGGGGGTGAAGGAGCGAATAAATGGTACCAGGTAACCTTGCGAGAAGGACGTAACCGCGAAGTACGTCGTATGTTTGAAGCGGTAGGCTTGGTAGTCAGTCGTCTTATTCGCATACGTTACGGATCCATCCAATTACCCAAACATCTGCGCACAGGTCGCTGGCTGGAGTTGGATAAGGAAGAAATTGATACCTTGGCAGCTGAAGTTGAGCTTAAACCGCGTCGTGGTACAGGACTTTACGGCTTACAGAAACGGCGTACTGAAAAAATGCGTGAGAATCCACTGCCGCCGCGCCGTGGTGGGTTCCTGCGGCAGCAACGGCGTGATAACGATACTTTCGATAATTAAGCGATCAGCTGGCTATCATCAACCATGCGGTTGCGGCCCTGATGTTTGGCTTGGTAAAGGGCTTGATCGGCGCGATTAAGCCAAGTATTCACGTTGTCATCCGGTCGCAGGGAAGCAAGTCCAATGCTGACTGTGGGTTGTATGCCCTGAATGTTCATGCCGTCGACAGCTTGACGTAAACGCTCACCGACGATGTGTGCGCCGGGTATTGGGGTCTCCGGCAGGAGTAGGACAAATTCCTCGCCACCGTAGCGAAAGGCTTGATCGGTTAACCGTAAGGCTGACTGTAACGTCTTGGCCAGCAAGATCAGAACCTGATCGCCTAAGGCATGGCCATGCTGATCATTGATGCTCTTGAAATGGTCGATATCCACGATCAGTAGTGAACTGATTCTTTCATGCCGTTGGCTACTATGTATACAACGGCTGAGTGCCTGGTTCATGGCACGGCGATTGCCGATACCTGTTAAACCATCACACATGGCCTGTGCTAGTGCCTCGGCATACTGCAGGGCATGTTTCAGCGGTATCAGGAGATGTACGATGGCTTGTTCCAGCCAGATCATCTCATGTTCATTAAAGGGATGAGAGCGTGTCATGGTCAGGGTAGCCAGATGCTCATGCTCAATTTTTAACTGATATTGAATCTGATGTCCGGCCGAGACTCCCCGGCTGAAACGGTAGTGTTCGGCATGATCGATCAGATCAAGATGTGCGATATCCAGATCCGTGCTGATCAGCTCATGAAAACGTTGCAGGACCAGATCCCTGTCGAGCGTTCCTCCCAGCAGGCTCGGAAGGGTTAGTTGTAATTCCATGGGTGCCCTGAGAGCCTGGCGCTGTTGTCGTTTAACCGAAGGTTCGGTCGCAACATTGGTCGTAATACTGCGCAGCAAGGACATGACGTCGACTCCATAAAGGGCACGCTAGCCAATAAGCTAGAATCATGCCACTTTATAGATAATCACATCGAACAAGGGCTTAGATGGATTATATAGGGTGATTTTTAGATTTTGCGTCAAGAAACTGGCTGTGCATCCATCGAAGTTCCATTAACGCCTGCACTGGCCTCACACATCAGATAATGGTAAAGGCTAAGAATTTCCTCTGGGCGGCGCAGGTTTTCCGGGTTTTCAGCGGGATAGGCATGTAACCGCATCAGGGTACGTGTGGCTCCGGGGTTGATGCAGTTGACGCGGATGCGTGATGTGTTACCCAGTTCTGCCGCCCAAATTTGGCATAGCGACTCAATACCGGCCTTGGAGACGGCATAGGCGCCCCAATAAGCACGACCCTGCCTGCCAACACTGCTCGTTGTCATAATGATGTTGGCTTGCTGGGCCAGTCTTAATACAGGTAAAAGCCCCTGTATCATCATGAAATTAGAACGCAGGTTGGTCGCCATGACATGATCCCAGGTGCCAATTTCATATTGTTCGAGGGGAGTAATATCACCGAGCACGGCAGCATTGAGCAGTAAGCCGTCCAAATGCCCGAATTCATTCGTTAGCATGGTGGCTAACTGTTGGTATTGTTCAGGCGTTGCATAGGCTAAGTCCATGGGCAGCATAGCGGGTTGAGGGTAGCCTGCTTGCTCAATATGATCATAGACAGCGGCTAGTTTTTCCTGACTACGGCCCAGCAAGATGACTTGAGCTCCTAAGCTGGCATAGCTGATAGCAGCGGCTCGCCCGATGCCATCGCTGGCGCCTGTCACCAAGATAGTACGGTTGGCGAATAGGTCGGGAGGGGCTTGAAAGTCATGCATGGTAGGTCCTCATGGCAGCTATGATGTTATGTAGTTCCGCAGCATTATTGACGATATGATCAGCCTGCCAGTCATCGACGTCATCACCCTGCAGGATATAACCCCAAGTGACAGCGATGGTGGTCATGCCAGCGCGTTGACCGGCAGCTATATCGCGTTCGTGGTCACCGACATAAAGGCAGTTGGCGGGATTAGCCCCGACGTCTGTAGCCGCACGAAGCAAGCCTTCTGGATCAGGTTTGGTATGGCTTAGCATGTCAGGACAAATGACGCTGGCGGGATGAAGTTGCAAACTGGTGAGTAGGGGAAGTGTGTAGCGGCTGGGTTTGTTGGTGACTATCCCCCAGGGAAGTTGCGCCTTGGCAAGGTCCTGCAACAAATCAGACATGCCAGGGAAAAGACAGGCATGCACATCAAGGGCCTGGGCATAGCGTTGCAGGAAGTCAGTCCGCAAAGAGTCGATACGACTATCGTTCATGCCCGTTTCAGAAAAACCTTCACGAATGACATGCTGTGATCCCTGCGAGACCCATGTCCTGACCGTTGATAAGGGGAGTGCGTCTAGACCATGCTCCTGCCGGAGTTCATTCAGGATGGCATGGAAATCACCAGCGGTATCCACCAGTGTACCATCCAGATCAAAAAAAACGGCTTGCAGCGGGCCGTTCATGCTGGCCGCCGTGTCGCCATCATATAGTTCACATCGACGTTATCAGCTAACCAATAATGCTGTGTGACAGGATTAAAATGCAGTCCTGTCATATCATCAAGCTCAAGGCCGGCCTGGCGTAACCATTGTGAAAGCTCTGAGGGTTTTATAAAACGAGCATAATCATGGGTGCCTCGCGGGAGCATGCGTAACACATACTCGGCCCCCACAATAGCCAATAGCCATGACTTGGGGTTGCGGTTGATGGTTGAAAAAAAAGCCCATCCACCAGGACGCAGTAACTGCTGACAGGCATGTATCACCGATGACGGGTCGGGGACATGCTCAAGCATTTCCATACAGGTGACGACGTCAAAACTACCTGCTTCATGCGCAGCCAAGTCTTCTGCGCTCTGCGCGCGGTAGTCGACAGGCTGTCCTTGCACCTGAGCATGCTGTCTGGCAACCGCTAAAGGTGCATCACCCAGATCAATACCGACAACCTCAGCCCCACGGCGTGCCATACTTTCCGCCAGAATGCCGCCTCCGCAACCCACATCGACAACGCGTTTATCGTGTAGAGATACGCGTTCATCAATCCAGTCCAAGCGTAAGGGGTTGATAGCATGCAGGGGTTTAAATTCTCCGGTAGGATCCCACCAGCGTTCAGCCAGAGCAGAAAATTTAGCGATTTCAGAAGGGTCAACATTCGCTGTCATGGAAAAATTCCGGTAGAGGCCATGGCGTTGGGGGGCAGTATAAACGCAGCAGACTAGACAAGGCGAGATCGCGGTGATAAATCATGCAGCAGGTTATCAGTTTGTGCATAAAACCTTGCCGTTTCCTAAGACCCATTACAAGAGGTTCAGGCAGCCATCAGCTGAGGGCGGGGAGGATGTCAATCGTAGATCTGTTGAATCAGACGGTTTTACACAACTGCTAACATCCCTTACTATTGCAATGGTTTCGATAAGAAAGGATGCTCATGCGACCTTCTGTTGTGCTTGATCATTGACAGGATTGGTCTGGCAGCTCATGTCCCTGTGTCAGTTTCCAAGCTGGTCAATGCTCACCTTCCACAGATCGAGAAGGAAATCCTGCATACGATTACCATGCAGAGCAAGCTCTCGATCACGAATACATCGACCATCGCTGTAGATGGCACGTACATCATAACGCCTGAATTTACACGAGGAGATCCAGAGCTTTTCAGCAAGCTGACAAATGCAGTGATATCGATGTCGGAATAAGGAGGCTATTATCAACTTGTGCGTATTAAAAATCGGGCGATCTTACATGATCGCATTACACGGTTGAGGGGCTGAACCGTGGAGCTAAAGCAAGGAAGGTACGCTTACATGGGCGGTTTAATCGGTGAGGCGTTTAAGGATGAATAACCGAAGCATCACGGTGCATGGTGCGGACGTGACCATCACGACTCGCCACGATCAGGACTACATCTCGCTGACTGACATGGTGAAACGCTTTGGGGACGAAAGCATTTTGTACGGCTGGTTGCGGAACCGCAATACCATCGAGTTTCTGGGCATTTGGGAGCAAATCTACAACCAGGCTTTTAAACCTCTCGAATTCGAGAGGTTTAAAAGTCAGGCGGGCTTGAACAGCTTCTCGCTATCGCCAAAGAAATGGATCGAAGCCACGGGCGCCATCGGCCTTTACGCCAAGGCAGGCCGGGGTGGCGGCACTTATGCTCACAAAGACATCGCCTTCGAATTTGGCTCTTGGCTCAGTCCCGAGTTTAAACTGTACCTCATCAAGGAGTTCCAGCGGCTCAAGGACGAAGAGGCGCGCGCCACGTCGTTGGAATGGAACTTCCAGCGCACGCTGGCCAAGATCAACTACCGCATCCACACGGATGCTATCAAGGAACGCCTGATTCCGCCGCAACTGACCAAGGCGCAAACCGTCACTGTGTATGCCAGCGAAGCCGATTTGCTCAATGTCGCACTGTTCGGCATGACTGCCGCCCAATGGCGGCAGGCGAATCCCGACCAGCCAGGTAATATGCGCGACGTCGCCACGCTGGAGCAATTGGTCGTGCTATCCAATATGGAGAGCATCAATGCTGTCCTGATCCATCAAAGGCTGACGGCGCCGGAGCGCCTGACACAACTGAATGCCATAGCGATCACGCAGATGCGGTCGCTGGTTGGTATCGGAGCGGTCAAGCGGCTGGGGAAGCCACCGGACGGTGATTTGTAGCTGCAACTATCCAAAAAAACGGAGATATCCTATCTGCGCTGGATGCTTACGGCCAGAGCGAAGGTCTCACGAGGGGGTAGGCCAGGGTTTTACGCACGAACTGATAAAGGACTATGCCCGGTGGCCAGTTGCCAAAGCACAGTTGCGACCGGATGACCCCGGTATGAGTCGTTGAGACGTGCTATAATGTAATACGTGTTCAGTGTTAGGAGGTTGGTATGCACCGAAAAATGACGATCACGCTTGATGAGGCGGTTTACGAGGGCCTTTACCGGACGGTCGGGCGGCGAAAGATGAGCCAGTTCATCGAGGACCTAGTACGACCGCATGTAGTGGATACATTACTAGATGACGGTTACCGGGCAATGGCCGCTGATAAGGCGCGAGAAGTCGAAGCAATAGAGTGGTGCAATGCCCTTGCCGGAGACATGGCCGATGCAGCGCGGTGAGGTGTGGTGGGTGGAGTTCGACCCGGCTGTTGGCAGCGAAATACACAAGACGCGACCGGCTGTGATCGTGAGCAACGACGCAGCTAACCGGAATCTGTCCCGGGTGGTGGTGGTACCTGTGACCAGCAATACAGGACGGCAGTATCCCGGCGAAGCCATAGTGAGTGTCGGCGGTCAGTGTAGCAAAGTGATGGCCGACCAGATCATGGCCGCTGATAAGTCGCGGCTCAAGACGCCGTTGGGGATTCTATCCAAAGCGGATATGTTGGCTGTTGAGGATGCGATCAAGGTGCATTTGGCTCTACCCCGGTAGCGACTTCTTTTGTTGATTGGCGCTTGTTGTATGGTCGAACCCCCGATTTCGTTATTGCGTTTCTTTGTGCGAGGCACCATGGTCAATCCGGATTTCGTTGTTGAGCACGGTGAAGCATCATGCCGACGATCAGCATGTTTTGGAGCTATGCGCACGCAATCAGCAATCCAACAAAATTCGCCCATTGCCGTAACGCCATCCAACCGCGCATGCTATGGCGTGTGGTGGCCGTGGATGCTTTGTCGGAGTTTCGGCTGCATGTCCGATTCGTGAAGTACTAAAAGATCCTTTCGATTAGGAAGTTACATCAGGAGCTACCATGCTGGTTATGGTAGAGTTGTCATGGTGGCAAGATAGTTAGCTATTTAACGTTATAAGGTTCTTAATTCATGCCCTCGTCGGATAAGTCGTCCCTCGTCATAGTGCCCAATCCATTATCCCCGCTCAGTAAAGATCAAACTGCATTCAACGCTTTGATTAAAAAAATTAAACGTCGGCGTGAAAAGCTAGCGATATGGCAGGCGGTGTTACCCCAAGTTCATCAGCAGGTCATGGATAATCTGTTGCCGTTACAGCAAACACTCGCTGATCTACAGTTGGAGTTGGCTATAGCCTTAGATGCGGCCTACATGGCCAAAAGTACAACCAAGACGGAAAAACGCAAGATTGCTAACCTGATCGTGATGTCGACAGAGATGGTTCTGGCTTTTCGCGATGACGCTACGGCTAAAAGTTTGTATAACCTATACGCCAAGACTGATTTTGATGAGGAGGAGGCTGAGCATATGGCTGAGATGACAGCCATACTGAAGGAATCCTTGGGTATCGATTTAAATGAGATGCCGCCGGATTTTGTCGATGAACACCATAGCCCTAAGAAAAGTCATCGGCGTGATGAAGGTGTGGCCCAGTCAGCTCCGCGTAAGCTATCAGCAAGAGAGGCGGCTAAGGCTGCCCAACGTGAAGCTGAGGAAAAGCAGCTGAGTCAGTCGATACGAGATGTGTTCCGTAAGTTAGTCAGTGCGTTGCATCCTGATCGTGAACGTGATCTCGCTGAAAAAGAGCGCAAAACCACACTGATGAAGCGCGTCAATGATGCCTATGAAAAAGGTAATCTCTTGCAATTGCTTGAGCTTCAACTGGAAGTGGAACAGATTGATCAGGATCACATGGCTACGGTGCAGCCTGAGAGGCTTAAACATTACATCAAGATTTTCAGGGAACAATTGAAAGATCTGGAGGAGGAACTAAAAGGTCTTGAGCAGGATTGGGCCTTGCGCTTAGGTTTGTCGCCCTGGGTGCGTTTTGAGCCAGATCATTTGTTAATGATGCTCCAACAGGACATAGCAGGTATCAAGATGCAAACCGCCGAGACCAGGATGCAGCTGAATGAGGTCGGTGATCCAGGACGACTGAAAGCCTTACTTAAGCAGTTGAAGTTGCAGCGTAGGCCGGTTGATGACTTTGATGACTTTTTTTAGGCCTACCCCTCCCCATGAATACCCTTAAAAAGATTGTGGTCTAAGGAAATCCAGGGGCTACTCGCGCAAATGGGGTGAGTACGCCATCTGTAGTGCTTGCCAGTGCGTGGCTGTGCTATCATAAGTGGCTTTATAGTTAGGCACCCAAGAATGGCCCGTTAAAGAGGCATTCGCGCAGAATCCGAGGACATGCATGACTGATTTTGCCAAGGAAATCACCCCCGTTGCTATTGAAGATGAACTGCGTCAGTCGTATTTAGACTATGCGATGAGCGTTATCGTTGGACGAGCTTTGCCTGATGTACGTGATGGGCTGAAGCCGGTTCATCGCCGCGTGCTGTTTGCTATGCACGAGTTGGGCAACGACTGGAACAAAGCGTATAAAAAATCCGCCCGTGTTGTCGGTGACGTCATCGGTAAATACCATCCTCATGGGGATTCGGCGGTCTACGACGCTATCGTTCGTATGGCCCAGCACTTTTCGTTAAGGTATATGTTGGTCGATGGTCAGGGTAACTTCGGCTCGGTGGATGGTGATGCACCAGCTGCCATGCGTTATACCGAAGTTCGTATGGCGCGTATCGCCCATGAACTGCTCGCTGATCTTGAAAAAGATACGGTTGACTGGGTTCCTAACTACGATGATACCGAACAGATTCCAGCTGTTTTACCCACCCGAGTGCCTAATCTTCTGGTCAACGGGTCATCAGGTATTGCTGTGGGCATGGCTACGAATATGCCACCCCACAATCTGGTTGAGGTGATCAATGCTTGTCTGGCTTTACTCGAGGATGAACAAGCCAGTATCGATGATCTCATGCAGCATATTACGGGTCCTGATTTTCCTACAGCAGGCATTATCAATGGTCGAGCCGGTATTGTAGAAGCTTATCGGACAGGGCGTGGCCGTATTTACGTGCGAGCCAGGGCACGTATTGAAATCGATGAAAAAACCAACCGTCAAACCATTATCGTGACGGAGTTGCCTTATCAGGTCAACAAAGCCCGATTGATCGAAAAGATTGCCGAACTGGTTAAGGAAAAGAAGCTAGAAGGTATTGCGCCAGACGGTTTGCGTGATGAGTCAGATAAAGATGGCATGCGTATCGTCATCGACATGAAACGCGGCGAGATGGCTGAGGTATTGCTTAATAACCTCTATGCCCAAACGCAGATGGAATCGGTGTTTGGTATCAACATGGTAGCCCTGGTTGATGGTCAGCCCCGATTGCTCAATCTCAAGGACATCCTGGAGGCCTTTGTTCGGCATCGCCGTGAAGTCGTTACTCGCCGTACGGTTTTTGAATTACGTAAAGCACGCGACCGTGGTCATATTATTGAGGGCCAAGCTGTTGCCTTGGCTAATATTGATCCGGTCATTGAGTTGATCAAGCAATCGCCGACACCCGCAGAAGCGCGCGAGCGACTGACGGCAGCTTTATGGCAGCCGGGCCAGGTCGTGGCTATGTTGGAACGTGCCGGCGGAGATCATCATGCTTGTCGACCTGAAGGATTACCTGAAGGCGTGGGTTTGGTGGAGGGAGAGTATCGACTCTCTGCGGAACAGGCGCAAGCGATTCTGGAATTGCGGTTACATCGCCTGACCAGTTTAGAGCAAGACAAGCTGGTTCATGAATATCAGGAAATTCTGGATCGTATCATTGAGCTATCGAAAATTTTGGCAGAACCAGCGCGCTTACTGGAAGTAATACGTGAAGAATTGGTAGCTGTACGGGATCTTTACGGCGATGCCCGGCGTACAGAAATAGTCACCTCCCGTTTGGATCTGTCCAAGGAGGATTTCATTAATGAAGAGGATGTGGTGCTGACCTTCTCGCATGCTGGTTATGCCAAGACTCAGCCTTTATCTGATTATCGAGCCCAGCGCCGGGGTGGTCGTGGCAAATCGGCCACGGCGGTTAAAGATGAGGACTATATTGAGCATTTTCTGGTGGCCAGTACGCACGACACAGTGCTTTGCTTTACCAGTGCAGGCAAGGTCTATTGGCTCAAGGTTTATGATTTGCCCTCGGCCTCGCGCACGTCCAAGGGCAAGCCCATCGTCAATATACTTCCCCTGGCCCCTGAAGAACGTATCACCACCATCTTGCCGGTTCGAGAATATGATGCTGGATACTTCATATTCATGGCCACCGGTGATGGAACGGTTAAAAAAGTTGAATTGCCATCTTTCTCACGACCACGCAGCAAGGGGTTGATCGCTATTGATCTGGCTGAAGGTGACAGTTTGGTGGGCGCTGAAATCACCGATGGCAAGCAAGATATCATGCTGTTCAGTGATGAAGGTAAGGCTGTTCGTTTCTCTGAGCAGGATGTGCGTTGTGTCGGTCGACAGGCCATGGGGGTGCGTGGTATCACTCTCGCTGAGGGAGGTCGTGTTGTCTCCTTGATTGTGGTTCAGCCTGAATCTGAAATTCTGACCGCATCCCACAATGGTTTTGGCAAGCGTACACCCGTCGCTGATTTTCCTGCGCATAATCGTGGTGGTAAAGGCGTCATAGCCATGCAGACTTCAGAGCGCAATGGATCTCTGGTAGCTGCTGTACAGGTGACACCTGAAGACCAGCTCATGCTGATTTCGGATCAGGGAACGCTGGTGCGTACTCGCGTGGCAGAAATTTCTTTGGTTTCGCGTAATACCCAAGGGGTCATGCTCATGCGCTTGGGAGATACAGAACATCTCATCGGTATCGTGCCGGTGGATAAGGTCGATGAGCAGGAAGAGGATGACAATACATTCTCGGAGCCTGAGGGTGGGGATCTGGTTTGAGGAGCGAGCAGGACATTATGCGGGTATATAACTTTTGTGCAGGGCCGGCAGCTTTGCCGCAGTCGGTGTTGACGGAAGCTCAACGTGAACTTCTGAGCTGGAAAGGGAAGGGTATGTCCGTGATGGAAATGAGCCATCGTGGTCATGATTTTGTGGCTATTGCTGCTGCCGCTGAGGCCGATTTGCGGGATTTGTTGGGTGTGCCCGCCAATTATCGCGTTCTTTTTTTGCAGGGTGGCGCCTCGCTGCAATTTGCGCAAGTCCCCATGAATCTGTTGCGTGGAAAGGCTAAAGCGGATTATGTGCTGACAGGCATGTGGTCAGCCAAGGCGGCGGCAGAGGCCCGCAAGTATGCCGAGGTCCATGTGGTCGCCAGTGATGAAGCCCATGGCTACCGCACCGTACCGGCTTTTGATACCTGGAATTTAAGTACGGATGCCGCCTATGTGCACTACACGCCGAACGAAACCATACATGGTGTGCAGTTTAATTACATACCGGAAGTTGATGCCCCCCTGGTGGGCGACTTTTCATCCTGCTTGCTCAGTGAGCCCCTTGATATTAGCCGCTTTGGACTGATTTATGCCGGAGCCCAGAAAAATATTGGACCGGCCGGTATTGTCGTTGTCATCGTGCGCGAGGATTTGCTGGGCCACACGCTGGCAGGCACACCGAGTATGCTTGATTATAAATTAGCGGCTGATCAGGGATCGATGGTTAATACCCCGCCGACATTTAGTTGGTACCTGTCCGGTCTCGTGTTCAAATGGCTAAAAAACCAGGGTGGCCTGCCGGCTATGGCGGCGATCAATCAGCGCAAGGCAGCCAAGCTATATGCCCAGATCGATAGTAGCGGTGGTTTTTATCAAAGCCCCGTGAGTAAAACCTATCGTTCACTCATGAATGTACCTTTTACCCTCATGAATCCGGATCTGGATGCCGTATTTTTGAAGGATGCTGAGGCTCAAGGCCTGGTTAATCTGGCAGGGCATAGATCGGTCGGTGGCATGCGAGCCAGCTTATACAACGCCGTGCCTGAAGAAGCCGTCGATGCGCTGGTTAGTTATATGCAGGATTTCATGAAACGCATGGGGTAATCAGGTCATGCGAACACTGAATGAAGTTCGGGCGAGCATCAACGCCTTGGATGATAAGATCATGGAACTCATCAGTCAGCGGGCACGATGTGCTCAGGAAGTTGCTGACATCAAGCGTCATGATGATCCATCGGCTACGGTCTTTTATCGTCCAGAGCGTGAGGCCCAGGTCCTGGAACGTATCATGGCCCATAACCCCGGACCCTTGGCCGGTGAAGACATGGCCCGATTATTTCGTGAAATCATGTCAGCCTGTCTGGCTTTAGAGCAGCCATTACGCGTAGCTTTTCTTGGCCCAGCTGGAACCTTTACGCAGACGGCGGCCCTTAAGCATTTTGGTCATGCGGTGCATAGTGTCCCCCTGGCAACGATCGACGAGGTGTTTCGTGAAGTGGAGGCAGGGGCCGTCAATTACGGTGTGGTCCCTGTGGAGAACTCCTCGGAGGGTGTCGTCAATCATACGCTGGATTCTTTCATGACATCTGGCTTGTGTATCATGGGCGAAGTAGAACTGCGTATACACCATCATCTGTTAGTTGCCGATGTCACCAAAGTAGCCTCTATTTCTCGTATTTACTCGCATCAACAGTCTTTAGCCCAGTGTCGTAAATGGTTAGATGCTCATTTTCCTGCCGCTGAACGCGTTGCGCTGCCTAGCAATGCTGAGGCGGCTCGACG
>JAJZHP010000138.1 GCA_021804355.1 Pseudomonadota bacterium | reverse complement strand
TGATTATCCCACAGGCTGAGGGACCATTTAAAAGCGTAACACCCTATCAAGGCCTTAAGGTGACATGCGCTCATGACGCCACCTCATTAGGTTTTGGAAAGCTGAACAGTAAATCGCGGTAATACTCGTATTGCTTCTGGCGCAAGGCAATTTCGCGGGGCAAGCCCTCGGTGATGGAGTTAGTCAGGGCGTCAAACTTGTCGAGCAATATTGCAATCTTCTCTTGCTCAGAAAGAGCAGGTACAGGTACAGGCAATGCCTTGATAATATCAGCGTTCAAATTACTAACTGAACCACTGTTAATCTTTCCTGCCCAGTAACTCTGAACCTTGTCCGATGAAAGATAGTGATACAAGTAGTCCGAATTTAGCGTCTCACTGAAGCCGCTTATAGATGCCCATCCGTCATGAATGGCCCCTTTTATATTTAGGATATAAGGCCGACCAAAGCTCATAGAGTTGGACATGATGAAATCACCCTTATTCAGAATACGTGACATTTTTGCACCTTCTAACGTTACCTTTTGAGAGGTGCTATTGACGTACTTTGATCCGGGTGATGTGTCACCAATCTTAATCCATGGCACACCATCTACATCATCTGTTATGTATTTTGCGATTGGCCTAGGAGATGCGCCGCGCTGGATATTGGCAATCTCCCCCAACGTCTTCCACTCCACTTCCCCCTCTTCAAAGCTCAACAACTTATCGCGGTAGTAGTTGTATTGCTTTTTCCGGGCGGTCAGCTCGGCGGTCAGCTCGGCGGTCAGCTCGGTGAATGTGTCCAAGATGCGGACGATTTCGGACTGAATCTCAAGCGACTTTTTGGGGTTGGATGGGCAGGGGGTAGGGATGGATATTTTCGCCATATCGGCAGCCGACACATCAATTACTTTTGTTCCTTTGGCGTACTTTCTTTTTTCATTTGCGAATGCATCTGTCTGGGTAAAATAAGCAAAGTACTTCCCCAATATCAATTTACCAGGCTTAAAAACTGTTGCATGTCCTCCAGTGACTGCTTGGCGTTCACCAAGATAAACAAGGGCCTTACCCACATCCTCAAGATTTTCACTTGTATTTGTAATTACAACATCAACCTTTCTAAGTTGTATTGCCAAATCTGGCGAAACGAAAGATTTTGTTACTGTTGTGGCTAAGCCGTAGTGAGTATAAATTTGACCATAGTGAATTGCTGGCACACCTGCTTCGGTGAAATCTTTCTTTTGCAATCCATTACCTCGAAGCAACTCGCCAAGTCCACCCAGATGTATCCACTCCACCTCAGCTCCATCCAACAGCTTATCTAGGAAGATGCTCATACCTCCAGCTCCTCACCTTCGATCTCGGCGACGATGGCATCAATGTCTTTGCGTAACTTGTCGATCTTGGCGACGGTGGTTTTCAATTCCGCATTAAGCTGGGCAATGTCCACCACTTCTCGGTTGTCCTTGGCTTCAACGTAGCTGCTAACTGAGAGGTTGTAATCGTTGCTGGCCACCTTCTCAAAGGGTATGGACTGGGCAAAGTGATCGACATTCGCCTTGCTATCGAATACCTGCATGATCTGCTCGATATGAGCATCCAGCAGCACGTTGTTGTTGGTTTCTTTCTTGAATAGTCCACTGGCATCAATAAACTGGATGGTGGTGTCAGTCTTGTGTTTGGACAGCACCAGGATGTTCACGGCGATGGTGGTGCCATAGAACAGGTTGGGCGCGAGTGATATCACGGTTTCGACGTAGTTGTTATCAATCAAATACTGGCGGATTTTGGCTTCAGCCCCGCCACGGTAAAAAATGCCGGGGAAGCAGACGATGGCAGCACGGCCTTTGCTGGAAAGATAGCTTAAGGAGTGCAATACAAAAGCAAAGTCCGCTTTGGATTTCGGCGCCAGCACCCCTGCTGGGGCAAAGCGATCATCGTTAATCAGGGTGGGGTCATCGCTACCGATCCACTTCACCGAATACGGTGGGTTAGAGACGATGGCATCAAAAGGTTTGTCCTCATCAAAATGCGGATTTCGCAGCGTATCACCCAGCTGGATATTGAACTTGTCATAGTTAATGCTGTGCAAGAACATGTTCATCCGCGCCAGGTTGTAGGTGGTGTGGTTGATTTCTTGCCCAAAAAATCCATCTTCAATGATGTGCGCATCGAAGTGCTTTTTGGCTTGCAACAGCAGTGAACCTGAGCCACAGGCCGGGTCGTAAATTTTGTTGACACGGGTTTGCTTGTGCATGGCGATCTGAGCGATCAGCTTGGATACATGCTGCGGGGTAAAGAACTCGCCACCGGATTTACCTGCATTGGCAGCATAATTTGAGATCAGAAACTCATAGGCATCACCGAACAGATCGATGTGGCTGGCGTCGAAGTCGCCAAAGTCCAAGTCAGCTACGCCTTTGAGTACGGCAGCAAGGCGAGTATTTTTATCTCTGACGGTGTTGCCTAGACGATTGCTGGTGGTATCGAAATCCGCAAACAATCCCTTGATATCATGCTCGGAGGGGTAACCATTGGCAGAGCTTTCAATCGCAGCAAAGATCGTGGCCAGATCGGTATTCAGACTCTCATTGGTGTTGGCACTTGCAGCCATCTTGGCAAACAACTGACTGGGGTAGATGAAGTAACCCTTGGTCTTGACGGCGTCGTCTTTGATGTCCGCAGTAATGACACGGTCGGGAAGATTGGCATAGTTGATGCCTTCGTCGCCGCCTTCGATATAGCTGGCAAAATTTTCGCTGATGAAGCGATAGAACAGGGTACCGAGCACGTATTGCTTGAAATCCCAGCCGTCGACGGCACCTCGGACATCGTTAGCAATTTGCCAGATACGGCGTTGCAGTTCGGCGCGTTGTTGCATGCTTGTCATCGTTATAATCCAGTTTCCGTATGTAATCTTGGGCTCAAGTATGAAGTGTGAGCCTAATCCATAGGGGCTACAGTAACCTGTTCAGGTTCTACTTCCCAGTTTGTATGATCTGTCGCCGATAGAACCCATGGATTCATCAGGCAAGCATCTTAGTATGCGCTGGACAACTTATCGGGTAGCGCCCATTGGTGATGCCCTGGCAATTGTGCAAGCACTGCTTGCACAAATTTGAAAGCCAGCCCGAGGCTGGCTGCTTTGATTTGAATGGTGGGCCCCCCGAGAGTCGAACTCGGCACCAACGGATTCAGCTTTGTGTGGGTTTCCCCAACTCGCTGGACTATCTCACCACCTGCAACGCTAGCCTCCAGGAGGTTAGCTTGTTCAGGTGTCGGGCGTTCTTGGCGGTTATTAAGAGGACTCTACCTCTCCGCTAGTCTCTGCACCTTCCAGAACTGTAGTCCTGGCTTGGCTCAGGATTGCCGTAGCTGCATGCAGCCTTAGGTTTCCCTGAATTAACCCGATTATTCAATCACCATTTCTGATGAAGGTCACCTTGTGTTTGATGAGTCCGCTGCTCTAACCAGGCATGAGCTAGAGGCCCTTGGGGACGGCATTCTATAGCAAAGTCATGCATCGGTAAATCATTACGGGCAGCTAAGGTATGAGAACTTGTCAGAGGAACTGTATACTAGATGTTTTCTTAGCGATCCTCAGGAGTCCAACGACCATGCAGACAGTACGTACACGCATTGCCCCCTCGCCCACAGGCGATCCGCACGTGGGTACGGCCTATATTGCCCTGTTTAATCTCTGCTTTGCCCGGCAGCATGGGGGAAAATTTATTCTGAGGATAGAGGATACTGACCAGCAACGCTCTACTCCTGAGTCCGAGACACAGATATTGGAAGCCCTGAGGTGGCTGGGTTTGGATTGGGATGAAGGTCCGGATGTGGGTGGACCCTTTGCGCCTTACCGGCAGAGCGAGCGCAGTGCCATCTATCTGCAACATGTCCATGAGCTTGTGCATCAGGGGCACGCATTTCATTGTTTTTGTAAGGCTGATCGTCTGGATGCCCTGCGTAAGGAACAGATGTCACAAGGGCAAAATCCAGGCTATGACGGGCATTGTCTGCATCTGCCCCAAGATGAAGTCGCTGATCGATTGGCCTCAGGCGAACCTAATGTGATTCGTATGAGGATCCCAGAGGAAGGCATTTGTTCGTTTGATGATTTATTGCGTGGACGTATTGAAATACCCTGGAGCCAGGTGGATATGCAGGTTCTGCTTAAGGCAGATGGTTTACCAACCTATCACTTGGCCAATGTCATTGATGACCACCTGATGCAGATCACCCATGTGCTGCGTGGTGAAGAATGGATCAGTTCGGCCCCCAAACATCAGCTTTTGTATCAGTACTTTGGTTGGCAAATGCCGGCACTATGCCATATGCCGCTGTTGCGGAATCCGGATAAAAGCAAGTTGTCCAAGCGTAAGCATCCAACGTCTATTTTGCATTACCGCAGCATGGGTTACCTGCCTGCGGCTGTACTGAACTATCTGGGTCGTATGGGATGGTCGATGCCCGATGAGCAAGAAAAGTTTACTTTGCAAGAGATGATTGAGCACTTTGAACTGGGGCGCGTATCACTGGGTGGGCCGATCTTTGATGTCGAAAAGCTGGATTGGCTGAATGCCTCTTGGATCAAGGCGATGTCGCCAGAGGAACTGATGCAGGCTTTTATGGCGTGGCAGTTCACTCCTGACTTTGTGACCAAGGTGATTGCGCAGATTCAACCGCGTATTCATCGATTAAGTGATGCGGTTGACTGGGCTGGTTTCTACTTTCGAGGGGCGGTTCCTGTGACCGCAGAAAGTTTTACGCATAAAAAGCTCTCCATGGAGCAGGTGCGAAAAATTTTACAGTTGATGTTGTGGGCTGCAGAGCAAGGGGGAGCCTGGAATCACGATAGCATTCAGAAGGTGTGCATGCATTGGGCAGGAGCGTTGGAGATCAAATTGCGCGATTTCATGGCGCCGCTCTTTATAGCTATAGCAGGGTCGGCATCCAGTACGCCGGTGATGGAGTCGATGGCTTTATTAGGTCCGGATATGGTGCGTTTTCGTTTGCGTCAAGCCTTGCAGCAGGTAGGGTTGCCCAGTAAGGAAGAACAAGCTGCCTGGTCAGCCTGGGTCTCAGAGCATCCTTTGACAGCCTAAAAAGCAAGGCTACAGCTAAACTGCTAGGCTTTAGCCTTGTCGTGATAATCAGGAGTGCTCAGATGGTGCCGGTGATAGCTATTTTGCTGGTGGTTACGCTAGGAGTTTTTTCTGTCTACAACCTTCTGGTGCGGGGCCGGAATCGGGTTAAGAATGCTTTTGCACAGATCGATGTACAGATGCAAAGGCGTTTTGATTTGATTCCCAATCTGGTGGAGACCTGTAAGGCCTATATGCAGCATGAGCGTGAGACGCTTACCCAGGTGACGGCGGCACGCCAGCAGGCTATGACGGCTCAAAATGCCCTGAAAAAAGATCTTTCCAATAGCCAGGCTATGAGCGCTTTGATGCAGACTGATCAGAATTTGCATCAAGGTATGGCGAATGTTATGGCCGTGGTCGAGAGTTACCCGGATCTGAAAGCTGATCAGACCTTGCAGCCTCTGCTGGAGGAATTGGCTTCCACGGAGAATCGCGTGGGTTTTGCAAGGCAGGCTTATAATGATGCCGTAATGGAGTATAACAATACCCGTGAAAGTTTCCCTGCCGTGATGTTGGCTGCATCTCTGGGGTTTGCGGCGATGCCG
Organism: Pseudomonadota bacterium; assembly: GCA_021804355.1. Taxonomy (GTDB): domain Bacteria; phylum Pseudomonadota; class Gammaproteobacteria; order Pseudomonadales; family Moraxellaceae; genus JABEVH01. The sequence continues at coordinate 52 of JAJZHP010000138.1, read as the reverse complement.
TCTTGGATACTGGAAAATCAAGAAGCCAAGCAGTCTGTCCATGTAAGTTTTC
>JAJZHP010000137.1 GCA_021804355.1 Pseudomonadota bacterium | reverse complement strand
GTAGCAGCACCCACGACATCGGTTCCCTTGCCCGTTACTATCACCTCGAGTTACCCGGTGCAATCAGCCACGTCACTGAGCATGGTATCTCCTGTGGGCTCAGGGGCAGGGTATTTTGCTTTCATGCAAACACCCACCATCTACAATATCCCGCTTGAGATACAATGGTCACCGACGGATCCTTTTACAGGTTTACTGACCACGCCCAGCAATTTGCAGAATAGCAATCTGCATGAGGGGCTTTATACCTATGATTCAGCACCTACCTGGTATCCTGATATTGCCCCTGCCGAAGGTAATGGAGCTTACTCACTGTTTAGTAATGCCTGGAATGATGAGACGGTGGGTTTATCTACGATCATCAATACCGGTAATGCAAGCAGTTTTGCTCCACCCGCTCCCATGGCAGTACCCAACTTGGTCACTGCGACGGTAACGGCGAAATTTACCGTGACTAATACAGCGGGTTATGACCGAGGTCAATTGGTGTTCATGGGTCTGATGGGCATTGCCAACAGTGTCGACATCAGTGGATTATTGGGAGGTAGTGGGGGTTCAAGTTCCTGCCAAAGCAGCAGCAGGACATGTCAGGTCACGTTGTTGGCAGGAAACGGCACGCTTCAGGCTCCAGGGGCAGTCTATTACGCGTACCTACGTTTATGGCATAGCACAACACCGGCGTTTCCCACCATATTACAAGAAGATTCTCAGGGTAATGCCTATTACCCTGTTAATCTGAGCAATGGGGGGAATCTGACGTTATCCGTGACGATACCGTAAACATCGGATATAGCGAAAATTAATGAGGGAAAGGAGTGCTATCATAAAACTGTCATGATTTCTGGAGGATGATCTACAACGGCCCCTTTTTTATGTCATGGGGTGGTTGGTGGGTTCATCCTCGGGAGTCCCGGGGTGTAGCCTGAGTTGGGTAAGAGCCTAACCATTCCGGGGCTAGGCCCCAGGGAGAAATAAGGCATGCAGCTGTCTGAGATTCTTAGTTATCGTCTGTTGCGTTTTCTTGGCAAAGGCACACCGGAAAGCCTTTTTTTGCGTGATCCCATGCTCGAATCCCTCAAGGGCGCTGAAGATGGCGTCGTTGCTGATGATTTGGCCATCCGCTTGCGTCAGGCCGCTTTGGCTGACCATGAGGACCTCTATAAACGATACCGTTCACATGTAGAAGGACTCAGCGACTCACAGGCAGCTCGTGTTCGAGAACGCGATGGGCTGAATGATGTTCAACACGAAAAGCCCATGACCTGGTGGGTACACTTATGGATTTGCTACCGCAATCCCTTCAGCCTTCTCCTGACAACCTTGGCTCTGGTTTCCTGGTATACCGGGGATCCGACCGGGACCGTTGTTATTTCATCCATGATTGTTTTAGCCACATTCATGCGTTTTATTCAGGAAGGGCGTTCTAACCGTGCAGCTGAATCGCTCAAGGCTATGGTATCCAATACGGCAACTGTACTTCGCCGAGACCCAGCTCGTGAAGTTGAAGATACGGCTAAAAAATATTTTGGCGTTACCCTGCATCCCAGGGAACCGCGCTGGGTTGAGCTTCCCATACGCGAATTGGTCATGGGCGATATTATCAAACTGTCTGCGGGAGACATGGTGCCTGCTGATGTGCGCTTGCTGACAACGAAGGATTTATTTGTGGCACAGGCAGCGCTGACCGGAGAATCCCTGCCTGTTGAAAAGTATGCTGAAAGCCAGCACCCGGAAGAGAGCAATCCCCTGGAACTCGATACGCTGGGCTTTATGGGAACCAACATCGTTTCAGGCTCAGCAACAGCATTGGTCGTGAGTACTGGGGCACGAACCTACTTTGGGTCGCTGGCAGAACATGTCATGACTCAGGACCGAGCGCCGACGTCTTTTCAGAAGGGTGTTAACAAGGTGAGCTGGTTGCTCATACGTTTCATGGTTGTGATGACCCCCATAGTTTTTGTGCTTAACGGCCTGACCAAACATGATTGGCAGGATGCAGCCCTATTTGCTTTGTCCATTGCAGTTGGCTTGACTCCCGAAATGTTGCCGATGATTGTGACATCGACCCTGGCTAAAGGGGCGGTCTTTTTGTCGCGCAAGAAAGTCATTGTTAAACGCCTTGATGCTATTCAGAACTTTGGCGCCATGAATATCCTGTGTACCGATAAGACCGGTACCCTGACACAAGATAAGATATTTCTTGAACGCCATGCCAATACCGAGGGTGAGCAATCAACCCGCGTACTTGAACTGGCCTATTTGAACAGCTATTACCAGACGGGGCTAAAAAATCTGCTTGATGTGGCCGTACTGGAGCATGCAGATCTGGCGCAAGATAGTAAATTGACCGAGCGCTACCATAAATTAGATGAAATCCCTTTTGATTTCAACCGGCGACGCATGTCAGTCGTGGTACAGGGAGAAGAAGGTCCTTTGCTGATTTGCAAGGGTGCTGTAGAGGAGATGCTGTCGGTATCGCGTTATATCCGTGAAGGCGATAGCGTCCATCTGCTAGCAGGCGATGCACTGGCCAGAATACGTATTGCGACTGAACTTTTAAATCGCGAAGGTTTGCGTGTTGTTGCCGTAGCCAGCCGTGTATTTCCTGCGGGCCGTGAGGCTTATGTGCTGGCCGATGAGTCCGAAATGATCCTTGAGGGTTATATCGCGTTTCTTGATCCACCCAAGGAAACCACCGCGCCAGCGCTGGCTGCATTGGCCGCTCATGGCATCCAAGTCAAAATTCTCACGGGGGATAATGATCTGGTCACGGCGAAGATTTGCCGCGAAGTGGGACTTGATGTCGAGGGCATGTTGCTGGGCCATCAGGTTGAAGCTATGACAGATGCCCAATTAAAGCAGAAAGCAGCCTATGTCACGGTATTTGCTAAGCTATCCCCCAACCAGAAAGAACGTATCGTGCGGGTATTGCGTGATGATGGCCATGTGGTAGGTTTCATGGGCGATGGCATCAACGATGCACCTGCGTTACGAGCAGCAGATATCGGTATTTCTGTGGATACCGCCGTTGATATCGCTAAGGAAGCCGCAGATATCATTTTGCTGGAAAAAAGCCTGATGGTGTTGGAGGAAGGGGTTCTGGAAGGCCGTAAGACCTTTGCCAACATGCTTAAATATATCAAGATGACCGCCAGCTCCAACTTCGGTAATGTGTTCAGCGTATTGGTAGCCAGTGCTTTTCTACCCTTCTTACCCATGTTGCCGCTGCATTTGCTGGTACAGAATCTACTCTACGATATCTCACAATTGGGTATACCTTTTGATAATGTCGATAAGGAGCTCCTAGCCAAACCCCAGCGTTGGCAAGCCGATGATATTGGTCGATTCATGATTTTCTTTGGCCCGATCAGCTCGGTTTTTGATATCAGTACGTATGCTTTGATGTGGTATTACTTTGGAGCCAACTCACCTGAGCACCAGACCTTGTTTCAGTCAGGTTGGTTTATAGAAGGACTGATCTCTCAGACCCTAATTGTGCATATGATTCGTACCCAAAAAATTCCCTTTGTACAGAGCATGGCAGCCATGCCCTTGCTAACCATGACCCTCTTGACGATAGCTGTTGGGATATTCATTCCCATGTCCCCGTTAGCGCACTGGTTCAAACTGCAGGCTGTGCCCTGGGCCTATTTTCCTTGGTTAGTGCTGATTCTAGGCGGGTATGTTATGTTGACCCAAGCCATGAAAACGTTCTACTCGCGGCGCTGGGGCTGGCAGTAAAGCTCGAGTCTGTTGCAAACCCCCGGGGGTATAAGTTATAAGATTGATCTACATCAAGTCCATTAACCTGATGTAGACAGAATATAACAACAGGCAGGACTCGGAGGTTGCTTAATGGCTTTTATGACACGCTTTCGCTGGCATATCGCAGGCCTTCTGTTGCTGAAAATACTCCTGCTCGGGCTGATCTGGTTTGGTTTTTTTAGCCATCCTCAAGAGCAAATCAGCCCTGAACAGGTTACTGAGCATCTGTTACTTTCCCGACCTGCAGGAGACCGCTCATGATCAGCGATCAGCTGGTGGCCCTATCACGTCTGCAATTTGCAGTGACGGCCATGTATCACTTCTTGTTTGTACCTTTGACCTTGGGATTGAGTTTTCTGCTGGTGATCATGGAGTCGCTCTATGTGCTCACCGGACGACGTATTTACCAAGATATGACCCGGTTCTGGGGCAAGCTCTTTGGTATAAATTTTGCGCTGGGAGTTACCACCGGCATTACGATGGAGTTTCAGTTTGGCACCAATTGGGCCTATTACTCGCATTATGTAGGCGATATTTTCGGGGCTCCCCTGGCGATAGAGGGCCTGATGGCGTTTTTTCTTGAGTCGACCCTTGTTGGCTTATTTTTCTTTGGGTGGGATCGTCTAAGCCGCGGTGGACACTTACTCATCACCATGCTCATGGCGATGGGATCTAATCTGTCTGCGTTATGGATACTCGTGGCTAATGGTTGGATGCAGGATCCGGTGGGAGCCGTATTTAACGCCACGACCATGCGTATGGAACTGACCAGTTTTGCAGCTGTTGTTTTCAATCCAACCGCTCAAGCCAAGTTTGTCCATACGGTCTCAGCAGGCTACGTGACGGCCTCCGTATTTGTCTTGGGCATTAGTTCCTGGTACCTGCTCAAACGTCGTGACATGGAATTTGCGCGCAGATCATTTCGCATTGCAGCTGCTTTTGGGTTTGCTTCAGCAGCCTCGGTGATCGTACTCGGTGATCAGTCAGGCTATACCCTGTCATCCTCGCAGCAGACCAAACTAGCGGCCATGGAAGCTATGTGGAAAACTGAGCCAGCACCGGCGCCTTTTCTGCTTTTCGCCTGGCCAGATCAGACGACTCATACCAATCGCTGGGAGGTAAAAATACCCTGGATGTTGGGCCTGATAGGTACGCGATCTATCGATCAGACCTTACCGGGCTTGGACGATATCAAAGCTAGAAATATCGAGAGAATCAAAAGCGGGATCGTCGCGGTGGCAGCTTTAACAGCGCTACGCCAGCATCAACAAGAGGATGTTGCCATGCTGCAACTGGATGCACATCAGAATGACCTGGGTTTTGGCCTGCTCTTGAAAAAGTATCGCACGGATGTTGAACATGCCACCCCGGCACAGATTGAACAAGCTGCGGAGGACACGATACCAGCGGTATTCCCCTTGTTTTTCAGCTTCCGTCTTATGGTGGCATTGGGGTTTGGATTTCTGGGGTTATTTGGTTGGGCGCTCTACAGCAGTTTGAGGGATGACTTCGTCAATCGCCGCGGGCTATTGTGGGCTGCTTTGATAGCCTTGCCCTTGCCTTACCTCAGTGCAGAGTTAGGCTGGTTTGTCGCGGAAGTAGGACGTCAACCTTGGACGATCTATGGAGTGCTACCCACGCATTTATCAGTTTCATCGGTATCGGCCCAATACGTTTTAGGTTCCTTGCTGGCATTTGTGGCTTTCTATAGCGTCCTGCTGGTTGCGGAGATGTATCTGATGGTGAAATTTTCTCGTCAAGGGCCAGGATCATTAGGCACCGGACGTTACTACGCAGAAAGGGAGACCAGCCATGTTTGATTATGCCACGTTAAAGGTGATTTGGTGGGTGCTGGTGGGGGTTTTGCTCATAGGGTTTGCCATCATGGATGGGCATGACATGGGGGTAGGCGCTTTATTACCCTGGGTAGGACGGCGCGATGATGAACGTCGTGTGGTTATCAACACCGTGGGACCTCATTGGGACGGCAATCAGGTCTGGTTCATCA
>JAJZHP010000136.1 GCA_021804355.1 Pseudomonadota bacterium | reverse complement strand
GCTTGGGGCTTTCCATCCAGATATTACGCTATCTTTGGAGCTAAAGGGATACCCCATTATTATAGGCAGCTCAAAACAAGCAGTCAACGGCATGCTTATATCCTCGCCATGAATGGCGGGGTTTTACACACAAACTGATAAGTATTGTATTTTTAAAGGATGATACCGTGATCATGTTGCCGATAATGGCAACATGATCACGATGACTTTAGCAGATCATGAGAGGAGCTATGAATAAGCAAGGGCTCGAGTAAATTGCTGAGGCCTCCTGAGTGGGTCCTTTAACTATGCGGTTCGATGACTTTTTGTGTTGCCAGGGAATCCTCACTAGGCAGATCTTTCTGCTGCCAACTTCCACCTAAGGAACGGATCAGGTTAACGGTGTCGACCATGCGTCGGGTTTGCAGTGCAATATCTATTTGTTCAGTCTGCAGTTCTGTGGCTTGAGCGATCATCACCTCAAGATAATTTACAGCTCCTTCCCGATACTGAATAAAGGCCAGATGAGTGGTTTGCTGTGCAGCTTGGGTAGCCGCCGCAGAGTCGGCAGCTTCAATGCCCTCGCTGTTGAGCAAAGCTAACTGATCCTCGACCTCACGAAACGCATTCAGCACCGTATTTCGGTAATCAGCTGTTTTGGTCACATAATTAGCCTTTGCTTGAGCCACTTGAGCCTTGATGGCATTGGCATCAAAAATCTGTACCAGAAAACTGGGGCCTAAGCTCCAAAAAAGATTGGGTGAGGTAAGCCAATGTCCAGGTCCTGTGCTTTCATAGCCGCCGACGGCATCCAAGGTCAGGTTAGGGAAATAGGCGGCCTTAGCCACGCCAATCTGGGCATTAGCGGCAAAGAGACTACGTTCTGCAGCAGCAACATCAGGTCGACGTTGTAATAACTGCGAAGGAATACCTACGGGAATTTTGGGTAATGCTAATTGGGTATTGCTCATTGCTATATGAAATTCGCTGGGATTTTGGCCGGTAAGAACAGCAATCGCATGTTCCAGCACAGCTCGACGCCCGACCAAGGCATCTCTCGTGGCTTTCACTGACTCTAACTGAGTTTGTGCTCTGCTCACATCCAGCCCTGAGGCAATGCCGCCCTGGTAGCGATCTCGGGTGATACGGTATGAAACACTAAAGGCAGTAATATCTTCGTCAAGAATATGAGCTTCTCGATCCAGACCCAGCAAGGATAGATAGTTAGCCGCTAACTGCGCTTGTAGGCTTAATTGTGCATTCGCCAATAAAGCGGCCTGCGCCTGTGTTGCAGCCATAACGGCCTGCACTTGGTTGCGCACACTACCCCACAAATCCAGCTCGTAGGAAACCCCTCCCCCCAACAAGGTTGCTGAATAGACATTGGGTTGATTGCGGCTACGCAAGGGGCGATTAGCGGACTGACGATTTCTGCTGAAGCCACCTAAACCAAAAATATCCGGAAACATGCTTGCACGCGTTTGTACCAGAATATCCCTAGCCGCATCATAATGGGCCAGAGCAGCTTGCAGGTTAGGGTTGTTAGCATTCAACTTGACTTCCAGTTGATTTAATTGCGCATCACCGAAAGTCTGCCACCAATCCCCTTTCGGGGCACTGTCCTCGGGCTTGCCTTCAGCCCAATCGCCCTGTTCCTTAAACAGTGCAGGAACCGCTGTCTGAGGAGCATGATAGGTAGGGGCCAGGGAACAGCCAGACAGAATTAAGGCTGCCGCTCCTGCCAGGCCATGAGAAAACTTCATTTTCCTCCCTCCAGCTTAGGTACGACGGTATCGCCATCCGCCAAAGAATCCATGGGTTTATCGACAATAAGATCATTAATATTGAGACCTGTATCAATGGTCACGACATTGCCTTGATCTTGAGCGATGTGAATGGACTGCAAATGCACATGATGATCAGCGCCTACGATGGCAACTTGCATACCTTGACTACGAAATATCAAGCAACTGGCAGGTATAACGATGGAAGGATGGTCGATACGAATCTGAAAGCGTACCATCGCGTAATCACCTGGTTTTAGATCTTCGTGGGGATTATCGACGAGCATCTCCACCAAGACTGTTCCTGAACTATCGTTAACAGAATTTGCAGAATTGACATACGTTGCATCAAAAGAATGACCTGGGTATTCAGGAACACTCAGCTTGGCGGTTAACCCGGGATGTATATCGGCCAGATAAACTTGAGGGACGCGAATATAAAGCCGTAACTTATGTACATCAGATACGGAAAATAAAGCCTGGCCAGCTGTTCCACCGGCGCTGATAAGGGCGCCCACATCGGTTTTACGAGCGGTGACTACCCCGTCAAAAGGTGCCACGATATGTTTAAAAGCTTCCAGCGATTGTAAGCGATCAACATTCGCTTGAGCAGCCTGCACCAAAGCCTGCTGCGCTTTATAACTGGCTAGTTTGACATCGGCATCCTGAATGCTGACTGCATCACTTTTGAGCAGGCTCTGCCAGCGACTGGAGGTAACCTTAGCCAACGCTAATCGGGCTTGAGCCGTCACCAAGTCAGCTTTTCCCTTACCTAGTTCCTGATCCAGTTCAGGGGTATCTATATTGGCCAGCACTTCTCCCTTTTTGACATGATCACCAATGTCGTGATTCCAGTTCAGCAGATAACCATCCACTCGGGCATGAATGGGGGCATCAAAATAGGCTTGCAAATACCCTGGAAGTTCAAGCACCTGTAAAGGTTGCCCCTGCACAGGACGCAATACCGAGACCGTTGGAGTATCTTGCTCCTGGGTCCAAGTATTGACTGCCTTTAATTGCGAGGATCGGCTGTATATGCCTTGTGCAACAATGGCACATGCGATGACAGAAACGACTAATCCTGTCCATTTGAGTTTATTCAGTGAACGTTTTTGCAGTTCACGCAAACGGGCTGTATCACGCATGGTCAACTTCCTCTGCAGCATCGTCAAAATCTTTGGCGTGCACGATATAAAAAATGGTGGGAACTAAGAGCAAGGTTGCAACGGTAGCCAAAATCAGGCCACCGATGACGGCTCGCCCCAAGGGAGCATTGGTATCCGCACTGGTAGCCATGGGCAACATGCCGATAATCATGGCTAAGGCTGTCATCAACACGGGGCGAAAGCGCGTGAAACCGGCATCGATGGCTGCCTTGAAGGCATCACGATGATAGATCAAGCGTTCTCGGGCGAAGCTGACCACCAGAACACTGTTGGCGGTTGCCACCCCCATGCACATGATGGCTCCTGTCAGTGCAGGTACGGATAAGGTGGTATGGGTGATAAATAGCATCCACACAATTCCAGCCAGTCCGGCAGGAAGTGCGGTAATGATAACAAACGGATCAAGCCAGGACTGGAAGTTGATAACAATGATGGCATAGATTAAAACGATGGAAGCAATCAGACCAAACCCTAACTCGCTAAAGGCTGTGTTCATCGTTTTTACCTGGCCTTGCAGCTTCACCATCGAACCTTTAGGACGATGACCCTGAACACCTCTCAGGATTTGCCGGATATCATCAGAAACGGCACCTAAGTCACGGCCTTGTATGGTGGCGTAAATATCAAAAGCGGGCTGAATGTTGTAGTGCGTGACGACACCATTGACCGTAGATCTTTCAATATTGGCAATGCCACCCAGTATTTGTGGGGATTTGGCCGTTGATGAAGTAATAGGCATATTATGCATTTCATTCATGGTATCGATCAGGTACTGAGGTGTCTGTGCCACGATAGGGTAAGACACACCATTTTTCGGATTCAGCCAAAAAGCGGGTGCTGACTGAAAACTGCCCGATAACGATACATTGAGGCTGGTCGTGACATCGCGCTCGGTCACTCCCACCTGATCCGCCAATGAACGGTTAACGTTGACTTTGAGCTGTGGATAATTGGTGACCTGCTGAATGCGAGCATCCACTATGCCAGGAATCTTTTGGACTTTTCGCAAAATCTCCTGAGCATAGGCATAGTTCTGCCGGATATGAGGACCAATCACCTTAACATCAATAGGTGCAGGGCTGCCAAAGTTCAGAATTTGACTGACAATATCTGCGGGTAGATAGGCAAATTGTACTCCAGGGAATAATCTGGGCAACTGGGCGCGAAGTATTTTAACAAATCCATCCGTATCCTCATGGCCTTCCTTAAGGCTAACCATGACATCCCCATCTTGAGGACCTATGGTGCCGGTGTTCGAATAGGCGCTGTTAATACCGCTGTAAGGCAAATCCATATTATCAACGATAGTATCGATTTGACCTGCGGGTAATAGTTGATGAATCTGAGCCTCGATTTGGTCAAATAAGGCGGCTGTATCTTCAATCCGGGTGCCGGTAGGTGCGCGCACATGGATGTTAATTTGATCAGCTTCCACCGTGGGAAAAAAGTTACGACCTAAAAAGGGCAGCAAAAGAAAACTGATCAGCACGACGCCCAGAAAACCGAGCACGAAAGGTCGCCACCAGGTGAGCGCCATACGTAATGTACGTACATATAACGTACGTAGTCGGGAAAATTTACGCTCAAAACCAGCCTGAAAGGCTTTCAACGGTGAGGTCCAGCTGCGATGCCCCACAGGGCCATGCAAATGAATGCCTGCTGAATCCGTGCTGGAGATTTCACCTGTAGCATGAGGCTTTAACAGGTATTTAGCCATGGTCGGAACCAAGGTACGCGACAGGGAGAAGGAAGCAATCAGACTGAAAATCACCGCCTTAGCCATAGGCACAAACAGAAAGCCTGATACACCCTGCAGGAAAAACATGGGTACAAACACAATACAGATGCATAACAAGGAAACGAGGGCTGGCGTTACGATCTGTTCAGCGCCATCCAGGATAGCTCTTTCAACTTGCTTGCCATGTTCAAGATGCCAGTTGATGTTTTCGATAGTGACCGTGCCGTCATCGACCAAGATGCCCACCGCCAAGGCCAAGCCTCCCAAGGTCATGACATTAAGGGTTTCACCGTTCACAGATAACATGATCAGTGCCGATAGAAGAGCTAGAGGAATCGATGTTGCGATGATCAGCGTACTGCGCCAGCTTCCTAAAAATATCAAGATCATCAGACAAGTAAGACCTGCAGCAATAAGTCCTTCCCGCACCACGCCAAAGACAGCAGATTTAACAAAAATGGATTGGTCAGACAGCAGGTGTATCTTTAAGGATTTAGGTAAGGTTTCTTGCAACCTGGGCAGAATTTCTTTAACACCCTCGATGACGTTGAGGGTGGATGCTGAGCCGCTTTTAAGAATAGTCATTAAAATGGCACGCTTGCCATCGACGCGAACTTTATTGGTTTGAGGTGGATAGCCATCGCGAACATGAGCGATATCGCGCATATACACCAGCGTGCCGTTGACCGCTTTAACGGGCAGGTCATTAATTTCTTCGACCGAACTGACCGCGTCATTGAGGCCCACCAGATACTCATACTGACCAATCTTAACAGTACCCGCCGGGATAACCTGATTCTGAAGAGCCAGGGCGTGTTCCACATCTTCAGCCGATAGGCCCTTAGACTGCATAGCCACGGGGTTTAAGTCGATCTGTACTTGACGAACCTTGCCACCATAGGGCGAAGGGACTGCTGCACCCGGGACCGTCGCCAGCGCCGGGCGAATGAAGTTCTGACCAAAGTCAAAGATCTTCATTTGTCCTAATTTAGGACTGGACATGGCCAGTTGCAAAATAGGTACCGTGGATGCGTTGTAATTCAGGATCAGTGGAGGGGTAATCCCTGCCGGCATCTGCTTGAGTACCGTCTGAGAAATAGACGTGACCTGTGCAGTCGCGGTGCGGATATCAACGTTAGGTTGAAAAAATATCTTAACGATACCGATGCCATTCATGGACTGGCTTTCAATATGCTCGATATCATTGACGGTTGAGGTCAGACCCCGTTCGTAATAATAGATCACCCGCCCAGCCATATCATCAGGG
>JAJZHP010000135.1 GCA_021804355.1 Pseudomonadota bacterium | reverse complement strand
GCGGCCCTCAGCGGCGGCTCCGGCCTGTGGATCTCCCTACCTTCATGCCAAACAGCAAGCTGCTCTGGTAGAAGAAGCCTTGCAGCTTGATGGCGCAACTCCAACGCAAGGAAACTGATAGATGGCTATTGAAATCAAGGCTCCGGCTTTTCCGGAATCGGTCGCAGACGGTACGATAGCTACCTGGCATAAGCAGGTGGGAGAGGCGGTTAAGCGTGATGAACTGCTGGTTGATATCGAAACCGACAAAGTTGTCATGGAAGTGATGGCGCCGGCAGATGGCATCGTCACTCAGATCATCAAGGCTGCAGGTGAAACTGTGCTTTCGCAGGAATTATTGGGACTTTTTGCAGAAGGTGCTGCAGCATCGGCTTCAGCTGCTCCTGCTCCGGAGAAAGCAACTCCAGTGGCGGCACCTGCGGTAGCTGCACCCATGGGGCCTGCTGCTCGCAAGATGGTGACTGAGCTGGGTTTGGGAGCCACCGAGATTACAGGCTCAGGCAAGGGCGGACGAGTGACCAAGGAAGATGTGGTTCAGCATACGCAAACGGTTGCATCGGCTGCGCCACAAGTTTCAGCAAGTTCACCGCAAGTGACCTCGGCACCATTACCCTTGGGTGATCGTGTTGAACGTCGTGTTCCCATGACGCGTTTACGTGCGCGTATTGCCGAGCGTCTGCTGGAAGCCAAGCAAAGTACCGCCATGCTAACGACTTTTAATGAAGTCAACATGGCGCCGGTCATGGCCCTGCGCAAACAGTACGCTGAAAAGTTTGAAAAAACGCATGGAGTACGACTGGGCTTCATGTCGTTTTTTGTCAAGGCTGCCGTTGAAGCCTTGCGTCGTTTCCCCGGTGTTAATGCCTCGTTGGATGGTACAGATGTCGTTTATCACGGCTACCAGGATATTGGGGTTGCCGTATCATCTGATAAAGGTCTGGTGGTACCTATCTTGCGTAATACCGAATCGATGAGTTTGGCTGAGATAGAAACCAAAGTGGGCGAGTACGGGAAAAAAGCTCGTGATGGTAAATTAACCATCGAAGAGATGACCGGTGGAACGTTTTCGATTTCCAACGGAGGGGTGTTTGGTTCCTTGTTGTCCACCCCCATCCTGAACCCGCCGCAGACAGCTATTCTCGGTATGCATAAAATTCAGGATCGACCCATGGCGGTCAATGGTCAGGTCGTGATTTTGCCCATGATGTACTTGGCACTTTCTTACGATCATAGGCTGATTGATGGCAAGGAAGCCGTGAGCTTTCTGGTTGCCATCAAGGAGATGGTAGAGGATCCCACCCGTATGCTTCTGGAAATCTGAGGCACTTACCGGAGACTAGTTGAGATGTCTAAGTCCTATGATCTTGTTGTGATCGGTGGTGGTCCGGGTGGCTATGAAGCAGCCATTCGTGCTGCACAATTGGGGATGAAGGTTGCGTGCATCGAGAAACGTATAGGTAAACAGGGGCAACCAGCGCTGGGTGGTACCTGCCTTAATGTGGGATGTATTCCCTCCAAAGCCTTGCTTGATTCTTCGTACCGTTATATTGAAACCAAGGATCATCTGGCCGTACATGGAATCAGTGTCAAGGATGTCAGCCTAGATGTCCCTGCCATGCTGGCGCGTAAGGATCAGGTGGTTAAACAGCTGACCGGAGGCATTGCACAGCTTTTTAAAGGCCATGGCATAGACTGGCTTCAGGGTACAGGTAAGCTGCTGGCTGGTCGTCAGGTGCAGTTTGTGGGCTTGGATGGCAGTACAGAAATCTTGGCGCCGGCACATGTTATTTTGGCTGCGGGTTCAGAACCTGTGCAGATTCCAGTGGCTACGATTGATGGTGATCATATTGTAGATTCCACCGGTGCCCTGGATTTTGCAGCTGTGCCAAAACGCCTGGGCGTCATAGGTTCAGGTGTTATCGGGCTGGAGTTAGGTTCGGTATGGCGACGACTGGGAGCTGAGGTAGTTATCCTGGAGGCCCTGGAAAACTTTATGCCCTTCCTGGATCGCCAAGTAGCGAAGGAAACCCTGAAAATCTTGGGCCAACAGGGTCTGGATATACGTCTTAAGGCGCGAGTCACCGCGACGCGTATGCAAGGCGATCAGGTGGAGGTCTCCTATACGGATGAGAAAGGAGAGCAGAAGGAACTCTTTGATCGTTTGATTGTGGCCGTGGGTCGTCGACCTTATACCGATGGTTTGTTAGCCGCTGATAGTGGTGTGGCTTTGGATGAACGTCGTTTTATCCATGTCGATGGACAGTGCCGCACAGCCGTTCCCGGCGTTTATGCCATCGGTGATTTAGTGCGTGGACCCATGCTGGCACATAAGGCGATGGAAGAAGGCGTTATGGTGGCTGAAATTATGGCTGGACATAGCGCTGCCCAGGTGAATTATGACACCATCATCGGGGTTGTTTATACGCATCCTGAGGTTGCTTGGGTAGGTTTGAGCGAAGATCAGGCGCAGGCACAGGGTTTAACGGTCAAGGTTGGAACTTTTGCCTTTGCCGTGAATGGCCGGGCTCTGGCCAGTAATGATGCCCAGGGGCTGGTTAAGTTTGTGGTTGATGCGACCACTGACCGTATCTTGGGTTTACATATTGTGGGGCCCAGTGCAGGTGATCTGGTGCATCAGGGCATGATTGCCATGGAGTTTGGTGCCAGCATTGAAGACTTGCAACTGATGATGTTTGCCCATCCCACCTTGTCCGAGGTGATCCATGAGGCAGCCTTGTCAGCCGATGGACGGGCTATACATGCCGTGCAGCGTAAACGTAAATCATAGGCAGTGCGAGAGGGCGGCCTGGGACCCCTGGGCTGCTGTGACATAGCTGGTGATGCAGTGATCCTGCATCCGTAACGTTGATAAGGGTAACAACATGAATCTTCATGAGTATCAGGGCAAGCAGTTGTTTGCTGAGTACGGACTTCCGGTATCCCAGGGCCATGCTGCCTATACCCCGGAAGAGGCCCGCGCTGCTGCGGTTAAGATCGGTGGTGATCGCTGGGTGGTGAAAGCCCAGGTTCATGCCGGTGGGCGAGGTAAGGCCGGTGGCGTCAAACTGGTCTCTTCGTTGGATGAAGTTGAGAAGTTTGCCCGCGACAAGCTAGGCACGCGTCTGGTTACCTACCAGACGGATGCTGCTGGTCAACCTGTCAGTTGTATTCTGGTTGAAACACTGACTGATATCGCCAAGGAGCTTTATCTGGGTGCTGTGGTTGACCGTGCCAGTCGTAAAGTCGTGTTTATGGCTTCGACGGAAGGTGGCGTAGAGATTGAAAAAGTCGCTGCCGAGACACCTGAAAGAATATTCAAGGCCACGATAGATCCCTTGTTGGGGCCGCAAGCCTTTCAGGGGCGTGAATTGGCCTATCAGCTAGGTCTGGATGCCGCGCAGGTTAAAGAGTTCGTGAAGATTTTCTTAGGGCTGGGCCGTATGTTCGTCGATCTGGATATGGCCCTGCTGGAAATCAATCCTTTGGTGATTACCAGTGCCGGACATCTGCATTGCCTGGACGCTAAAATTGTTATCGACTCCAACGCTATGTATCGTCATCCGCGTCTGAAAGCCATGGATGACCCCAGTCAGGTGGATGAGCGTGAACGCCGTGCCGCTGAATGGGAACTCAATTATGTACCCCTGGAAGGTAACATAGGCTGCATGGTCAATGGTGCTGGTTTGGCGATGGCTACCATGGACATCATTAAACTGAAGGGTGGACAGCCGGCCAATTTCCTCGATGTCGGTGGTGGTGCTACCAAAGAGCGTGTGACCGAGGCGTTTAAGATCATTTTGTCAGATCATAATGTCAAAGGCGTGCTGGTCAATATCTTTGGGGGTATCGTTCGCTGCGACATGATTGCGCAGGGTATTATTGCCGCCGTGAAAGATGTGGGTGTGAAAGTGCCTGTCGTGGTTCGTCTGGAAGGTAATAATGCAGATCTTGGTGCCAAGGTGCTGCGTGATTCCGGACTTAATATTATTCCTGCGGCTTCTTTAAATGAAGCTGGAGAGGCGGTTGTCAAGGCTGTAGGAGCCGCATCATGAGCGTATTGATCAATAAGCAAACTAAAGTCATTTGTCAGGGTATTACGGGCTCGCAAGGTAGTTTCCATACGGAACAGGCCTTAGCCTATGGTACACAGATGGTAGGTGGGGTGACTCCAGGCAAAGGAGGCACCACGCATCTAGGATTGCCTGTTTTTGATACGGTCAAGCAAGCCGTAGCGGCGACGGGCGCTGACGCCACGGTCATCTATGTGCCAGCTCCTTTATGTAAAGACGCCATCCTGGAAGCGATTGATGCAGGTATCAAACTGGTCGTTTGCATCACTGAAGGTGTGCCTACGCTGGATATGTTGTACGTCAAGGAATATATCCTGCAGCGCGGTGATGTCCGTATGATTGGTCCTAACTGTCCTGGGGTGATTACACCGGGTCAGTGCAAAATCGGTATTATGCCAGGTCATATTCACTTGCCCGGAAGGGTAGGCATCGTTTCGCGCTCGGGAACCTTGACCTATGAGGCGGTCAAGCAGACGACAGATCTGGGCTTTGGTCAGTCCACCTGTATCGGTATTGGTGGTGATCCGATTCCTGGAACGACGTTTATTGATGCGTTACGGTTATTTCAGGGTGATGCGCAGACCGAGGCTATTATTATGGTCGGTGAAATCGGCGGGTCAGCAGAAGAGGAAGCGGCTGCTTTCATCAAGGAGCATGTCACCAAGCCGGTGGTATCGTATATCGCTGGTGTGACGGCACCTGCGGGCAAGCGCATGGGGCATGCTGGAGCCATCATTTCGGGTGGACACGGCACCGCTGCCGAGAAGTTTGCTGCCCTGGAAGCGGCTGGAGTAAAAACGGTACGTAATCCTGCTGAAATGGGTAAGGCTCTGGCTGAATTGACGGGCTGGCGTTAATCCTGCGACTCACTAAACTCCGGAACTGTTCCGGAGTTTAGTTGCCTAAGGCCGTTGCACTCAGCACAGCAGTGACTACGGTTGAATAAAATAAAAAAGAAATCAGGGCATGAGCCATGACTACTTTGCGCATGGCATGGCGTGTGATATCGACATCACCGCTTGAGTAAGACAAAGCAATCATAAAAGCCAGATAATCAAAATCGAGTTGGTTGGGGTTTTCTGTGCCTTGAAAACGCAGACCACGGTGCAAATCGGCGGTATCCGCTTCGACCGAGTAGTAAACCTCACCATAATAACGTCCAAAGGCAGCGTGCATGATGAGCCAGGCTTGTAAAATGGCCAGAGCGCTTAAAAGCACTTCATGCCGATGGTGTAGGGAATGAGATCCCATAAAAATGCCTATGCATAAATTCGATAGCATGGTCGTGATAATGATCCAGGTCAGCATGCGTAGCGGGCGACGTCTGCCACCAATACGCTGTCTGGTGTCATCCGCATCGGCACTGAAAGCTACCAAAGCGATCATCAGCAGATAGATAAAGGCGCTGATATTCCAGCTGATCAGAAATGCCAATGTCCATGGGACCCATAGGTTAATGAGCACAAACAAGCCTAATCCCAAAACAGCACTCAGACCTGTACGTGAGTTACTGTCCAGTTGCCAGGCCAAACGCATGAGCGGGTTCATGGCAAGTTCTGATGCAGCTGTTGCAGAGATTGAAGTAACTCAACACGACCTGCTGGACTGACCATAGCAATTAGGGTCTGCAAGGGTTGTAACATGAAGTCAGCGGGGGGGTTGAAAATCGAGGTTTTATGATCGCGTACAGCGACTATGATGTAGTGCTGGCCACGGAGTCCAAATTCATCGATGCGGCAGCTGCGAGCATTGCTAGGTACGACGAGCTCTTCAACGCGCAAGCCATCATCACTGCGCAGCATCTCATCCAAAAAATTAACCACATGCGGACGCACCATGGCAGAGGCTATACGCATGCCTCCCGTGAAATCAGGCGACACGATAGCATCAG
>JAJZHP010000134.1 GCA_021804355.1 Pseudomonadota bacterium | reverse complement strand
TTTTTGCCATCAACGGGGTTAACGCTGGAATCTCATCTGCATGAATTTGCTCAGCATGCAGAGCGATTAACGGTGTTGGGATTGTTGATGTTGCTGATCACAGCGATCATGATGCTGGTGAGTGTGGAGCAAGCCTTCAATCGTATATGGCGGGTGCGACGTGGGCGGCCGGGTCTGACCGGTTTCTTGCGCTATTGGGCAGTACTGTCGTTAGGACCTGTCCTGCTTGGCTTGGGGTTGGCGTTAAGTTCATACCTGGCGACTAACCAGATGGTGAGTCATGCAGCTTCGCTGGTGACCTCCCTGTTGCCTGGCTTGGTCATCGTGCCCTTTTTATGCAGTACAGCTGCACTGGTTTTAATTTATATCACGGTGCCGCACTGTCATGTGCCGTGGAAAAGTGCTTGGGTAGGTGGATTATGTGCAGCCTTTTTCTTTGAGACAGCCAAAAATTTGTTTGCTGTCCTGATGAGCCATTTTTCTTCCTATACCATCATTTATGGTGCATTTGCAGCTTTTCCGCTGTTTCTTATCTGGATAGATGTTTCTTGGATTATTGTACTGGCAGGCGTAGAGCTCACCCGCGTTCTGGCGACGTGGTCTGGGCATACCTCGCCGAGGCATCCACCCTGTATCTTGTTTTTTATACTGTTGCGGCATTTGTATATTTTACAGGGGCGGGGTGAGACTTTGCCTGAAACCAAAGGTATGGAGCTGGTTGGTGTTTCACACGAGGCAGATTGGATGGTCTTGGTGGATGTTTTACTAGCCCAGCACATGGTGGTACGTACCGAAGATGGCGATTATGTGTTGTGTCGCCATATCGATCATATACCGCTCTGGTCCTGGCTGCGTCTATTGCCTTGGCCGTGGCCCAAGGCTGAGGACTTGGCAGCTGTGCAGCAACCTTGGGCAGATCATCTTCAGGTGATGTTGCAAACCATGGAGGAACAAGGTAGCCAATGGATGCCTATGACCCTGGGTCAGTTATTGGAGACGTCATCGTGATAACTTTAAGCAATGCTCGGGGGCAACCACAAACGCTGGGTTGGTATGAGCAGGGGCAGGGACCCTTAGTGGTGTTGATGCATGGATTTCCTGACACCGAGGCCAGTTTTACGGAATTGATTTCTCGACTGGTCAGCGCCGGCTATCGTGTCTTGGTTCCTCGTATGCGCGGCTATGAGACATCAACACAGAATGATCAAGATGCTTATTATTTATTAGATCTGGCCGATGATTTAGTGACGTGGCTGGATCAGCTGAATGAACCGGCTGCTCATGTCATCGGTCATGATTTTGGTGCATTGGCTGCTTATGTGGCGGCTGCTACTTACCCACAACGAATTCTGACTTTAACAACGCTGGCGATACCGCATTTAAAACATCTGCTCAGGGGGCTGGTACGGGTTCCGGTTCAGCTGCAACGTTCTTCCTATCTGGTGCTGATGCAACTGCCATCCTGGCTGCAGGGTTTTATCGCGGCCGGCAATTATCAGTTTCTGGAGATGCTTTGGCGTCGCTGGTCACCGAGTTGGAATTTCTCTCACGCAGACCTGGAAAAATTGAAAACCTGTTTTGCCCAAGAGGGAGTTTTGCATGCGGCCACGCAGTATTACCGATGTTTGCGTAATTTTCACCAAGCGAGGGGCAGAGCTAGTTGGCAAGCACTGTTGACCATCCCCCAAGGTCCGACACTGATGCTAACCGGCAGTGAAGATGGCTGCATGGACACCCGCTTATACGATGTCATGATCAAGCCCAGTGAAGTCAATCCCAAGCTTACCCTACATCGCCTGCAAGGATGTGGCCACTGGTTGCATAGAGAAAGCCCTGATGAGGTAGCTCGCCTATGGTTAAGCTGGGTTTCCTAAGCACATCGCCATTGGTCGGAAAACTCCATCTTTCATCGTACCCAAAAGGCATTAATACGGCCAGCATCTACGCTATAAGAAGTAGGCACATAGGATCTGATCAAGCCTTTTTTACAAATCTCTCATAAAAAATGGCTGGACGGATCAACTACGAAACGGCTAAATTATGAACACCTGTGCTCTGTGTGCACGGTTGTGTTGGCTTAAAAACATACAAAATAGAATTTAAATAAGAAGAACCTTGCATAGTTTGCCCATCTGATGAGGACGCCTGGACGTGTTCTTGGTGTCATCGATTGCAAGCTGGCGGGTATGAGGAACCAACATGAAAGTATGGCGACATGCTTTATCTACTATGAAGGCTTTGCTGCTCAGTGCTTCACTGTTTCATGTGGGTTGCTCATGGGCTATGTCTAATATGACGGATAATCAGATGTCCTCGGTGGATGGTGAGGGCATGGTATTCGGTTTGGAGAACTTCAGTTTTACCATGGCGCCCACCAGCTATATTCAGCTGGTTGGGACGCCGCCATCGTCGGCAGCAGCGGCGGCTGGCTGGCAACGCGGTGATACTTATCTTTACGGTCTATCCATAACAGGTACGGGCGCAGGCACCAGCTGGTTTGGTCCAGGTTGTTCGACCTCCGGGGCGGTTGGCGACTTGGGTTGTCCGTTAGGGACAGGTACCATCAAGGATTTTGCTTCGGTTTATAACCCCTTTATTTTACGTGCCTTTCAATACCCTGGGTTTGATTATCAGGGAAACTCTGTCAGTCCTACCGTCTTAGAGTTGCAAGGGCCTACACAGAGTGATCCCTTCCGGTTGTCTTACTGGGGGGAAATGCAGGTCAATCAGGGCGCTCCGCTCAGTACAACGAATGTGTGTGGTACCTCTTACTCCTGTTTTTTACAAAGTCAGATGATCTTTGAAGGCAAGATCATTGCCACGGATGCATCAGGCAATGCTTTGCCTTCCGTCGTACGCCTGATGCAGACCACCGATACAAACAGCAATGATGCGGCTTCAGGTTACTATCTGTCTCTGGGTATGAATGTAGACTTGGCTTTGTCAGGCGATTTCAGATTCTCGGTGGCGCAAAATAGCGATAGTCCGAATGCTTTACATGTGGTGCCTGATTTTAATGATCAGGAAGGTATCTTTATCAAGAATTTCAATGCCTATCTGCCGATGGGGATGTTGGATTACCAGAATATCGTCGTTTCAAGCGCGCCGGCTCATGATGGCAACTTTTCCATTGAGCTGATGCAAATCCCCAACGTAGCCAATGTGTATAACAACTTTTATTGCGGCACCAGTCTGACCTCCGGAGGAGCGTGCGCCACCAATGCCGATGGCAGCGTTGCTAACCCCAATCCTTTAAGTCACGGTTTTATACAAATGGGAACTCCGTTGTCGAATGGCTCTGTCGATATGAGTACGTCGGGAACAAGTACTTCCAACGGCTTGTTTTTTCAGTCGCCTTCCGGTGCTGTGACCAATTTGGGTACGGTCCAGATCAACGGCCTGTTGATTCAGCATCTTAAAATTACCACGACAGGAGCCTGAGGGTATGAACAGCATAAGGCTAATGGCGGTGATGGGGATGATGATGTTGCTGGCCGGGGTAGCCAAGGCTCAGCCAGTCGCCCTGGATGATAGCTCGCTGGGCTATGTAACGGGTCAGGATGGGGTAGCTTTCCAGATTGAGTTTGACCTGAACGCGCAAGGTGATTCCAGTAAGACGGCGGTCTTAAATAATGATATGAAACCGCTGGCCTCCTTGGGTGGTTGTGTGGGGAACGGTACAGCAACGACGCCCGGCAATCCGTGTCGTTTTGCTATTGAGGCAGCTAATCATCTCTACAATGGTGGGGAATGGCTGGTCTTCAAAGACACTTATGCCAGCTTCCGTATTTTTACCTTGAATCTCGATGGCGCTACCGTAGCTTCAGCGGCCTCCAATACAGCGTATTTCGATATCACCAAGTTCGAGAATGCCACCGGTGTCTGCCTGTTACCGATGACCTGTAGTGTGAGCAGCCTCAATGGATTGGATGCCCTGGTCTTCTCGTTTCCCACGGTGGCTACGTCGTATTCACCAGCGACGGGCGTGAGCTCGGGTTATACCAGTATGCAGATGGGCGTCAATATAGGGCGTATGTCCATGGAATTTGGTCCCACGGGTTATAACAATGATGCTAACCCCAATAGTTTTCTAGGCATCAAAATTGCGGATACGAATGGACCCATGGCGGGCATTGCAGTTCAGGGCAAGGCATTTGTATATGGATTCTAATATGATTAAATCACTGGGTGTTTTCCTGATCGGGTGCCTCTGCTCCTTGTCATCATGGTCCATGACTTCTTTGGATGATAGCCAGATGGAGGGGGTGACCGGTCAAGCCTTGTTTCAGATGACGCAGACGGTAGGAGATACCGCCAACGCCAATCAAAATGGCCTGACCTTTTACAAGTTGGGCCTGGACGGCACCATCGCCTTGAATGCCAATATCAATCAGCTAAATCTCGGCTGTGGTGGCGTCAATGGACCAGGCGGCTGTGATATCAGCATCAATCAGATGAGTATCAGCGGCAATGGCTGTGCCAATCGTGCCCTTAACTGCGATGCGGTGATGACGAATCCGTATATTGAATTGGCGATTGCTAATGACGGCACCCCTACCAGTCGTAGTCTGGCGGGCTTTAGATTCAGTGCTGACAATATGTCAGGCTTGCTGAGTTTTGGGCAGAACACGGCTAACCCCAATGGATTGAATACCTTTAGCGGTTATATGACGACGACACCGATTAGTGGTACAGCTACTACAGCAGCCGCAAATCTTGCTGGTACGACTGACACTTCTAATGGTGGTAGTGGTCAATCCTTACAGTTCTGGATTAGAGTGTATACGCAAACTCTTCCGTGCACATCCCTTACTTGGTGCTATATCAATGATGGTGAGGCGTTGGCAACTTCGGTTCCCAGTAAGTCACGTGGTGTTAATATTCCAAGCATGAGTATTCCTTATACGGTTTCTGTACCCAATCCTAATCCCAATGATACAGCCAATCCCTTAGTTGGAGCTATAATCAACGGTAATAGGCAGACAGCTACGGCAGTGAGTACGGTTGTTAGTATCCCTCCCGTAGATTTGTCCAAATGGGGGCCAGGCTCAACTAATTATAACCTGTATAATAATATGAGTAGCCAATCGAGTCTTTTAAATTTATTATCAACGTCATCGGCTCAAACTAGTGGATCTGTTTCAGGATTAACGACAAAGATTTCATTTAATGAAAATCTTGGCTATATACATAATGTGACTGTTAATAGCCCGTTTTATCTGGCGTTCCAGAACCAAGCTATACAATGGCCAGGTGCTGCATCAGTAGATGTGGCTCAGCCCGGATGGTGGATGTCATTTGCGCAGCCTGTTAATATAGGGGTAGTTAACCCTACGCAACAAATTGATATTACACCAACTTTCCCTCAAATGGCTGCGGCATTTCTTAGCTTTTATAATCAGAGCAGTCCACTTATTGTTAAACTTAGTCTTCTTCAAACTTTGGGTGCGCTTTTTAGTAATCCTGTTCCTGTTCCTGTAACTGCAAATATTCCATACCAGTTGTTGTTATCTGTGAGTAATTTGCAACTAGACGGGCACCAGAATGTAGTGCCCAACTGTATGGGCGGATACAAGTTTTGTTAGGGTATTAATATGAAAATGAAATGGTCAAAGGTCGTGAGCACAGGTGCCTGGTTGATAGGTATGCCTTGGGCTGCTTTTGGCCTGGAAGCCATTAGTGATAACGATATGGCGGGTATGTCAGGGCAAAGTGGTTTGACCTATATCGTCTCCTCGGGTACCTCATTAGGTAACAGTGGCAGTGTCTTTCAGTGGACTCCCGATGCGGGTTCAACTTCTGCGGCCACGCTGGAGTCTCAGGGATTTCAGATCAATGGTATTGGTGGGCAGGGTACCAGCACAGATACGTCAGGTAGTGCTACAACTTCGGGGCCATTTTCGATTACCAGTAACTTTGATGTGGGTAGCAACGGTACGACACCTGCTTTGTCTATGAATACGTCATGGA
>JAJZHP010000133.1 GCA_021804355.1 Pseudomonadota bacterium | reverse complement strand
TCGGAATGTCCGATCTGAGGTATTGCTTGGGGCTTTCCATCCAGATATTACGCTATCTTTGGAGCTAAAGGGATACCCCATTATTATAGGCAGCTCAAAACAAGCAGTCAACGACATGCTTATATCCCCGCCATGAATGGCGGGGTTTTACGCACAAACTGATAACCGTGCTGTGACTCGAAGGTGCTGGTTATCGCGTAGCGATGGGCCTGTACGGTTTTCTGGAGCCCTAGCTACCAGAAAACCGCTACGAATGCTTGGCTTATCTCTGATCAGTATTTTTGTCTTCATGCGGTGGGATGTGTTTGACATAGGTATGGGTGATATCCCGCAACTGATGCATTTGCTGCTTATAGTGATGACATCCTTCGCAGATAAGGAGATGAAACCGTAAAGTCATCTTTTCTTTCAGGCTCAAGGGGCGGTCAAGTTTCTGTGACAGCAGACGGGTGGCTTCCTGACAGTTCATCATGGTGTTTCTCCCTGCAAGAACCAGCGTTGGGAAAGGCACTCTCGCAGCCTCATGCGAGCTCTATGAAGCATGACATTGAGGTTGCTGACGGTCACCCCTGTAGTTTCACAAATCTCTGTACTTTCCAGCCCAATAAATTCTCGCATCATAAAAAAACGTGCTTGCTGGCCCGGCAAATAATCAAGGCAGGCTTCAAAGACTTTCCAGAAGTGCTGATCATGCATGGCTCCTTCAGGATTTTTCCAGGCTTGGGGTTTGCTATCAGCATGCCAGTGGCCGTGGTGATCAAACAAGGCATCAAAGTTCTCTTCTTCTTCATCGCTGTGCAATAACTGGCTTACTTCAACATAGCGACTCTTTTGCCGCAAGATATCAGCGATCTTGTTTTTGAGAATGGCAAATACCCAAGTTTTAAATGCGGATTCCCCCATAAAGGAATCGACATTGCGCATCGCACCCATCAGGGCATCCTGCACAGCATCTTCAGCCAGGTGATGATCATTGTGGAGTTGTAATATGGCAAATCGCAGCATCTGACTACGTAATGATTTTAGAAATACCGGATCGATCAATGCGTTGTTAGAAGCGACTTCTATCATCGTCCTTATCCTTGAAGAGACTAAGGCCAAGCTGGGTGCCTGCAGTATGGCATAAGTCTCATACACGTATCTGCCTTCTCTATGGAATGTATCATTTTGTGCGTAGCGCCATGGTTATGGCGGGTGGAGATATAAGCCAGCGTTGACCGACATTTAATTTCCAAGGGGAGGGCTGTCATGACAACAAATGAAAAGGGTTGTAAGGGCTGCTTACTTATTCTAGTATATAACTGTCCATAAAAACAGTTGCTAAGCACTATGACACACCATGATTCACCGATACCTTTGTTTGCTGAAGCTGTGCATGCAGGGTTTCCAAGCCCAGCCCAAGATTTTGAGGAAGCACGTCTGAGTCTGGATCAGCTTATGATAGCGCGGCCAGAAGCTACTTATCTGCTCAGGGTAAGAGGTGATTCCATGTGTGATGCGGGTGTTCGTGACGGGGATATTGTCGTGGTAGATCGGTCGATCTCGCCGCTTCATGGTCATATGGTTATTGCTGAAGTGGATAACAATTTCACCATTAAGACGCTATACCGGCGCGGAGGGCAAGTGAGTTTGAGAGCCGCTAATCCAGCTTTTCCACCCATTACCTTCGCTGAGGAGCAGCAACTTGTCATCTTTGGTGTGGTGACATGGGTTGTGCACCGGACCTTGTGGTGAGGAGATATCTTGTTTGCATTGGTCGATTGCAACAATTTCTATGTGTCTTGTGAACGGCTATTTCGTCCTGATCTTAAGGGCAAGCCGGTAGTTGTGCTTTCTAATAATGATGGCTGTGCGGTGGCCAGATCACAGGAGGTCAAGCAGCTGGGTGTTCCTATGGGGATACCCTGGTTTCAGATGCAAGCATTGGCACAACGGCATCATATCGTGGCTTTCTCTTCCAACTATGCGCTTTATGCCGATATTTCAGGACGCGTTATGCGGGTGTTGCGTGATATGGTGCCGCATAGTGAAGTTTATTCCATTGATGAAAGTTTTATCGACCTGTCTGGCATTGAGGATCGACAAGAACTGGGCTATCAAATACGTCAGCGTATTGGGCAGTGGGTAGGAATTCCTGTTTGTGTAGGTATAGGTTCTACCAAAACACGAGCTAAGCTGGCTAACCATATTGCTAAAAAACATACAGAGTTTGAAGGCGTTTTTGATCTAGAAGCTCAAACATCAACCCAACAGTCTGACTGGTTAAAGCGTCTTGATGCTTCCGATGTATGGGGTATTGGCCGGCAATTGAAACAACAGCTGGAAACTTTCAACATACATACCGCCTATGATTTGCAGCATGCCGACGTATCATGGATAAAAAAGAGGTTCAGTATCCATCTGGCCCGTACGATTGAAGAATTGCGAGGTCATGCGTGCCTGAAACTTCAGGCCATGGTGACGGCACGGCAGCAGATCATGGTGAGCCGTTCATTGGGTGTTTATGTGACTCAAGAGGAGGAGCTTCGTCAGTCGGTCATCAGTCATGCAGCCAGAGCCAGTGAAAAATTGCGCAAGGATGGATCAGTGACACATGCGGTCATGGTATTCATACAAACTAACCCCTATCGTCAACAAGATGATCAGTATACAGCCAGCCAATGGGTTCCTCTGGTGACACCCTCGCAGGATAGCCGCTGCATTATCGCTGCGGCGATCAGGGGGCTACAGACTATCTATCGACCAGGCTACCGCTATAAAAAAACAGGGGTCATGCTAAGCGATCTGTCCCCTGCAGACGTGCAGCAGGGAGATCTGTTTGATCCGGGTGCAGATGATCGCAGGCAACGCTTAATGTTGACCCTTGATACCCTAAATCATAAGTTAGGTCGTGATACCTTGTTTTTTGCAGGCCAGGGTGTCAGGCAACGTTGGCATATGCGTCGTGATCTTAAGTCGCCTGCCTATACGACTGACTTTAATGACTTGCCCCGGGTCTCGGGTTAATAACTTCTCCCCATGGCGCGAGTAGCCCCTGGATTTCCTCAGACCCCCATCTTTTCAGGGGTTCCGCGCAAGCGGCAGCCATATCGGCTGATGGGCGGGGAGAATGTCAACCCTTAAGGGCTAATCAACGGCCTCTCCGGCAGGTAGAATGGCCTGAAGACCTTGACCTGCTTGAATCAAGAGTGGAGTGGCCTCATCCAGATTGAGTACCCTGAGGTGTTCACACAAGTGATGCGCATTCGTGGCAATATGTAAACGCACACTGCCAGCCCGGGTATAGTCCATCCTGCCACGCATGGCAATCACGGTGCGTAGTAGAGTTCCCTGTCTTTGTGTATAGGTCATTAAGTTAGGGGAGGGTAGTTTCAGGCCCATACCCGTGCGTCCACTTAAGCGGCAAAGTGACGTTACGCCGTCGGCATCATAAACCTGGCAGTCAAGTTGGGGTCCACGACGACTAAAATCGATAGGAACCACGATTTTTGGATATCCCCAACATTCTCGACCGGCTGCATTAGCTATCTCGGTGGTGACAGGGAGGTCGACGACATACATGCCGGGCATGATGGACTGATCTGGATGCCAGGCAGCTGTGCTATTAAATCCTGCATGACGTGAAGGATGGGCAGCAATAGCCAGGCCCATTTCATTATAAGGACCTACGGAAGAATCCACATATTGAAAAAATGCCACCGTGGCCAGTGATCGACCAGGTGCTACGATGACAGGATCCAGTTCTGCGGGTAAGAGTTGACGTGCGGCGGAGGATGACACGATGAAGCTGGCAAATACACAGGCTGTGTTGTAATACAAAATGGGCAAATCGATAAGACCTTGCTGGGTCGAAAAAGGAAGTTGTTTAACATCGAAATATGCAGTCATCATGAGCTCCTAAACGCTGACGGTGCCGCAACGACCCGCCAGGCGGTCGAGCAGCAGGGGTTGAAGGTCTTCAATGACGGCCAGTCGGTTGATCTGGTTAGTGCCTTCGAAGATTCGAGTAAGACGAATATCACGCAGCAGCTTTTCCATGCCTTGATGGCTATGCAGGCCATGTTCAGCCAGGAGTGTCATTCCCATTTCACAAACAGCCTGAGCGCGGTCTGTGGCAAAGAATTTGCTGAGACTGGCCTCGGACTGGTGTGACTGCAGGGAGCCACTGGCCTGTTGCCAGACCAGGGAACGCATGGCGCGCGTTTCGGCGATCATTTGAGCCAACGGCAGTTGGTACTCCTGATAGGAGAGTAGGGGCTTGCCTCCTAACTGGGTTTGCAAGCAATACTCCAGCGCTATTTCACAGGCCCTACGTGCCATACCTACAGCCATGGCCGCCACCGGATAACGTGAACTGTTGAGCGTGGCCCGGTTAAGTGCCCAACCTTGACGTAATCCTCCGATCATGGCGTCTGCAGCTACATAACAATCGGTCAAACATAACTCGGCAGCACTGCTGGCACGCATGCCCATTTTGAGTTCTGTACGCAGAGACTCAAGTCCAGGGTTGTCTGCGGATACGACAAAACAGGTCCAGGATTCAAAACCCTCACCTTCCAGGGCAGCAAAAACAGAGATATGACGAGCAACATCACCCCCGCTGATAAAGCACTTACGGCCATTAAGGATATAGCCTTGTCCCTGACGCTTAGCCACCACACGCGGTTGGTTGGCCAGCGCACCATGTCCGTCTTCTGCATCACTGCCGGCGGAAGGTTCGGTGATGGCGTAGGCGAATAAATGAGGAATACCTTTGATAAAATCTTGGGTCATGGGGCGAACAAATTTCCATAGGGCGCGCAGGTCTCCACTCAGACAGATAGGAGCCAAGCCAAGATGATGAGCACTCAGCAATAGCATTTGACCACCACAAATGCGTGCTAGTTCTTCTACCTGTATGGCAAAACGGAAGGCTGAAGGGAAACGCATCTCCATCAGGGTTGCTGTACCTAAGGGAGCAGGCAGTAAATTAGTCATCAGCCCAGCACGCCCAGCGTCTTTCAGTAATTGAAGTGCTGCAGGGTGCAGGGACCCTGGCTCAGCATGGGAGGCTTCATCGAGGGTTTTTACATTAGGCGCCATAAAATTTTCAGCAAACTGCCGACACTGTCGGCGTAATTTAGCTAAAGGAACCGGCAATCGTTGTGTATCGAGCTCCCATAAATCCGTGGTTGGGTAATGAGTCAGTAGGCGCCCTAACTTTCCCAACTCGTTCATGCCATGCAATGGATTGAGCGCATGTCCAGGGCTGACATAGCCTTCAATATGCAAAAGATCATTCATCTTGCTATCTCCCAGGCGCTGGCCAAGGACTGCATATCCAGGGGGCTGCCACTTTGGAAGCGCAGTTGATAAGCATCGCGTAAACATTTTTCAATGCCGCTGTCACGCATATAACCTAAACCTCCCATGATCTGCATCGCCGCATTGACGGCGGTACACAAAGATTCTTGCAAACGATTACGTGCCAGCAATAAATGCCTGAATGAACCTTCATTCAATTGCTGGTACTGCAAAAAGAGCTCGGTATCAGCCTGTGCGCTACTAATATCCGTTAGCAAGGACTGCACCGCTGCATGCTGGTTGATCAATTGGCCACCTTGATAGCGGATACGCGCATAGGCAGCCGCTTGTTTCCCGGCATGATCAAGGCATCCTAATTGTATAGCCAGTAAGCCTAACCATTCCTGGTGCCAGATATGACGCGACTGCAGGGGATCTAGTCGGGTGAGGAACTTACCTTGTGCAGGCCACACCTGCCCATAAGGTAGTTCATCCAGGCCTAGGCCATGATTCGCTGGTGTGTTGGCGGGGACTAGCCACCAGCTAAACCCCTGTGGGCACTGAAATACAGGACAGATCACATGGCCGCCGCCAGCAGGCATCAGAGCTAATCGAGGCTCATGGTCACTAAATACATCGGCTAAAAATTTATCCTGGATGCTGGATTGTTGCCACCAGTGCGCTAGTTCACCACGACCCAGG
>JAJZHP010000132.1 GCA_021804355.1 Pseudomonadota bacterium | reverse complement strand
GGTTTTTTCAGCCCCAAGACCGACATTGACCTGAGGATAGGCCAGTATCAGCGAATTAGCTCAGGTTTTCGTGGTTCTTGGCGTTGCCATTGGTCGCAGGCCAGATTAAGCCTCTGGTATTTTCTTCACCCAAGCATAGGCTGATAGAGCGGGGATGGCCCGCATGAATGTGTACGAGGGAAATAAAATGATAAAACCGATGATTCAACATGAGCATCACGTACCCAGATTCATAGGCCCCAATGGATTGGTATTATCAGTGGGAGGTTTGGTCTGTTTTGGGCTGGCCTTATTTTTTTTCATGGTCTCCTGGCTCAGTGGAGGCAATGGTTATATGAACACGCTGGGAGGACCCACAACCCTGATGGTATTGATAGCGGGTCTGATGTTATCAGCCATCATGGTGGTGATTGAGCGCAAGAATCGTTGAACCGATGAGGTATGGTGCAAAAGGGTAGATGCCTTGGATTAAGACAAGGATCGACCCTCGCTGTTTTGTTGCCCGGATTTCCGTGTCAGTATAGGTGCGCCAAGTTCATGACCAGACGGAATCCTCAAGATGCATGTTGTTCTTTTTCAGCCTGAAATTCCTGGTAATACGGGTAATATCATTCGTCTATGTGCCAATACGGGGGCACAGCTGCATCTGATTGAGCCACTGGGATTTACGATGGATGACAAGCGTTTGCGTCGCGCAGGACTGGATTATCATGAGTGGGCGCCGGTGCAGCGGTGGGCTGACTTGGATACTTGTCTGTCGTCGTGTCCGGATCTTGCCGTGTATGCACTGAGTACGCGATCCAGCATGAACCTGGATCAGGCTAAGGTAGGTGGGGATATGGTGCTACTGTTTGGCCCGGAAACCAGGGGGTTGCCTCCTGAGGTGCTGCAACATCCCCGTATCACGCACAGCCTGCGCTTGCCCATGCGCCCCGAGAGCCGCAGTCTCAACCTGTCCAATGCAGTAGCTGTGGTGGTTTACGAACTGTGGCGTCAACAGGGCTACCCGGGTTCAGTTTGACGAAATTATTGTAAAGCCGTGGTATTTTCTTCAGCCATCTGGCGCTGACGTTCAGCCATGACTGCATCAAAATTGATAGGCGCCAGAAGTAATTGAGGAAAGGAGCCTCGCGCTACGATGTCGGCAATGGCTTCGCGAGCGAAGGGAAACAGGATATTGGGGCAGTAACTGCCAAGCAGTCCAGGTAAATTCTGGTCAGGAATGTTTTCCAGCAGAAAAATGCCGGCCTGTTTGAGCTCCACCAGAAAAGCTGTGCTGCCATTGTTTTGAGCGGTGACCGTCAGCGATAGTATCACTTCATAGTTATTGCCTTCGATGTGCTTGGACTCTGTCGCCAGCTGGATATTGATTTCAGGCTGCCAGGGGGCCAAAAAAACCTGGGGGGAATTAGGTACTTCAAAGGAAGCATCTTTCAGGTAGATACGCTGTAAGGCAAATTGTCCTTGAGCCTGTGGTTGTTCTTGTTGGTCAGACATGATGTTTCCTTTATGGTCAGATAAAAAACAAATCCTTAAAGCGGAGCGAGCATTTTATCGAGTTCACCGCGACGATCAAGCTCATGTAAATCGTCACTGCCTCCTATAGCCTGATCGCCGATAAATATTTGAGGGACCGTACGTTTTCCCGTGGTTTCAATCAACCATGCTCTGCGTTCATGATCTTGGCTCACATCCACTTCGGTAAAAGGAATGCCTTTACGGTTGAGCAGTGCCTTCGCGCGCACACAATAGGGGCATATGGGTGTGGTATAGACTGTAACGTCGACCATGTCGATGTTCCCTCCATTCGTCTATGGGTCAGGTGACCAGGGGCAATCCATCCTGTTTCCAGCGAGTGATGCCACCCTCAAGCCGGGTTACCTGCGTGAAACCTGCATTGCGCAGCATCAAGCCCGCAGGTCCTGCGGTGACGCCTGTATTACAAACCAGAATCAGGGGATGACCTGTATATTTCTGCAAGGAGGTTAGTCCTTGCGTCAATTCGTTATAGGGCACGTTGATGGACTGAGCAATATGCCCCCGGGAAAAATCAGCGGAAGGACGCAAATCCAGGACTACAGCATCAGCATGATTGACTTGTTGGGTCAACTCCTGAGCCGTGATCGTGGAAACGGCCCGCACGCGTTCAAGCAGAAACCAAGCAAAAATAAGCACCATAAAAAGGCTGCTAAGTAACCAGTGGTTAGCGATAAATTCGGGCAGATGTTCCATAAACAGGTCATGATTCACATACATGGGTGCGTAGTATACACGCAGTCATAGGCTTTCGGCACCCAGGGTTGGATACCATCTGAAGATGGTTTAGGAACTGGCCTCTGAAGCTGCCAACATGGTTAAAAGACTCTGCAGTCGGCTGGCGAGCAATCGGCCTTCGCTCACTGCAAGTTTCAGGGCACAGCCAGGTTCCTGCAGATGTCGACAGTTGCGGAAACGACAGGTCCCTATCAGGGGCCTGATCTCGATAAAACCCTGCAGTATCTCGTTAGGGGTTAGCAGACCTAATCCAAATTCACGTATACCTGGAGAGTCAATGAGGTCTCCCCCCCCGGGGAAGTGAAAAAGTCTGGCTGTAGTCGTGGTGTGTTGACCTAAGCCTGAACGATCAGATAGTTCCTGGACGGCTTGAACTGCGCCAGGCAACAAGGCATTGATCAGGGAGGATTTGCCAACGCCGGACTGGCCTACAAAGGCACTGACTTGCCCTTGAAGGTCGTGCGCAAGCTCACCGAGCTCTCCCGTCAATGCCCGGGTGGTGATGCGGCGGTAGCCCAGACCCTCATAGGTTTGTAGCAGCTTGAGCTGTGGCTCTTTCAGCAAGTCTTCTTTATTCAGCACCAGCAAAGGGAGAAGGTGGGCAGCATGCGCGGCGACCAGGTAATGATCGATCAGGCGGGCTGAAGGCTCCGGTTGCGCAGCCAGTACGATCACCAGCTGGCTGATATTAGCAGCCACCGGTTTGCGCTGCCCATAGGCATCGGGTCGTTCAAGGAGGGTGCGGCGAGGTAACAGTGCTGTCACCACCCCGGGTGTGGACGCATCCAGGGAAGGTTGCCAGATGACTTCATCGCCGGTCACCAATCCTTGCAGATGACTGCGTAGATAGCAACGTTGTGTCTGGCTCTGATCCAGCGCCTCGACATCAAGCTGTGTGCCGTAGTGTGCCAGGATACGCCCAGGAAGTTCCTGGCCTAAAGCGCCTTGAATCAACAAGTCATCGGCGATCAGTCCGCGCTTTTCTGCGCGGGCAATGCGTTCTTGCTGTATGCGTTCTACGCGCCAGCGTTGTTGACGATTTAGTTTGCGTCCGGCCATGTGAATCTCAAGGTGACAGAAGGCTGATTCTAGACATGCCAGGGTTATCTTGTCACCCAGTCAGGCATGAGTCTGTTAAACTGGCCGCTGTTAGGAAAGGAGTTAGTCGTATGAATGCCTCCAAAGAAGGCAATTTGATCTGGATTGATCTGGAAATGACCGGACTTAATCCGGATCAGGATCGCATTATTGAAATGGCTACCATCGTTACGGATAGCCATTTGAATGTGTTAAGTGAAGGGCCGGTTTTGACTGTGCACCAGAAAGACATCGTGCTTAATGCCATGGATGAATGGAATACGCGCCAACATGGATCGTCAGGGTTGACGGACAGGGTTCGACGTAGCGCGTTGGATGAGGCCGCCGCAGAAGAGCAGATGCTGGATTTTTTACAGCGTTTTGTGGAGCCCCGCAAATCGCCCATGTGTGGCAATTCGATCTGCCAGGATCGTCGTTTTCTTTATCGTTATATGCCGCGTCTGGAGGCTTTCTTTCACTACCGCAATCTGGATGTCAGTACCGTCAAGGAATTAGCCTATCGCTGGCACCCTGAGATTATGCGTGGTGTCCACAAAAAAAGCTCGCATTTAGCGATAGAGGATATACGTGATTCCATAGAAGAGCTGCGTTACTATCGCCAGTATTTTTTCAGGATGCCGAGTTGATGGCCTGAAATCTGAAGCAGTTCCTGCCATCATGTTTGGCCTGATAGAGGGCTGCGTCTGCAGAGGCTAAAAGCATTTGACCATCTTCTTGGTGCTGTATAACAGGGAGATGGGAGCCTCCCAGGCTGATGGTAATTTGTAGGACAGGTTGGCCAGGCAAGTTGATATGCAGTTTCTCAATTTGAATACGCAAAGCTGCTGCCACGCGTTCCAGTCCCTGCAAATCGGTATTGGGTAGTAGTACGCAGAATTCCTCACCTCCAAAGCGAGCCAGGGTGTCGGTATCACGACGGACATGCTGGCTCAACGTTTGGGCTATCTGGCGTAACACCTCATCGCCAGCGGGATGCCCATAAGTATCATTGACCCTTTTAAAGTGATCGATATCGATGATTAACAGGGCCAGACCATAACCACCGCGCAGTGCTCGTTTGATTTCCAGTGCCAGGCGTTCATCAAAGTGACGACGGTTGCTGATGCCGGTCAAGGCATCGGTGACACTGATTTCGATGAGGCGACGATTGGCCTCACTAAGTTCTTGGGTGCGTTCATCTACTTTACGTTCCAGTTCGAGATTGGCCTCACGCTGTGCCACGAAAGATTGATGTTGGGCCGCTTCACGCAGTTTGCGTTCCTGGTTGACGCGTTCACCCAGAGCGAAGGACAGCAGCAGAACTTCGAGTGCCGAACCCATCTGTGTGGCATTTTCTGTAAATAAGTTACGATCGATATAGCCTAGTTTGTTGGCAGCTAGAATGGCCCCACCCACCATGACAAATGACCAGGCTAACACATAGTAACGTGCTGTACTGAAGCCTTGTCGCCAACGCAAGAAGGCCACGATGAAGGAACAAAAGATACCAATAACAGCGGTGCCTATGGAAAGATGGATGCCGAGGCTGTAAGGCAGCAGAAAAGCCCCTGCAGCGGCCAAGGCAGCCAGAATGGTCAAGGCCTTGAGAATACTGTGTATCCAGGAAATTTTCAGGGTATGAAGTTGCAGAAATTCGGAAGTGAACAAAATGGCAAAAAGCACAGAAATGCCTAGGAAAAAAACTAGAGCCTGATTATTCCATACGGGAGCGTTGGGCCATAGGTACTGGAAAGCAATACCATTAAGGGTCATCATGAACATCAGCATGCCCCCTACCCAGACTACATAGTAGGCGCCGCTACGCTCACGCAGGCTAAAGAACAGGAACAGGTTATACAGCAACATGCACAGGATGACACCGTAGTAAATCCCCAGCAGTAGCAGATCAGTTTGATCATGTTGGTGAAATCTTTCAGGGGTCCATAGCGTGAGTGGAATCTGCATGGCACTTTGAGTGCGGATACGCAGGAGTATGCCGAGGGATTGTCCTGGGTTCCAGCTCAGGGGGAGAACAAAGTTGCGATGTGCATAAGGGCGCTGTGCAAACGGCAGGCTGTCCCCTAAGGCGTAGTGCTGCAGCAATTGGCCCTGCGACCAGATCCAGACATCGACATGATTTAAGACGGGATAACCAATTTCAAGTAGACGGTTCATCTTGGCAGGTGAACCATCAGCGATTTTAATATAAGCCCAATAGGTAGCCTGTGTATAACCAAAGGTGGGATAGTTGCGCTGGTTCTGATGCCAGTCTGGGCTTTGCATGGCAGCATGAACGCTGAGGGAGCTACCTGGGTCTACCAGATAGTCCATGTGACGACCTAAGACCAACTGGTCACTGCTGGCTTGCAGGACGATGGTATCATGGGCCAAAACGCTCAAGGAAAGCAGCAGTCCCAAGGCCAGGCTCAGGATGCGTAACATATCGCATCCCTACGGTGTTGAATGTTTTGTGCAGCCCAGTCGGCATGTCGTCTTACTTGATCGGCGGGGTGAAGTTGCAGGTGCGCAATTGCCTGGAAATTTTTAGTAAGAGGCCGCGCATTGCCTAAACCGACGGCTACATTACGCATAAACCCCGGGTAGCCGATTCGTCGCAAGGCAGAACCTTCTGTTTTGCGTGCATAATGATCTTCGCTCCAGTAGGCCAGTTCGTTGAGCTCGATCGTATGCAAGCCATGTCGTATTTGCTGGTCACGTTCCTGGGTCGTACGGGCATAACGATTCCAGGGGCAAACCAGCTGACAATCATCACAACCAAA
>JAJZHP010000131.1 GCA_021804355.1 Pseudomonadota bacterium | reverse complement strand
ACGGAATGTTACTAACGTGATGAGGAATCCAATGAAACATACTGCCCTATACACGGCCATCGCGGCAAGCCTGAGCTTAGCTGGTATTGCCCATGCTGATATGAATCTAGTTCAAAATGACAAGGGTAACTTGGACATGTACGTTGTTCTGGACGCCGCAGTTGTGAACCAGAATCACAGCTTGTCCATTTCTCCCTCCATGCCAAACCAGATATATCCTTATCAGCCGACGGCTCAGGGTGTAGGCTCTGTTACAGGTCTGCTGGGCGGTGGTTTGTCGGATTCCCGCGTAGGATTTAAAGGCGCCATGAATATGGATAATGGTGCCAAGGCTATCTTCAATCTGGAATCAGGCTTTGATGTCACCAGTGGTCAGTTAAATAATGCTGCTGCTGCTGTGGCTTCCAATCCCAATATTAAAGGCTCCAAGTACCCAACCAATCTATCTTCGGTCAATGCAGACTCATCCTTAAACGGTCAACTGTTTGGCCGTGCAGCATGGTTTGGTCTCCAAGATCCTACGTACGGCAAAATTACCGCTGGTTTACAGAACAATCCGATGAAGGATGTTTTTGCCAGCTATGATCCCGTTAAGTCTGATACGTTCTCGCCCTTTGGTGAAAGCGGTACTGTTGGTGGCGGCGGTGGTGTATCAGAAGATGCCCGTATGGAAAACAGCTTAGAGTACTCCAATGCGATTGCTGGCGTGACTTATAGCTTGGCTTATCAGTTCGGTAACAATACCAGCAGCAATGGCGTGGTCGGTGGATCAGGGGTAGGTGATGGTGTTGCTTTGCGTGTTGGTTATGAAACTGACATGTTCGGTGTACAGGCCTCCTACAATGACTTTAAAGATGCCTTAAAGGCGGTGGCAGGAACTTCCTTGGGTCAAATAGGTCTTGCTGAATTGAACACTGAAGCCTGGTTATTGGCAGGTAAGTTCACCGGAGTTCAGGATCTGACCATCGAAGGTGGCTGGGAACGCTTTACCAACTCAGCGCCCTCGGATGCGGTGAATATCAGTTCTATCTGGGGCATTGGTGTTAGTGGAGTGACGGCAGCATTTGCTCCTGGTGTTTCCCAGACCACTAATATTTACTTTTTTGGTGGCGACTATAATGTAATGCCGAAACTGAATATTGCTCTTGGTTATTACGACACCATGAACGATAACAAATCCGGCACCACCAACACCAATGGCTCCATTAAGACCACGTCGGCCATTCTGGATTACCGTTTGTACAAACAAGCTGACGTCTATGCAGTAGTTTCTACTAACCAGTTCAGTGGCCCAGGGTTTACGGGCACTAACAGCACCCAGACCGCATACGGTGTAGGTGCTCGCGTTAAGTTCTAAAAACCAATGTTTTTTGGGTAGTTAAAAGGCCGAACTTTATGTTCGGCCTTTTAATTGATGAAGAACACGGTTAAAAAAAGTCAGTTGATCTCGACTACTTTGCTGAAATCCATCACCCACATAGATATCGAAATGCCCCATGTCATAATGTTTGACTTCAGCCAGTGAACCTATTTTTTTAGCTGTCGCCAAGGCAGCCTGTACAGGAGCCACACTGTCACGATCACAGATCTGCAACAGGGCAGGGCAGGATAAGCGGCGAGCATAGCGGATAGGTCGGTAGGCGGGTAGCCAAGGCGCTAATCTGGCCGCCATTTCATTGCGCCACTCAGCAGGCGCCAACTTATAGTAGCCCGTTAAAGCATCATCACTGCTCATGGCTGCCAGTTGACCTGGAGGCGCGACCAGAGGCACGTAAATAGGCGCACGTCCCCATAAACTACCCAGTTCATCAAGAAGACCCAAAGCCGTTAACTTGCCTAAGGCTGCTGGGCCTGCATATTTAAGTACATTCCAGCAGGCTGCCAAACCATCCATCATGGGGCATTGTGCAGAAATTGCAGCTATATCTCCATCACGTGCTGCAGCCACCAGCACATGACCTCCTGAGAAGGAAGATCCCCATAAAGCAATTTTCTTGGGATCAACACGCTCATGTTGACGTGCAAAAGTAATGGCTTGCGCCCAGTCATGGAGTTGTTTATGAACGGAAATGATTTGTCTGGGCTCACCATCACTAGCACCAAAATGACGATAATCAAAAAGTAGAACCGCATAACCCGATTGGGCAAAGTAGTCGGCATAAGGTTCCAGGGCCGCATTTCGTGTCCCCCCCAGTCCATGAGCCATGACTATACAGGGCAGGGGTAAAGCTGATTCAGAAGGTTCATACCACCAGGCTCGACATGTCAAGCCATCGCTATCAAAGCTAACATCCTTACGCACATAACTAACCATAGATAGTCTCCCTGCCTGAAATTGCCCTAAAAACATAGCATGACCGTAAGAAAATTGTCATTGATGTTTTGCCTGTACCGCGGAGACAGGTATAGTTATTCTCTTAACCTTAAAGTGAGCTTACTATCATGCTGCAACATAGGGCCGTGGATAAGCAACTCGTTCCTGAGATCTTATTAGCTTTACCCGCATGGTCCGATATGAGTAGCCTTGAAAAGACGACGAACCAAGCCATGGCTCGATTACATCGAGGTCGTCGACAGGTGGCCAAATCCTTAGGCTGGTTGCAGAGTGCTGAGATTTATCTTGATGACTGGATACGAACCGATCTACCTGAATATCTGGATGACCCTGGATTCCCTGAAGAGCGGCGCGTCAGCATTGTGCAATTATTGCATCGTTTTAACCAAGGGGTTTGGGCATATCAACGTTTTTTTAATATGCTAAAACCGTATTTACAACGTATCGAGCAGCAACAGGGTAGGGCAGTGCGCATTCTGGAACTTGCCAGTGGCTCTGGCGAATTCTCTTTAGCCTTGGCAAAAATTGCCCAGCGCTCAGGCATATCTATCGCCATAACGGGTTCTGATTATTTTGATGAACACGTTAATGCTTGTAATAACAAGGCATTACGCCTTGGTCTTAATGTTGAATTTAAGCAGCTTAATGCATTTGATTTATCAGAAATAGCTGAAAATTCCTATGATCTGGTTTTTATTGCACAGAGCCTTCACCACTTTACTCCCGGACAGGTGGCTATGATGATACATCAGGCCATGCGGGTAGCCCACACAGGGTTTATGGGCGTGGATGGTCAACGCTCCTTAAGCCTCTTTGCTATCGTGCCCAGTGCAGGCGTTCTGATGCGGTCCCGTGATTTTATTCATGATGCCTGGATCACTTTGCGCAAGTTTTATACCGAATCTGAACTCACCATGATCGGTCAAATCGCTGCGCCTGAGGCCCAGGTTATCGCACGCCGTAGCACTTTGCCAGGCTACTCTGTATTGACGGTCATGCATGCATGAAGTTCATCCAAGGACTGAGAATAGTTTGTTTTTCTGGTAAAACCTGACAGAATAGGGACACCGTCACGTTTGGAGCGACCTGATAACGTTTTATGAAGACACCTAAACAACTTGAACCCCTAGTCGCCGATGGTTTGGTCGATGAGGTGATAGGTTCGCTCAAAAGTGGTAAAGAGGCAGCCGTCTATCTGGTGCGTTCTCGTGGCAAGGTATGCTGCGCCAAAGTTTACAAAGAAGCCTCTCACCGAAGTTTTAAACAAGCCGTTCAATACCGCGAAGGCCGCAAAGTGCGTAACAGTCGCCAGGCTCGTGCCATGGAGAAGGGATCGCGTTATGGCCGTCAGGAACAGGAAAATGCTTGGCAAAATGCTGAAGTTTCAGCACTTTACCGATTACGAGCGGCGGGAGTGCGGGTTCCTGAGCCTTATGGCTTTTATGATGGTGTCTTGCTGATGGAAATGATCAGCGATAATCAGGGAGACCCCGCTCCAAGACTTAATGACGTGCTTGAAATGTCGGTGGAACAGGCTCTCGATTATCATGCACGCATGATGCGTGAAATTGTACGCATGTTGTGCGCTGGTCTGGTACATGGAGATTTATCTGAGTACAACGTACTCATGGATGCCCATGGCCCTGTGATTATTGATTTGCCACAGGCTGTTGATGCCGCTGGAAATCTACACGCTCATAGGATGCTTCTGCGCGATGTCGGCAATATGACCGCCTATTTCTCGCGCTTTGCTCCTGAACTACAGCAGGCCCGTTATGGTGATGAATTGTGGGCAGCTTATGAATCGGGGGTACTGACGCCTGAATTCATCTTGACCGGCACATATCAAGAAAAACGAAGTTATGTAGATGTTGATGGCGTTCTAAGAGAAATTAGTGATGTCCTGGCAGAAGAACAGGCACGTCAACGTGCCCGTAGTGATGCTGCCTCTGGTCGAGAAATGGTGTAGTCACTTCGCTAACACCTGATTATTAAAGTAGGATTAGACTCTAAGATTTTGACTGTGGCCGTAGCAGTTACCTGATCAAAAGATACCTGAGGGTTCTACCAGCGCAAAGCACTTCAAAAAACGTGGAGGTGGCAATAGCCATGTTGTTCTTGCCGGCGCAAGTCCGGCTCAATCCTTAAAGGGGGATTAATGAATTTTCCAGACTAAGATTTTTTTATAACCTCCACCCGCCAGATACTGGCCATCGGGTGAGACCGCCAGACTGCTGGCCTCACCTTTGACCTCCTGAACCAAGCGCATCTCTGGAAACTTCATTTCTTTTCTATTGCTAGAGTTATTGGCATTTTATTAAATTATGGCTGAAAGTAGACCCCATTATTGGTGTGTCAATTACATCGATAAATGCTACTGGAGGGCATGATGACAGGGGAATTTCCGGCCATTAAGGAGTTCCCCAACGATGGCCAGACGTGGAGGATAGCGTGGTTTAACGGGATTGAAAGGGACCAGAATTTACCCTCAGAACCTAAAGTTCAGCTTGTGATCAGCCCCCCATATTCAGGACTCTCATGGGTATCCATCACGCCAAGAAAAAGCACCGGCGGCAACAACCAACGACTTAGATGCTACAAGCCAAGCTCGCTATGCGAGCCAATTCGAACGAGTTGCAACGTTTCAGCATCGGGCTTTCGATAGATTAACACCAAGTCAGGTTTGATGTGGCAATCCCGGTGATCTTTCCAGTCGCTAGTAAGTGCATGGTCGTGGTGCCGTGGCTCTAGGAGGTAATCGTTTGCAAGAGCCTGAAAAACTGATTCCAAGTCAGCATCAAGTGTTTCGCGATGACGTCCTTTGGCCTCGCGCTTGTAGTCACGCCTGAACTGCCAGGTCAGCTCAATCCTTCGCATGCAGGTCCGCCATCAGGGCCCCAACACTGTCGAAGCTTTTTAAGTTGCCAGCGCGAGCCTCGCGCATGGCGGCGATGGTGGTTTCTTTCGGAATCAAAGGCTCAAAGGGCAGAGCCTTTTCACGAGCAACACGGGTGAGCATGATGCGGAACGCATCTGACACCGTAAGGCCCATTGCCGCCAGTACAGCCGATGCCTCTTCCTTAATGTGCTCATCGATACGAGCACGAACAACAGCATTCGTAGACATGATTAATTCTCCGTTAATTGAGCCACATTGTAGCTCATAACTGGGTATGCCGCCACGTCAAACGTCGTGATAATGGATGGCGAGGTTGTGCTGGAACGTGTAAACGACTTTCGGCTGGAATCGATAGCGCGTTTCATTGGCATGCACACCGGGACTTAATCTACGCCTGCTACATGCATGGCTGTCTGAACATTCCAACTCAGTATCAACTAGCGTTGTATGCTGGTAGCATATAGCGATGGAATTCACAGCTTGCGGCGCGGACTGGCGGTGCATACCGAGCCGGCGCCAAATTTCAGGACATTAAGCGGCAAGGCGGATGGAAGCATGATGGCACCGTGCAGGAGGGCAAGCGGGAAAGTTTGAGGACAACGCAGCTGGAACACTGCTCAGGCGACGACCTTAGCTAATTCGATGGCAGGTTTTGGCGAAGTAATCTTCCATCGGTCTGCAATGAAAAATGATTGGAAATACAATCTGCCCGATGCAATATGAAACTTAGTGATCTAGATGCCGAAGAAGAGCAATATCATAACGTGAGCCATAAATCTTACCTATAGATGGCTAGGTACAAAATTATGCAA
Organism: Pseudomonadota bacterium; assembly: GCA_021804355.1. Lineage (GTDB taxonomy): Bacteria > Pseudomonadota > Gammaproteobacteria > Pseudomonadales > Moraxellaceae > JABEVH01. The sequence goes on along the minus strand of JAJZHP010000131.1, from coordinate 141 downwards.
ACTAACGCCCAACTCTCTCTAGTTATACATATTCTTTAAGTTCGCATAATACTTATTATGTTAAATGAAATTATCAGTTTGTGCGTAAAACCCCGCCATTCATGGCGAGGATATAAGCATGCGCCGTTGACTGCTTGTTTT
>JAJZHP010000035.1 GCA_021804355.1 Pseudomonadota bacterium | reverse complement strand
TTATGGGTTCTGAACGGGCAGGTCATCGCGCTGCTCATCTGCAATCCTTATTAGGTACAGCTAAACTAAACGGTCTGGATCCGTATGCTTGGCTAAAAGACACTCTGGAAAAACTACCCACCTGGCCACATAGTCGCCTCGATGAACTCCTGCCGCTACGCGGCCACTGCACGGCCTCAGTCACCAACTAGCCAACCATGCCTAAGTAGCCGAGGTGTCTGCGCTAGATGCTTACGAATGTCGGGCAAAGATCGACTCAAGACCTGTACCTGATGCCCCAGAACCATGCTATCTTCTGCAAGAAAACCATGGGGTTGATTCGTCGTAGCTGTACACTGTTTGATCAACTCACTACGTACACAATGTATGCTCTGCATATCTTGTTGTGCCTTTGTTTTGGGAATTATATACTTAACTTGCAAATACTGGCCTGAATAGTTACGTTGCTTCGTATTTCGTGTATACATCCCACAGAACTCATAGCGCCACTGCTGGAGGTGATGCGCAAAAAGCCCCTGTTGACGACACCAACTCGCTAATGACGTGTGCTGGCAATAGTGGAGTCCACGTTGAGCATGTACGGGACAAGGGAGCCAACAACCGGGCTGAGAACTCGCATCAAGACGGTTTTACACCTTCGTTAACATGTACCCCGTAAGTTACCACCGTCCCTTACCGGGAGCCGGTAACGAATGGATACTATCGCGATTGCGCATGGTGATCCGGTCTTCGGAATCAATGAAATCTGAGAGGTATTCGATATCGGATGCACTAACACCGATGTTCGAAAACACTTCTTTCCATTGAGACACGCGATCAGCAACAGCGAACCAAGTTTCGATAGCTTCATCGCGCTTAAGATCGAAGCGTTCGCATTGAGATAATGCGTTAGCCAAACTTCCCTCTAAACCATCGTTGCCGACGATCATTTCCTGATGCCCTGCATTCGCCATTAAGGGTAAAACATCGTAGACGGGTGCCAGCGACCAATGCCGTCCCTCAAAAATGAAAGCATGGTTTTTTTCATGATCATCTGTGTTTTCGATCAAGATATTGAATGCCATCCTGCGGAAAAGCTCTTTTCGGTTCTCTGACTGCCTGTCCGGATCAGCGAATTGACGAATGAAATCGGCCATGGCGGGGTAGCTCAATTCGTCGATTGGCGGATAGGCAGGATCAACGCCACAAAGCAAGGCGCTCTTGGCGGACAGGCAGTGCAGTCGATGTCCCTGATTCCGGTCGAAACGGTCAATCATGACGACATGACCGGATGCGGATCGAACCGGTAGCGTTGGGGATACAGTGATACCAGCGCTGGCAGCCAATGCCAATGATGCATGCTCAATCAGTGCAATATCGACGTTGGACCCACGAGGAAATTTGGCGATACATTCCCGTTCGTCCACTTGAACCAGTGCTTTGGGGTGGGCGCCTCCCATGGTTCTCGTGGAACTCACGATTGTCTTTTCTCGCTCGGTTAGTGGTTCGTTGTTATCAATGCGCTGGATCAGGTCCATGAGCGCTTCGATTGAATCGAGTTCTGGCAAAGGTCCGTTATCGTGGGGTTCGTAGCGGTCTGGATTGATGGAAAAACCGAGAGCGCCGAAGCGGCGGTCGCCGGCAAAATATAGTAAATCGAGCGGGGTAACGCGCTTTGGGCGGTCCAGATAGCGAATGGATTTTTCTCCCCACCGATCTGGCATGGCGTCGCTGATCGCGCCAAGTCCGAGTTCTCGATCTTTTGGGACGAGTGGCGCAGTTTGAAGCGGCATATCGCCGGAAAGCGGGTAGCCGTTAGCGATCCAGTTCAAATCGTAGGTAAAAGACAACCCGCGATTGCCGGCGATCAATCTTACTTCGCCGACCCGAACCGGTTGTTCCGGGTCGGAAAGGCTCCAGACGGACAAGCGATCATCGGGGACGGGGCGGTCGTTCATTTTTGATCTCCACGTCGTTTGCGGCTAATTTTCAAAATTTCTTGAAAAAGGGCTTGCTGATCCTTAGCAGGGTCGGCCAGATTTTCAAGATCACCAACTCGACCGACAAGCCAAAGGACGACAGCATATACCGACACCCCAACAGAGGGATCGCCGGCTTCGAGGCGCTGCAATGTGGGGACGGAAACACCAACGCGAGCCGCCCAAGATCGCAGTGATTCCCCCCGTCGTTCACGAGCAATACGCAAGTCAGCCCCAAGTTTAACGAGACATTTTTCAACCTGCCTGGGCAGGCTGGAGGTGGTCTTTGCTGATCTACTCATAACGTAAATATACACAAAATCGTTCGATTGTGCAACTATACATATACATGAATTTGTGTCGGAGCCACCAACTTTAATTTTTCTTTTGACTTTGTGAGCTAGTGAAAAATTTGACATTCTCCCCGTCCTTTAGGGCAGGGAGAATGTCAAGGTCGGCCGGGAAAAATGGAGTGCAACGGTTGAAATAGGAGGGCCGCTGGAGGAACGTTTATGAAACGATTGCCCAAGTGAGCTTACACGTCTGAGTTTCGAACGGAAGCATTCAAGCTCATGACTAACAAAGGCATCTCTATCCAACTATATGATCGGGAATCCGGTGAAATTCTGTATGGCAAAGTCCCTGAAAGAGCTGTCGTGGTGCCAGGCTCCCTACCCTCCGGCGATGGCAAGTACAGCCTTTATGCTGCCATCATCGTCAAACGTGTTGATGCTAAGACCCGAGCCAAAGTGGGCATCAATGAACTGTTACGTCTGACCGACTGAACGTTGCTGGTAGTTTGCTGCTCAAGATCCGCGCCCTGCGGTCTTGTGCAGCAAGTCTGTCGCCAGGATCAAACAGGCACGGCCAATAGCACCGAGGATGCCTTGATCACAGCCATCACGGACTGACCTTTTTCAAGCCCTAATTCAGTAATGGCTTGATGCGTCACCATGGCGTGGGCGACGGCGCCCCCAGCCAGTTGAACACCTACTTCGGCATTGACAGCACCCGGGGTAACCTCGGTCACGACACCCCGCAGGATATTTCGTGCTGAAAACACATAGCCCTGGGCATCCGTCATCAGCAACACGGATGACGCCTTGGCCATGGCAATCACCTCTTTTCCCGGCGCGATACGCATCGCTGACAGGCTAGCATGGGTCACGGTGGCCACCATGCTATCACCTCCCCCGATATCCACGACAACCTCAGCATTGACGGCTCCAGGATGTACCGCCCTGACAGTTCCCTTAAACTGATTGCGTGCACTTATTTTCATCATCTACCTCACAGAACTTAAGAAAGTTATTGCGATCATGCTATCTCTATCAACATCATGCAGCAACCATAGCGGTTGCGGAATTTTCACCAATCGTTATATATTCACTTATACAGTTGATTCAGAGAAAATGAGTCATGTCGCTCGAAAAAACACCGCCCAGGCTGGTGGGCAAGCTGGCTGTTGAAACTGACTCGGGCAGTTTTCTGGGCGACACGCGAATCCGTCTCCTGGAAAAAATAGATGAGCATGGTTCTATCTCCCAAGCGGCTAAGGCCGTACCCATGTCCTATAAGGGCGCCTGGGATGCCGTAGATGCCATGAACAATATTCTGGATGCTCCCCTAGTTGAACGCTCGGTCGGGGGACAACATGGTGGTGGCACACGCCTGACCACCTATGGCCGTAAAGTAATTGCCATGTACCGCGCCATGGAGAAAGCGTATCAAACCAGCCTGAATCAACTGAGTGCCACCTTGGGTGATACGGAATCTGGCGATGAATCCTGGTTCAAAGGACTGATGTGGCGTATGGCCATGCAAACCAGCGCACGCAATCAGTTTGTCGGCACCATCGCTGCCCTGCGGGCTGGGGCCGTAAATTTTGAGGTCTGCCTTCGTCTCGATGCACACACTGAACTGACTGCCATGATTACGCGAGAAAGCGCAGAACTGCTCGAGGTCGCTATTGGGCAACAGCTTCATGCCTTTGTGAAAGCCCAGTCCGTACTGCTCCTGACCGACCACTCCGTCAAAACATCGGCACGTAATCATCTATGGGGTGATATCGCTCGCCTACATGATGGGGCGGTCAATGCAGAAGTCACCCTGACCTTAGCCGGCGGACGCACGGTGACCGCCATTGTCAGTCGGGATAGTGTTCAGCACCTGGGTCTGAAAGTTGGTTTAACCGCCTGCGCAGTCATCAAGGCATCCGATGTCATGCTGGCCCGATTTGTTTGATCCTTGGAAGGAGACGCTGCTATGCATAGCATAACAAGGTGGTTATCAGGCTTGTTGATCGTGATGTCCTGCAGTTTGCAAGCCGATGAAATTTCAGTCGCTGTAGCGGCTAATTTCAGTGCTCCCATGCAAAAAATCGCTCATGAATTTGAAAAAGAAAGCGGACATCATGTCCTGCTCTCTTTTGGAGCCACTGGAAATTTTTATAGTCAAATCAAGGCAGGAGCTCCTTTTGAGCTGCTACTAGCTGCTGATGAAAAAACACCTTATCGTCTGGAGCAGGAAGGCCTGGCGGTTAAAGGCAGCCGCTTTACCTATGCAACCGGTACCTTGGTATTATGGTCAGCGCAACAGGGGTTCGTGGATAAAGAGGGTAAAGTCCTGCAAACAGGTAGCTTTGCTCATCTCGCCCTGGCCAACCCTCAGCTGGCACCCTATGGGGATGCTGCAATGGAAACGTTAAAGTCTCTAGGGTTACTGGCTGCATTAACCCCCAGAATCATCCAGGGGGAGAGCATAGGACAGACCTATCAGTTTGTCGCCACAGGTAATGCTGAGCTCGGTTTTGTTGCCTTATCTCAGGTGATTGGAACCCGCGGCCAGCCTCAGTCCGGGTCCATGTGGAGAGTTCCCGACACACTACACCCGCCCCTGCGCCAAGATGCTGTCTTACTGGACAAGGGCAGTGATCATCCAGCAGCCCAAGCTCTGCTGGCTTTTTTGAAGGGTCCTTATGCCCATGACGTTATTCAGAGCTTTGGCTACGGATCAGGCCACTAGCTCATGAGTCTCAGCAGCGATGATTGGTCAGCCCTTTACGTAACCATCAAGCTGGCGAGTCTCTCTACGGTATTACTGCTCCTGCTGACAACACCACTGGCCTGGTGGCTGGCGCGCACGCATTCTCGACTTAAGCGGCCGCTCAGTGTACTGCTCACCCTACCCATGGTTTTGCCGCCTACAGTTCTGGGGTTCTATCTGCTTATGCTACTGGGGCCGCATGGATGGATTGGACAACTTACGCAGAGCCTGGGTTGGGGGTTGCTACCGTTCACTTTTACAGGCCTGGTCGTCGGATCCATGCTGTATTCACTCCCCTTTGCCGTACAGCCCCTGCAACAATCCTTTGAAGCCATGGGAGATTGGCCCCTGGAAGTTGCAGCCACCTTACGAGCAAGGCCAGGTGACGTTTTTTTTAATGTCGTGTTGCCCATGGCCCGCCCTGGGTTGGTTGCTGCTGCCGTGATGACTTTCGCCCATACCGTGGGCGAATTCGGCGTCATTCTCATGATCGGAGGCAATATCCCAGGTAAAACCCGCGTCCTGTCGATACAAATCTACAACCACGTTGAAGCCATGGAGTATACCCAAGGGCATGGGTTAGCGGGCGTCCTGCTCATTTTCAGCATTGCTGTACTCTGGATGCTTCATCGCTTCAAGCCCGTTACCGACAGGCTCACTTCTTCATGAGCATTGAAGCCCGTTTTATTATCCGGCGACCTGATTTTACGCTGAGCGTAGATCTTCTGCTGCAATCTCAGGGCGTAACCGTCATCCATGGCGCCTCCGGGTCAGGCAAAACCACGCTGCTACGCTGTATCGCTGGCCTGGAACGTGCTGCTGGTGGACGCATCTACGTACAGGGCGAATGTTGGCAAGAGCATGATTACTTTCTACCGGTTCACGACCGAGCCTTAGGCTATGTATTTCAGGAAGCGCATTTATTTACCCACCTCACGGTGGAAGGCAACTTAAATTTCGCACTACACAGAAACCCGCAAGCGTCCAGCATGCTTCAAGCTCGCCAGGAAATCATCGACCTTCTCGGTATCAGCCAGCTCATGCAACGTCATCCCAGCAAACTTTCAGGGGGTGAACGTCAGCGCGTTGCTATAGCACGAGCCCTGCTATCCTCGCCACGATTGCTGCTGATGGATGAACCTCTGGCAGCACTGGACAGCGATCGTAAAAGAGAGATTTTGCCTTACCTTGAACGGCTACGCGATGAACTCGATATACCCATTCTCTACGTCAGCCATAGTATGGACGAGGTATCCCGGCTCGCTGATCACGTCGTTTTACTGCATCAAGGTCAGGTCACCGCCCAGGGAACCCTGTCCGAAGTGACTGCACAGATTCACCTGCCTTTGGCTCAGGACCCCCAGGCAGCTGTCGTCATCGATGCCTGTGTAGCTGCTCTGGACACCCATTACCACCTGATGCGTCTCGACTTTGCTGATGGATGCATCCATACCGGTCTCAAGAACCTGAATATCGGTCAACGGGTACGCGTGGCTATTCACGCTCGCGATGTCAGTATTGCGCTATCCCCTGCTCTGGACAGCAGCATCCTCAATCGACTGCCTGCCGTCATCGAAAGCTATGTCCAAGCACAGCATCCCAGCCAAATACTGGTTCAGTTGCGGGCCGGCAACACCACCATCCTGGCACGGATTTCACGACGATCCTTCGATGAGCTCAAACTTCAGACAGGGCAACAGGTCTGGGCTCAAATCAAGACCGTTGCCCTGGTGGAGTAAGCTGACTTCATTTAAAACGGCAACCGTGCGGTCGCCAACCAGGTATGCTCCTGCGGATAATAGGACGTGATGGGCTTTTCATACCCTAGACCTAATACGATACCTACCCGTCTGACTAGGGGATGGCGCCAGATGATACCTGCCGTCATCATGCCCAGGCGTTTACCCGAAAGAGGGCCATCCTGCCAGGATGTCTGGTTATATTCCAGCTCAGGCCAGAAACTACCGCAATGTACCTGTACCGCCGTATTCCACAGTAAGGTGTGACCCATGCGATTAACATCAGCCACGGGCAGGCTGTAACCCAGGGTGGACTGCACATCTATTAAGCCATAGCCCTTACCCACCGCTAACGTAGGGGTATAAACTGCTGCTGGGTTAGTACCTGCATTTGTTCCCGACCCCATGGGTAACGATCCGCCCAAAAAAGCTGTCACGATGGCATTGCCATGCTCTTCATTTTCGGCATAAAGCCGGTACTTCAACAAAAATGAAGTATCCGTATATCCATTCAGCGCATGATGTCCAGGATGATCGATATAAGCGGGACCACTGAGTGCCACTTCCACCGGCATCGTGGGAGCTACCAGTTCCAAGCCTTTGCCATTGCCATAATTATCAACCAACTGGCCATTAGGCAACTGGGTCTGCAACACATCTACCCGATACTCCTGTTCCAGTCGAGGCGTCACCGTCACCAAAGGAGTTACCCAGTGCGGCTGTTGTGACTGCAGGTCACTCACCTCATCCAACCAGCCAGCCCACACTGGAGCAACCCCCAGCACACACACACTCAAGACAATAAGTTTACGCATAATTACACCTCGCCGTTGTATAAAACATTATATATCGATACACCATAAAAAGGCAGGTTGATGGCTATACCTGCCTCGCACTTTCCGAAAGGACTTACATCTCAAAATCGCTAGCGATGCTATTCAGCCAGGCATCTATACGCTGATCCGTTAAGACCCCCTGATTGTCTAAATCCAGCGCCAAACCTACGAACTTGCCATCTTCTACGGCTTCAGAATGCGTGAACTCATATCCTTCCGTTGGCCAAGAGCCTACCAGCTGGGCGCCGCGCTTTTTGAAAAAATCATAAAGGATAAACATACCATCAAGAAATTCATGCCCATAACCCACCTGATCGCCCAATCCGTAAATGGCCATAGTTTTCCCCGAAAAATCCTTACCATCCAGCTTCATCAAAAACTCTTCCCAGCTTTCATTTTCGCAATCAGCTGACAAACCTGGTAATAGTCCATCACCCAGTGTAGGGGTGCCTAAGATCAAATACTGATACTGGGAAAAATCTTCAACCGTGGCTCGGTTGACATTGACCGGATCTGCCATAACCTCATCGTCAAAACGCTTCTTGATGAGTTTGGCTACCTTTCGGGTCTTGCCCGTATTGGACCCAAAAAAAACACCAATTTTAGCCATGTATATTCCCCCGGTTTATTGACCGTGATTTCATCACCCACCCTAGGACACAGCACATTTCACGCCAAGCCGACTAAAAAATTAACACATTGTTTTTTATGGTTTTATATAAACCCTCACTGAGCATCAACAAAACTTGTCATCATTAAAACCGGGGTAATGCAACAACCAAACCTGACATTGTCTTGTTTACGACACAGCTTCTGCTTTGAACACCAACTCGTTTTCGATCTTATTCCCCTGCGCAGGAGTTATGCTGACCTGCAACGAGGTGGTTACCTCTTCATGGATCACTGTATTTAAGACACAGCTGATCGATCCCCCACCAGGAGATAAGCAAAACATGGTGTCATGTAACGCCGTCTCCATGACGGTACGTAGTCCTCGAGCTCCTGTGCCCTGCGACAAAGCTGTTTGTGCAATGAACTCCAAAGCATCGTCAGTAACCATAAGTTCGGCCTGCTGCAGGGCAAAAAGTTTTTTATACTGTTTGACTAACGCATTTCTGGGCTGGGTCAAGATACGAATCAAATCATCTTGACCCAGATCCTCCAGAACAGCTGTCACAGGGAAACGACCAATAAACTCCGGAATAAGTCCATATTTCTGCAAATCTTCAGGAATTAACGAGCCTAACGATTGACTGATAGCTTGCTCTGAGCGTCCTCCCCGCGGGGTTGCCTGAAAGCCTATTCCCTCATGCAGGTTCAAGCGCTCACTGACCACCTGGGCAAGTCCTGTAAAGGCTCCTCCAACTATAAATAGTACATTTGTGGTATCCAGACTAACCTCTTCAGCCCCCTCTCGCCGACGACCTGACTTAGGCAATCGCAGCACTGTACCTTCAACTATCTTCAACAAGGCCTGCTGGACACCCTCTCCGGAAATATCACGAACGGATGAGGATGGACCATGTCGCTTGGCAATTTTGTCTATTTCATCGACGTAGACAATAACCATTGGGCTAATTGCACATCCCCGGCAGCGGCTTCCAGTAACCTTTGCACGATACTTTCTACGTCTTCCCCGACATAACCTGCCTGTGTCAAGGAAGTTGCGTCGCACATGGCAAATGGCACACCCAATAATTTGGCCAGACTGCGCACCATCAGGGTTTTTCCTGAGCCTGAGGGCCCCAGCAAAAGCATATTGCTCTTTTCAAGTTCAACATGCTCCTGATGCTGGCAGAACGGTTTATCATGATGCAGCATACGCAAGTAATGGTTAAAAACGGCAAGCGCCAATACCTTCTTGGCACGCTCTTGTCCAATGACATATTCATCCAGATGTTTCTTGATAGCAGCAGGATGACGCATTTTTGGCAAACTCTGCATGTTTTTACGTCGCTGCCCCCAACTACTCACCACCTGATGTGCCAATTGAACACAGGCTTCGCAGATGCGGCCTTCATTGCCAGAAATTAAAGGTGCCTGAGCACTTTTCTCAACGCCGCAAAATGAGCAATGCACCCTGTTCTCATCAGATTCAGCCATGGACATACCTCCCTGCGGCTAGCGGTCGACTTAATGAAGATTGATCTGTATTGCGTTGCATCAATTGCCTAAGCCACTGTTTCTGATGCTGTAGTCCTTGACGCTGCTTCATCTGCTTCATCAAATCAGGCATAACCTTATCAAGAGCCAAGGTATGAGCCGGTTGAATCTCCTCACACCAAAGCACATGAAATCCTAACTCCGATTCCACTTCACGCCAGCTACCAGCTTTCATCTGAAATAACCAGTGATCCAATTCAGGAAACAGATCACCTGGCTGGACCCAACCTAGCTCTCCCCCCTGAAGCGATGAAGGACATTCAGAATACTTTAGGGCCTGCTCGGCAAATCGCTCAGGATGCCGCCTTAATCGTTCCATGATGACAGCAATACGTGCTTGTGCTCGATCACGTGTGTTTTCCACAAAATTTTCGTTCTGCGTAATCAGTATGTGACGCGCCCGGCGTTTTTCCTGTCGAAAGAAATCATCTCGATGCAGGTAGTAATAAAGCTCTGCATCCAGTTCCGTGACTGTTGAAAATCCAGCAATCGCTTTTTTCATGACCTTGTCAACCAGCATCTGACGGGCCAATATCCAGTCCAAAGCCTGTTCATCCAGGGCATTGTCCTGCAGCAATCTTGTCCACGACACACCTTGTTCAGCAGGTAGTGACCCTGCTCGTTGACGCATGGATTTCAAGGCAGCTGACACAGACTGTCGCTCAATATGCACTCCTTCCGCTTCTTGACTGTGCAACACCGCATCTTCAATCAAAATCTGGCGCAGCGCCATCTGCCGTGCTTGATGCTGCTGCTCATGGCTTAGGCCTTGAGGTCCAAGCCCAAAATGCTCCCAAGCGATAGCCAGCACATGATAGGCAAGAAGTGCATGGGCTCTGGCATCCGCTTCCCTTGTACCCGGCAGTACATGCCTCATGACCATTCCCCAACTGCCATCAGCGCTGATTCAGGCACCAAATAAATTTGATCATCACCAAATCGAATGTGATAGTGCACCCCTTTTTTAAGCGAACGCAGTACTTTCTCAACACAGCCTACTTGCCCGCTAATCACTTTGACTTCACCTTGCACAGCCAATACCTTGGTCGTCATTACTTGCTCACGAAACTCAAAGGCATTACCTATCCATGGGGCATCAGCTGACTGTAATTCCTCCGCCCTGCAACCTACCGTACGCCCACAGTCAAGAAAATGAACTCGATAAATCAATTGATCCTGCAAATACGTACCTATGTCATGTACGCAACCTAAGGCACCTCGCCGCACCAACAGTTCGCCAACCGGCATGCCTGGATATGTCCCATCATTGCGCACATTGCGTATCAAGCGGACACCCTCACCATAGTCATATACAGGCAACATGCTGGACTACCCCTCAATTTGCACCAACGTCAATAGTGGTTCTGGAGAATTCGGCACTGGTTGCTGAAATACCTTAAACACCCTTTCTGTGGCTGCATCTGAAACCACAAAATCACGATAGGCCCTTTGTAAACTTGCCTGGTAGCCAATAAAATTAACAGAATCTGGCAATTGCATCGCAGCTTGTTCTTTAAGGTAATCATGAAAGCGCTGCAATATATGCAAGCGGTTGACATGGACTATGGCCTGATCGAACTCAATACCAAAATAATTTAGAAAATCTTCCGCACTGCTAAGATCAGCAAGATCAACGTGAAGTGAAGCATCCTCTGCGGATATATGTTTAGTCATGACTGAAGCCCCGATAATTGGCTGGGTCGAACGAATGGAATAATCACTGCTTGCCTGGACTCCAGATAATCCAGCAGCGAACCTGCGCCCAGCCTATCTGACTCATCCAGCGATACCACTTTGCGCAACATGTCTTTACCTTCATCAAACCTGGCCAGACGTAGGTTGATATATCCTGCAGCCTTTAGCGACAACAAGTAAAAACGTACCAAACTCATGGACGTCAAGACTCCTTGCCCAAGGGCATATTCATCAACATCCTGCCATTGCATGGGAAAGCCAATGCGTGGAGCAATGACTCGCATGACCTGATGAGCTACCACCAGGGCATGAGCATGTTCGTGCTGATAGAAGTAGTATCGATACAAGCCCACAAGAACCGATAAACTATCCGGAGCCAGGCGGTTAGCTTCCAGTAAAAATGATTCAGCAGCTTGTTGGGCATAAGACTCTGCAGCCCGACTGAGCAAATACTTGACCTCTTCATGCATGGGCTCATCGAAATACAAAGCCTCACTCTCAAAATCCAGTAAGTCCATGACATTCCCTCTTACATCAGCATGCCCTGCTGCAATGCGGTATTCTTCATCACCTCCTGGTACCAGAGTTGCAAATCAGAGGCACTGGGACTTCGTTTACACGCCATAGCAAATTGACGGACCTGCGCAAGCAGTAACTGTGCCTGCCAGTCCTGTAACTCAATGCCTATATCCTGATAACAATTTCTCACCATATGGGTACCTGAGTGTTTACCGAGAACCAAGCGGTGCTGACGCCCCAGGAGATCAGGATTTAATCCCTCATAATTCATCCTGTTCTTAAGCAAACCGTCGACATGAATACCTGCCTCATGAGTAAAAACTCCCTCACCCACGATACTTTTTTGCCAGGCCACCTGCCGACCAGAAGCCTGCTCCACCAAGCTCGATAAGGCGGGCAAATCTCGACAATTGATCCCTGTCTCCATGTCATAAAGATGATGCAAGGCCAGAACACACTCTTCCAATGGCGCATTGCCGGCACGCTCACCTAGACCATTGACCGTCGTATTGATATGCGTAGCGCCTGCAGCGACAGCTGCCAGGGTATTGGCTGTCGCCAGCCCAAAATCATCATGAGCATGCATTTCAATCTCAAGATCACAACGTTCGCGTAAATAACCTATCGACCTCATAACTCTCAGCGGCTCCATGACCCCCACGGTATCGGCAAACCTCACCCGTATCGCTCCTGCTTCGGCTGCCATTTCTGCCATACGCACCAAAAAATCCTTGTCAGCGCGTGAGGCATCTTCGCAGCCTAAGCACACTGCAAAACCAGCATCTGTCGCCAGGGTTACCAGCCTTTTGATCTCCGATAATGCCCACGATCTATCCTTATTCAACTTGCTTTGCAATTGTTGGTCAGATGCTGGCATTGAAAGATCAATCATGCCGACCCCCGTCTGCTTAGCGGCGGCAAGGTCAGCATCACACATACGACACCAAGCCAACAGACGTACAGGCAAGCGCAATGTGGCGATGGCTCTCATGACCTCGCGCTCTTCCTCACCCATCGCCGGAATACCAATTTCTAGTTCTGGCACACCTATAGCGGCCAGTTGCTTGGCGATAGCTATCTTCTCTTCCGGGCTAAAGGCGACACCTGCACTCTGTTCTCCATCACGCAGAGTCGTATCATCTACCACAACAGTAGATCGAACTGGCGTTTGCATGACCATCCTCCTCAGCTGTAAACGGGAACAAACTGCTGATCATCAGCGCGAACGGGGCCCTGATCACTCCAGTAAGGCGATAATTTACGTAGCTTGGCCACGACGGGAGGCACAGCGGCTATGACACGGTCAATCTCTTCTTGCGTGTTATAGCGTGACAGCGAGAACCGAACTGTGCCATGTGCGGCGGTATACGGAATACCCATGGCACGCATAACATGCGAAGGCTCCAGGGAACCTGAGGTACACGCTGAACCACTAGATGCCGCAATTCCCTCCTTATTCAGCAGCAACAAAATGGCCTCACCTTCAATATATTCGAACGCAATATTGCTGGTATTGGGCAGGCGATTCTCTACATCACCGGTTACAAAGGCATGGGGGACAGCCGCCAAAATACCCTGCTCTAACCGATCACGCAGCGCCTTGACCTCGCTGTTCTCACGAAGCATAGAATTCATGGCCAATTCAGCAGCCTTGCCCAAAGCAACGATAGCAGCAGCATTTTCGGTCCCCGCACGACGTCCTCGCTCCTGATGCCCCCCGCGTAACAAAGGTCGATAGCGAGTTCCTCTTCGCAGGTACAGCACACCTATACCTTTGGGGGCATGCAACTTGTGCCCCGAGAGGGAGAGCATGTGGATAGATGACTTCTTTAATTCCATAGGCACCTTTCCCACAGCTTGTACAGCATCGCTGTGAAACATGACACCAGCTTCATCGGCCATGCGAGCCATCAATTCCACAGGGAAAATAGTTCCCGTTTCATTGTTGGCCCACATCACACTGACGATAGCGACCCTATCCGACAACAGCTTCTCATACTGACCCAGATCCAGACGACCTTTGCCATCAACAGCCAATTTATGCACGGTATAACCTTCTGTCACCAATTGATCACACAATGCTAAAATGGCCGGATGCTCTACCATCGTCGTGATAATTTCCTTTCTCTCGGGCTGAGCGCGTAAAGCCGACAATAGGGCGGTTGAATCTGATTCCGTGCCACAAGAGGTAAATATAACTTCAGACTCATGCTCGGCTCCCAGCAAAGATTGAACACTCTGCCGGGCTAATTTCAACGCCATCCCCACTCGATTGCCAAAGCTGTGCATCGATGAGGGGTTACCAAACTGCTCGGTAAAATAAGGCAGCATAGTCTCAACCACAACGGGGTCTACCATCGTGGTCGCATTGTTATCGAGATAAATACATACTGATGCGGGCGTGTTCATGCGACACCTCCCGCCACTTGAGCTCCGGCGCTAACGGGTACTACTTTGATAAACTCCCCCAAAGACTCCATCAATTTTTGCTGAATACCATGTAAGGTCATGTTAGCCATCTGACAACCAGTGCAATTACCCGTCAGTCTGACGTAGACCGTTCTTCCATCGACCTCCAACAATTCAACATCGCCATGATCCATTTGCAGATTAGGACGTAGCTCCTGAAGCACTGCCTCAATGCGACGCATTCTTTCTAGATTCGTCATCTTGGGTACGGCTGAGGCGGCTATAGGCTCATTCAAGCCATCTTTATGGGATCTAACCGGAGCTGCGACAAACACCTCACCACGCGCTGCCAATGCTTCCACGAGAATATGCTCTATTTTTTCATGGCAAGCCGAACAGCCTCCCCCCGCTTTAGTGTAATTCGTCACGTCCTCTACCGTACTCAGCTGATTGGCACGTATGGTGTCACGCACCATCACCTCATCCACGGCAAAACACTTGCATACCAGGGCTCCCTCCTCATGATCATCTTCCAGAGCAACACCCCGAAAATTTGCTACCGCTGCATGCAAGGCTTCCCGTCCCATCACGGAGCAATGCATTTTTTCTGGAGGCAGACCCTCCAGATAATCAGCGATATCCTGATTGCTAACTTTCAATGCCTGCGACAAGGTCATGCCTTTGACAATCTCTGTCAGCGCTGAGGAAGAAGCTATGGCTGACCCACAACCAAACGTCTGAAAGCCGGCATCTTCAATAACTTCTGTGTCAGGATTAACTCGCAGTGAAAGCCGTAAAGCATCGCCACAACTCATAGATCCCACATCACCCGTGGCATTGGCTCCCTTCACCGCGCCGGCGTTGCGTGGGTTATAAAAATGTTCCTTAACTTTTTCAGAGTAATCCCACATGATATTGATCTCCGGTCAGTGTTATGCCTGCTCAACAAGCAAAGGATTTTCCACAGGCACAACTGTGGCTGGCATTGGGGTTGGAAAAAGTGAACCCACTGCTTTCCATCGTTTCAACGAAATCCACGGTCACTCCTTGCAGTAAAGAAGCACTTGACTCATCCACCAACAAGGTGATGCCTTGGCAAGACACCGACAGATCATGGCCCGTCAAGGTATCCTCCAACTTGAGTCCGTACTTAAACCCTGAGCAGCCTCCCCCCTCTACGCGTATCCGTAGTCCAGCTAGAGGCTTATCGGCGTGACGAATAAAACGATTGATGGCATTCACAGCGCTATCGGTCAGTGTAATCATCTTGGGCTCCTCATCATGGCCGGCTAACCCGACATGGAGATCTACCTCCACGCCTAGTCCTGTTACTCATGAATTGCAAACGTCATGCCAGCACGGATCAAGATGTATTTATTCTTGATTTTCAGATACATACTATGAATAACACGGCTTCATCACTGTACTAAACAAGACCAGATGGCTACGACAATGTATGCACTTGTCAGGTATGCAACAGCCTGACTGACCCTACATGGAATGAAATGGTGAATATCATATGTCGGCCGTGATGCGCCTAATTTTGTAGCTTTCACGACAATGCAGCGGTATTGAATTGCAATCCCCTGACCCAATCTCATCAAAAACCCATCTTTAATACATGATTTTCCTTATAAATCAATATGTTGAGTTCATATTATTTCTTCAACAGGGTATATCCCCGTCTTGGTATGGCACTTGCTGAGATATATATTCCTTTACGATGGAAGCATGCTATGCAGAACCACATCTCACTCACACACATAGCTGATCGGACGAGTGTCGATTCAACAAGGATGGAATTACTCGCTGAAATTGACCACTGCGGTTCTTTGCTGCGCGCTGCTAAACGATTGAGTATTAGCTATGAAGTAGCCTGGAATGCTGTCCATGCCATGAATAACGTATCTGCACATCCATTGGTCATCTGCTCAGTACAAGACAGTGTGCGGGGAGCCTCTATGCAACTATCCCCGTTGGGACGACAGCTGCTCTATGTATGGCGTTGTTCACAGAATGCTTATCAACGTTACCTGACTCAAACCACTCTTGGCATCGACAATATCGACCAAATTCACCGCCTTTTGCTAACCATCAACATGAAATCAAGTGCGCGTAACCAACTCCGTGGCACCATTAACTCCATCCATCACGGTCCGGTCAATGGCGAGGTTAGGCTCGATATAGGCAACAACATGTACCTAAGCGCCACCATTACCAACGAAGCTATCGAAGATCTGCAATTACAGGAGGGCAAAGACGCCTTAGCCATCATCAAGGCCAGTTTTATCATACTGTCGCCTGATGACAACATCCGTATGAGCACTCGAAATCGCCTGACTGGCACTATCATTAAATTAATACCAGGCACCATCCACAGTGAGCTAAAACTTGAGCTGCCCGGAGGCAAAATACTGACAGCCGTAGTGACCTGCGAGAGCATTAAAGAGTTTAGTTTTGCTCCAGGCCAACCCTGCACCGCCTATATCAAGGCTTCAGACATCATCATTTCGGCCAACTAATATGAACAGAAGATCATAGTCTTAGCAGCCGGTAATCCACTCCCGTATGAAATATGCGTGTCCCACCACCCTCCGCCACAGTCTGCCAGAGTGCAGCACCGTCTCGTACCCGAACGCCTGCAAGATAATTCACTCCCCAGTCCTGCCAGCCCTTGACCCAAGGCAGGCTGGGCCCCATCAGCACCACCTGAGCTTCGGCAGACAACTGCAAAAGCAAAGGTAAGCTGCCATTAGCCAAACTACTAGCCGTGATGAACACCCAATCAGAGCGGGGCAATACGGTCATCGCTTCAGACTCAGCCAGATCTCCTTGCCGAGGCCTCCGTTCAATACATACATAAGCGATGTCATGCCAAAATTTCTCTAGGCCAGGATAGTGACCCACCACGGCGATCTTTGAACCACG
The DNA here is from genome assembly GCA_021804355.1 of Pseudomonadota bacterium. Taxonomy (GTDB): domain Bacteria; phylum Pseudomonadota; class Gammaproteobacteria; order Pseudomonadales; family Moraxellaceae; genus JABEVH01. The sequence continues at coordinate 6,610 of JAJZHP010000035.1, read as the reverse complement.
CACCAACTCCCTAAAGTAGTGGAAAACAGCAAGATGCGGTGCTTCCAGATCGTTCAAAGTCTTGGCTTCTCGCGCCCATTCGGCGTCAACTGCTGAATTCAGTACAGCCAGAGCTATGGCTGCCTCTGCAGGCTGTCCACCCCGCAACCAGGGCAGTACCTCCCTGACCCGTTTTCCTGCTAACGTTCCAGGCCAGTCCAGAGTTCTCGGAATGTCTACCGGACTAAATGCCAAACCTATGCCTGAGTCGGTTTCAGCCATGGTCCAGTTCAGTCCCAGCAAGATACGTTGAATAACAGCATCCTTCTGGGCATAGGACGCAAGCCAAGCATACAGAGGGTAAGAGCCTCTATCACCCGACATCATGCCAGGGACTGGCAGAGATGGAGGTCTGCTTTAACTTCCCCGGCCCGGCCCCAAGCAATCACCGCTTCAACAAAGCATTGAGGTCGCTGCGGGTGAACTTGCAACACATCCCATTCGGCATAAGCCATACCGTCGGCATAGACCAGCAAGCTACCACAACAATGACCATAGCCATCTCGCCATTCCATATACAAAGCATGGCTATCGTCTACAGGATCATGTCGCACTTCTTTTAAGTGACAATTATGCAAGGCCAAAATATCCTGTCGGTCCAATCCATACCGACGTAGTTCAACACTCATCGCGTATACAAAGTCTTTAACTAATGACCCTATCGCCAATTGATCTGCCGTACTCACCAGAGTTCCTCCGGAGTCAATTTATCCTGATAAGGCTTTCCTTGAAGCAAATGTTCATCCAGCAACTTGGAGACATCACCCGGCTCAACCCAGCTGTACATGACTGCCCCTGGATAAACAAGAACATTAACACCTGCCTGACAAGGCCCTAGACATGCCGTAGCCGTCAAGGCCACACGATGCTGAAGATTGCGCAGCAACAGGCCTTGCGTAAACTCTGTATAAAGGTCATCACTTGCCCGTTCAGAGCAGCTACTACGCGGATGTCCCTGCGGTCTACGGTGCGTGCAAACGAAGACATGCCATTGAGGTTTAGTCATGCAAGTTCTCCTTATCCTCTCATGCTGGCATGGCTGCATGACTATGGCATTGCTTGGGACATACCCTTGAACAAGACATGCATCCTATGCAATCCAGCGCATCTTTCAGGGTCATTACTTTAAGTTCATCATCGTCATCGTCCAGGTCATCATCAGCAAGCACTTCTGAACGATCGACAAGGGTAAAGACATCGCGAGGACAGACCTTGTAACAACGTCCACAGCCTATACATTTTTTGGCATCTAGTGCCATGACAAACTCTGGTGTCCAGGCACCGCCTCCTCGTGTTAACCCCTGAATCATGGGTATACTCATGATCTGCCTCCCGCATGCTCAAGTACATTTCGTAGCTGCTTCCAAGATTCGCAAGCCTTCACCGTGCCTGCTGCCAACTCCGGCAATTCCTGAAAGTCTGTAAAGAGCCGGTCTTCAACCAGGTCATGAATCCTGGATGCCCACTCCGTTGCCACTCGCTTCTTGCCTGCAACCTCTTTTTGCAGTGCTTTGATTTCTTCATCAGTCATCTTGTCACCTCAAAGTTCAGCAACCACGCGATGGCTTTCGATCATGGAACAGGCTTGGTTCACAATTTTGTTGGCATCCTCAACCATCTGGTCAAGAGACTCAAACCCAAAGCGATGGACATCGCGCAAAATTCTGTCCATGGCGACCAGTTTACCCACCAGAATTAAGGCTCGGCCAAAACCCTCATGCGTGATATTAATCACGGGAACAGCCATCAACCCTGTCCTGCGTTCAATCTCCTGAGCCATCGCATTGTAATAAGCTCGAACCCTGGCCAGAGTCGTTTCGTCAGGGTCACCCACCACCGGTATGGAGCGTCTACGTTCACGCGTCAGCACCAGCGGATCAAGCACACGTGCATCGCTCCAGGTATCGTAGATACCGTAACTATCCATCGCCCGTAGTTGCACGACCATTTGTTTCACAAAAGGCTGCTGCAAAGTCGTCGCGTTCTCCTCTATGACGACTGACTTCACATCATCCAGAACTTTTAACTCCATCATTCACCCCTTCTGGTTGTCCACTTACCCTACTTACTCTTGCCAGCCTTCGGCTTCCATGGCATCAAACCGCCCTACACCTTCGTCTTCATGTTGTCTAGCGATAGCCTTGGCTAACCATCCCGAAGGACCTTCCTTTAATTCATGCTGGAGTGCCGATATTAATTCCACAATACTTGCACCCTCTTCGACCTTGATAGGCTGTATACCTAAAGCAAGCAATTGCCTCACGGCTGAGCCACCGCAGGCTCTGCAATAAACAGCGAGGCATCCTTGTAAAACCGAAATCTTGCTGGCTAGCTTATCCTCGTGCCCATCCTGATGGAGATCACCAAACTCCACGACAGACAATAGATGCTGTTGCTCAGAACTCACCCCAAAAATGGCAAGCGATCGCGCTGATCCAAAATGTTGGTCAACACCTTGCCGATCCGAGGTGGCGAAGGCTATTTTCAACAAAGCATGATCATGCCGCTCATCGATGACACTTAGCTGACGCGTGGGTAGACTCATGATCCATAGCTCCCCGGTTGAGACGTGCTTGAAATTGAGTGGTCAAGTTTCTGGGCATAGAGGGAACGGTAAGGTCTGATGGACTTATGATGCTGCTCTGCCAAAAGATTGACCATATCAAACAGCGCTTGTTGTGAACCACGATAGCCTGACCAACAGCGGTGGAAGCCCCCCATGAAGTCATATTGCGGGTATCCGGCACGTAAAAGAGGTAGTTGCAGGCGTTGCGCCGTCGGCAGGGCATGGCTATTACTGATCAGGAGTTGGGCACGATGCTCGCGCGCCAGCTTCTCCAGGTCCTCAAGATCCCCCACCACTGCGGTAAAATTACGCTGCCCCCATGAGGTGCGCACCGGCACGACAGCAGACACTACCTTTGCCCCGATTCCCCGTAATAAATCATTAAATCCCAGCAAAAGATCGGCATCACCTGCAAGTGCCACGCGGGCATCTGACAGCGTAAAGTGACTATCTAGCATTGCATCAAGCAGCTGCTGGCGCTGGCGTTGCCAGCGGACAGGCACCTCCAGCTGACTAATCGAGCTCAACGTCATCAACCAGGCATCAACGGCATCCAGGCCCATAAGATGATCAAATCGCGTGTCCGGCACACCTGTCTTGCTTTTAAGCAAATTAGCAGCTTCAATCATGCTTGGGCCAATCACCAGGGTTGCTGTACTTTCATGCAACATTTGCATGTCAGCAACACTTATTCCGCCCGTGGTCAGGGGGTTAAAGTAAGCATCATCGAGATGACCATCGAGTGAACCCGACAAATCAGGAATCAGTAACGCTCGTAACTGAAAACTTTCCATACTCTCGGTAATAAACTCCAGATCACCCGGGGTAAGATTGGCTGAACACAATACATTCACCTGGCGTGGTCTTAACCCCACCTTTGTCCGATCATCAGGTACTAGGGCATCTATCATGGCCTTAACTGCTAGAGCAAAGCCTGTTTCAAAACTTCCGGTAAAATCGGGAGTATTGACCGCAACAATGCTGGTTGCCGCATATTCAGTCCATTCTGTTCTAAATTCCTTAAGCGCCCGCTGCACATCACAGCCCTGCGTCTCAGACAAGCCGGTCGTAACCAAACCGATCATGGCAGGCTTATGGCGTTCGCAAATAACACGCAGTGCTTCCACCACGTTGCCATCAGCCCCCATGACGGAACTAACCTGGTCCATCGCCGTGGTCTGCAAGGGAATGGGTTCACGGAAGTGTCTTACAAAAAACACTTTGGCAAACGCCGTGCATCCCTGAGAACCATGCATCAGGGGTACGCTGCGTTGCATGCCCAAGAATGCCAAAGCTGCACCTACCGTCTGGCTGACCTTGAGGGGATTAACGGCCAACGCCTTATTTTGCTTAATCATCTCAAGCATGATGAGCCTCCAGACCGGCGGTCAACGGCACACCTACGGCCTGCTGTTTTTGCCAAGGAGGAGGCGAACGTAAAGCATCCCACATGGGACAGTCCAGCGTTAGACACAGTTGAAGAGCAAGTTCCAGCATGCCCTCATAACCGGCATAGCCAAATTCCCTTTCTTGGTTAATATCCAGAAATGGAATGCGTGCCTTCAAAGCAGTGTACATATTACGCCCACCGGCAATGAGCATATCAGCACCATAATCTTCTACCGTCTTGAGTAATAAACGTGGATTGCCTTCATCCAGCATCCTGACATCCTCACCCATCAGGTCACGTATACGCGCTTTGTCTTCCTCAGTAGATTTTTTGGTGCCAGTCGCAACCACCTTCACACCTAAATCCTGCAAAGCAGAAACCACCGACCAAGACTTTACCCCCCCGGTGTACAGCAGTACTTTTTTGCCTTGTAAACGAAGTCGCCAGGGTTCCAGCAAGACATTTATTCTTGCTTCTTCTCGCGCAATCAAAACCTCTGTTCGATGCTGTAAATTTTCATCTTTTAATAAGCGAGCAAAATCACGTAGCGCCTGCGATGTATCACTAACCCCATAAAAGCTGCCCTCAAACCCATATCATTACACACAACTTTAGTATTTTGTTATAACATGCTGGAAATGATCTGTATTAAGGATTTGGCATGGGTTGGGCGGAGACGGAATTCCAAACATTGGATCTGGGTGATGAGCGCTTGAACAAACGCGCAGTGCTGTTGGCTGAGCGATTAGCTGAGAAGCCGATGGCCAGCATTCCTGGAGCCTGTCAGGGCTGGGCAGAGACCCAGGCGGCGTATCGATTTATGGCGCAGGATAAGGTGGACTGGGAAGATATTCTGGAACCCCATTGGGCGTGTTCGGTGCAGCGCATGCGTCAACATCGTACCGTCTTGTGTTTGCAAGACACCACAGAACTGAACTTCAATGGACAGATCACGCAGGGGCTGGGCCCATTATCCTACGAGACGCAACGTGGGATGTATCTTCATCCGACCTATGCGGTTTCGGTGGACCGTGAGCCCTTAGGTATTCTGGATGCATGGATGTGGGCACGCGAACCCAAGGATGCCGAGGGCGTACGTGCCGGAGTGAAGGAAAGTCTGCGTTGGGTCGAAGGGTATGCACGTCTGGCAGAGATGGCCCCTGAGTTGCCCGATACACGTTTGGTGTATGTGGCGGATCGTGAATCGGATATCCTGGATCTGATGGTGAAAGCACGAGATCTGGGACAGCCCGTGGATTGGCTGGTGCGTTCGCAACATAACCGGGCGTTACCGAACGGAGTTCGGTTATGGGATGAGGTAGCAACGGGCGAGGCGGTGGGCGAGATCCGTTTTACCCTGCCCTCCCGGCATGGGCAACCCGCACGGGCGATCCGACAGCATGTATGGGTGAAGCAGGTGGCGTTGCCCGACCGGCTGGGAGGTACCGTGCATGCAACCTGTGTGATAGCGCGAGAGACCCATCCGCCCCAAGGGAATAAGCCCGTCGAGTGGCGCTTGCTGAGCAACCGCGAGGGCGTAGACTTTGATGCAGCGGTGGCGTTGATTGACTGGTACCGGGCACGCTGGGAGATCGAACTGTTTTTCCATGTGCTGAAGAACGGTTGTCGGGTTGAGGCCCTCCAACTGTCCAGCATAGAGCGCATTGAACGTGCTCTGGCACTTTTTCTGGTTGTATCCTGGCGTATTGCACGCTTGATGCGTTTGGGCCGCACCTGTCCTGACCTGGAAGCCGAGTTATTGTTTGATCGTGATGAATGGCAAGCCGCCTACATTCTGCTCAAGAAGAAAATACCCAAGCAGCCGCCACGACTCAACGATATCATTCGGCTCGTTGCCATGCTGGGTGGCTTTCTGGGGCGCAAGGGCGATGGCGAGCCCGGAGTAAAAACCATTTGGCAAGGATTACAGCGTATTGCAGATGCCGTTCAGATGCTTCGATGGACCAGAGAAGCTCAAACTGAGTGACTTATGTGTAAGGATATGGGCCATAGGCTGCCTTTCCAAAAAGGCCAGTATGGTATAAAGTAAACAAATATATACAGAATACAATTATGCTTGAAATCCATGGCGTGATGAATTTTTTCATATCAGTTGCTCTTCATCCGGATGCCAATATCAATTATTGGCATCCCTTGGTTGTTTATTAGCTGGAAAGTCACTCAAGTAAGAGCCAATAGCGTACCCAACGCTAAATGAAAACCCTAATGCTGAACCAACAACTTCTCCGTTAGCAGCACCAAAAGCTGTATCGGTTGCTATTATTCCTAAGGCTGCTCCTGCACCTCCAACTATTCCGACTGAATCAACTATACTAATACCTCCATTCACCGAATTTATTTCATCCATAGTTAATTGGCGCATTTCTATTACCTCATTTTGTTAAGTTTGCTACTTATCATCATGATGCAAAATGTTTTTCAGTCACATCCACTGCTTTTCATTTGCCGCTGTATTATATATTCACATTTGTTGCTTAATTTTTGCATTGCCCCCCCCCCCGAGTTTCTCAGTTAAACTGTGAATAGTGGTAATTTAACTTAATCTTTTGAATATCTTTGTTTTTATTGTCCTGGACTGTGTTTGATTTTTTTTT
>JAJZHP010000130.1 GCA_021804355.1 Pseudomonadota bacterium | reverse complement strand
AATGACATAACTCAGGATGGCCCCTATAATCCCTGCCCATCATCGCATGACATGAGTATCACCATGAGCCAGTTGGACAAACTCTGGGGTGGGCGCTTTCAGGAGCCAACCGATAAATTCGTTGAGGCTTTTACCGCTTCTGTGAGTTTTGATCAGCGCTTATATCGTCATGATATACAGGGCTCCATAGCCCATGCCCGTATGCTGCATGCCGTGGGTGTGCTGACGGAGGCTGAGTGCTCGAGTATCGTTAAGGGTTTGCAGGATATCCTTGCCGAAATTGAAGCAGGTACTTTCGAGTGGCGGCAGGATCTTGAAGATGTACATATGAACATCGAGTCCCGCTTGACCCGCCGTATCGGCGATGCGGGCAAAAAATTGCATACGGGACGCTCACGTAATGACCAAGTAGCTACGGATATTCGCCTTTACCTACGTGAGGCTGTCGATGGTTTGATGTTGCAGCAACGGCAGTTGATGGAAGGTTTGGTCAATTTGGCCGAATTGGAAGCTGACACGATCATGCCTGGTTTTACGCATTTGCAAACAGCCCAACCCATTACACTCGGGCACCATTTGCTCGCCTGGTTCGAAATGCTGATGCGTGATCTGGAGCGATTCATCGACCTGCGTAGACGTATTAATCGCATGCCTTTGGGATCTGCTGCTCTGGCAGGAACCAGTTATCCCATTGACAGAGCCCTGACAGCCAGTCTCCTGGGCTTCGAAGCTGTATGTGAAAACTCGCTGGATGCCGTTTCGGATCGCGATTTTGCAATTGAATTTACGGCAGCCAGCAGTTTGGTGATGATGCATTTATCGCGATTTTCCGAGGAATTAGTCCTCTGGTCATCAGCACAATTTGGATTTATTGATTTGCCTGATCGTTTCTGCACAGGTTCATCGATCATGCCGCAGAAAAAAAATCCGGATGTGCCTGAACTGGTGCGAGGCAAGACCGGTAGGGTTTATGGACACTTGATGTCGCTGCTGACCTTGATGAAGTCGCAACCACTGGCATATAACAAGGATAATCAGGAAGACAAGGAGCCTATCTTTGATACGATAGATACGCTGGCAGGATGCCTGCGAGCCTTTGCTGATATGATCCCTCATCTAAAACCGCATCGGCAACGCATGCGACAGGCTGCACTGCAAGGATATGCCACGGCGACGGATCTGGCTGATTATCTGGTGCGCAAGAATATACCATTCCGCGATGCTCATGAAGTTGTGGGCAAAGCCGTGCGTTTTGGCGTAGAACAAGGTCTTGATCTTTCGGTGATGAGCCTTGAGCAATTGCGTCAATTTTCTTCTGTGATCGATGAAGATGTTTTCGAGGTTCTGACCCTGGAGGGCTCGGTTGCATTACGCAAGCATCGCGGTGGTACTGCACCTGAACGCGTACGTCAGGCGGTCAAGGAAGCGCGGGAACGCCTGCGGGGTATCTAGCTTCAGCGTGCGCAGTCTTTCAGGTGAGCGCGATACAAAATTTGTTTGACCAGCAGTGCCGTGAGGGGAAAGCCCAGGATCAAGGCCACAAACGTGGCCTTGTCAAGATCAAGTACGGCAAGGTAAGCCAGCGCCACTCCCAGGCCGGAATCTGTTTGGTCCAGCAAGGTAAACGTCAGCTTAAATCGGTTTGAGCTTGCACCGGGGGGAATGCCAAGTCGCCGCTTTAAAAAAGAGTTGGGAAGCTCAGCAAGTACGTATCCCAGGCCAGCTGCCAGGCCAGCTAGAAGCATGTGGTGGTGATGGTAAGGCGAGTGAGGAACCCAGCGATCCCAGGGCAGTAGGCATAGCGTACCCAACCAGCAGAACCAGGGCATCAGTATCAGGCCACGCCAGGTTTTATTTTGTCCGAAGCTACGGATATGAATAGGACGAGCAAGCCCAGGGAACCACTGCCAGGTGACGGCCATCATATGCAAGACCCCTGCAAAGATCACGGGTACCAGTAAATACAACGCGCTCAGGAGGGGTGGCATCATGCGTTCAACTCATCCGGTCGAAGAGGCCCCAACAGCCAAAAAATAAGGCGCCCCCTAAGGTTATCGTGAGAATTTGCCCTAGGCGAGTGAACTTGAAAAAGGGACGGTTTAAGAGCATGGCGTGGCCAAATAGCAGCAGCAAGGTCAGCATCAGCAGACGCCATAGGTTAAGGGGGAGAACCACCAGCATGAGTTGCATGCCAGCGAGTAGAAACAGGCTCCAGAATACGGGCATCCCACGGTAGGCCAAACCACCTTGAGCATCCTCGACATTGCCTGTTTCATTGAACACCGCTAAGCGTATAAGACCACAGCCAACCATGACGATAAGACCCGCTGACCAGATCCCGTTAAAACCTTCACCATAAAGGATGAGGGTAGGGCTGAGCAGATAGATAAGCACATCCATAAAGCCATCGAGGTAACGGCCAAAAGGACGAACCAGACCTAGGTGTCTGGCCAGCATACCATCAAGTGCATCGCTCAGCATGGCTATAAAGAGCAGGCTGATCGCAAACAAAGGGCGATGTGCCAAGCTGAGCGCCATGGATAGTAGGGTAGTAGGTACAGCGCTTAAGGTAACCAGGTCAACACGATTTAAGCGTACCAGATAGTAGGGCGAGTTCATGCGGGTTCTCGCCTCGTATCCAAGGACATGGCGCGTAGAGCCGGGCGATCAATCTTGCTCTGATGTCGGCCATCCAGAGGCATGGACTCGATAGGAGAGATACCTATCTTCTCCAGGCCCATGAGTTTTAATTGCTCCAGCACCTGTTGATCAGGCGTCGTGCCCTGCAGGACCAGTAAGGGCCGTCCTTTATGCAGGATAAGCGCGCTACGCACCATGCCCGGCAGGTTGTCGAGACGCTTCTCAATGGGATAAGGCCAGAGTATACGGCCTGCATGTTCTACAGAGTCGCGCAGACGACCTACTAACCACAGCCTGCCGAGATGATCCAGATAACCAACATCACCGGTGCGGTGCCAAACGCTGCCATCAGGACGAGGTAACTTATTTTCCTGGGTAGCCTGAGGATTATCCACATACCTTTGTAAAACATGAGCACCACTGACGAGAACTTCGCCTATTTGTCCTGAGAGACCATAATGCTGGTAGGAGTGCTCATCAACCTGATAGGTTTGATGCAAGGGCCAGATAGCTATCTCAGCCATGTTAGCGGCACGGCCCACCAAGTAACCTTCACCGCTATCCCCCTCCTCCATGAGTTCCCGGCCATGCAGTATCGCTATGGGTTCAGCCTCCGTTGACCCATAGACGGCAATAATATCGGCATGTGTAAAAAGTTGAAGCAACCACTTGGCGAGTTGAGTAGATACGGTAGATCCCCCCACGGCCACTTGACGGATCTTATCCAGCCGCAGTCCTTGCTTGAGGGCATAGTGGCAAAGTCGGGTCATGAATCCAGGGGCTCCTGAGAGGCGCGTGACCCCACAACGTTGTAGTTGTTCAATCAGTCTAGCTGCATCGAAATCCGCTGGATGAGTTAAATCAATGGCGGGTAGTACCGTGGGTAGGCCACAGCAAAGATTGTGTAGCATCATGACCGGGAAGCAGGTGCAATCGACATCATTATCTTGATCTTGCCAGTGCTGACGCATCGCCTGGTGTTGAGCTAGAAGACTGGTATGGGTGCGATCAGCTCCTTTGGGGCGACCCGTACTGCCCGAGGTAAAGGTAATCAGTCCATGCGCTTGATGAGGTAATAGCTTTGCCTGAGCAGTGGCTCGCTCAGGTAGTAAGAGACCACCAACCCCCCAGGATGGACCATCGAAGGCTAGTCTGTTCATACGCCAAAGGGGAGGTATAAACCACCATGAGCGCAGCAAGGACTTCTCACCGATAGCAAAACGAGCGCCACTGCTGGAGATGGCAGCCAATATTCGTGAGCGGCTCATGCCCCGATCAAGCAGGATGGCTACCATGCCTAAGCCGAGCAAGGCCAGGGTCAGGACATAAAGATCGTAGCGTACACGTGACAAGATCAGAACTCGATCACCCACCTGTCCTCCCGCCTGCTGCAGGGCGAGCTGATAGCGCCCTATGTCGTGTGCCAGGGTCTGGTAGGTCCAGCTACGCTCTTGATGGGTATCATCAGGTAGTATCATGGCGATGCGCTCGGGGTGCATCCGACTAGCTTCCAGAATAGGAGTCAGCAGATTTTTGCTCATATCTGCAGGTTCCCCTGGTACAGGGCATAATGATGCACACTGGCCGTGCCATGGCGCTGTGCAAAATGAGCTGAGGCATTATCTTCTCGCACTAAAGCCGCTGCAATTTGCTCATAATGCCCCTGGGCACGCAGGGTCAGCTCACAACTCATGGCAGTAAATAACCCCTGGTCGCGGTAATCAGGGTGTACCGCCGCTGTACGAGCCAGTAATCGGCGTGGGTGAGGTAACGCATGCAGGTGCTGCTCATAGCGCAGCTCTGATAAAGACAACGACCCGGCTCCATGCACGCGCAACAGCGGACTGTAGTCAGGATAGGTCAGAAAAAATCCAGCCAGCATGCCATCGCTGGTTTCTGCCCGTAGGGAGGTCAGTGGACAAAAGCGGTTAGCAAAGGGATGTCCGCATTGACTACGAAATGCATCCAGAGAAAGAGGCGTGTAGGCAAAATTGCTAGCAAATGACTGCTGCACAAAATCATAAAGCTGGTCCAGATCCCTCAACCAGATTTCAGGTAACATGGGTACCAAGCGTACTTGATTTTGCAGACGCTTCTGGACGCGGTCGAGATCTTTGCGAACCTGACTGACAGTGGCATTTACAGATGTAAAGGTAGAAAGATATCGGTGACAGGTGGTCATGCCCAATGCCTGCAATAGCTCGGCGTAGTAGGGAGGGTTCCAGGGTTCTCCGGGAAATGCTCCGGCCTCAAAAGTATCAAGACGTACCCGGTAAGCTCCGTAGGTAGTAAAATTAATAGGACCATAGAGGATTCCGGCACCATCTGCCTGAGCCCAGGTTTTTAGTGCTTGAAACAAATCGACGTTAGCTTCTAAGGCTGGGGTACTTTCCCAATACCCAAAAAATGCAGCTTGTACACCATCAATGACTTGCCCAGGCAAGATAAATCCAGCCAGACGGGCCTGATCGGGCACAACCCCCACCCACGCACGACCTTGCTTAAACCAAGGATTGTCAATACTGAAGGCTTGCTGTACGGATGAAGAGTTCTCTCCCAGCCAGAAAGGATCGCTGGCATATATCCGGGCAGGAAGGTCAAGAAAATCTGCAGGTAGCACGTCCACGGCAGGATTCCAAGCTCGTTGCCATAGCTTCATACGGAACTCCCTGTCGGTCGGCGTACGATTTTTCCGGTGGAGCCATCCATGCGTACCCACTCACCATCTTGAATACAACGTGTGATGCCAGGTATGCCGACGATGGCCGGTATACCAAGCTCGCGAGCAACCACAGCTGAATGGGAGAGTGTCGAGCCGCGTTCAACCAGCAGCCCCCCGACGGTTGGAAACAGGGGTGCCCAGCCCGGATCGGTTCGCAGGGTACATAAAATCTGGCCATTAAGGCTGAGTTCATCGTCAGGGGAGAAAATAAGGCGTACAGGTGCTTCGACGATGCCTGGATAACACCCTGTCCCCTTTAATTCCAGCCCGTCGGCAGAGAGGGCTGAATCTTCTTCAGGACCATGATAGGGTCCAGGTTGGTTAACCATGCCATAGGTCCATACCTGAGGTCCGGGCTCTCGATCAGCATAAAGAGCGTATTCCTGTCGTCTTAGCTGGACCAGTCCTTGTAGATCGGTCTGAATGGCTCGCCCGTCATGCAGCGCATAGATTTCATCCAGAGTCAGATAAAAAATATCGCGGGCCTGGCTTAAGTAGGCGGCACTGGCCAACTGTTGTCCTAGTTCCAGAAAGACATCGCGGTATAAACCGAATAAGCGTGTGCGTGCCAGACGCATGCTTTCCCGATAACGTACAGCTTGTCGAAGCTGCTGTAACCTCTGCTGAAAGCGGCGTAATTGTCGCGAACCAAGACGCTCCTTGATACGCGAGAATGCTTGCGCTTCAGCTTCAGAGCGAAAGCCGGCTTCACGTAGCGTGAGAGTCTCAGGCCCCAGGTCATCACGAGTTAAATAGTTACGCAAAATAGCCAATAAAAAAGCTGGGTCTTGGCGCAAGGTGATGGATTCTAGTTTGAGCTCACCCATGCAGCGGTCGCCGTAACACTCAATATAAGTTTGGCATTGTTCATAAAACACAGGGTCCAGC
>JAJZHP010000129.1 GCA_021804355.1 Pseudomonadota bacterium | reverse complement strand
CATCGTCTTCTGCTGAGGCTCAGCCGTTTTATGTGAACTCTCCCTATGGCATTACATTGGCGCATAATGGCAATCTGACCAATACCGCTGAAATCGCTGATGAACTGTTTCGTACGGATTTGCGGCACATCAATACAGATTCCGATTCAGAAGTGCTGTTGAATGTCCTTGCACACGAGTTGCAGGCTCAGGGTAAGCTGTCACCTAATGAAGACGATATATTTTCAGCGGTCTCGGCGGTGCATAGACGGGTGCGTGGAGCTTATGCCGTTGTGGTCATGATCACAGGGTATGGCATCCTGGGATTTCGTGACCCGCATGGCATACGTCCCATCATCTATGGTGAACGTGACGGCGCTGATGGCAGGAAGGAATACATGATAGCCTCTGAATCCGTGGCTATCACGGCACTGGGGTTTCGCATCATTGCTGATCTCTTACCGGGTGAGGCGGTATTTATCGATGTGGAGGGGCGATTGACAACGCGTCAGTGTGCAAGTCATATCGAATACACCCCTTGCATCTTTGAGCATGTTTATTTTGCCCGCCCGGATTCCATTATCGATGGTATCTCTGTCTATAAAGCGCGTATGCGCATGGGCGATCGCCTGGCGCAGCAAATCAAGCGACAATGGGCGGCTCATGATATCGATGTCGTGATTCCTATTCCTGATACCAGCCGGACCGCAGCGCTGCAACTGGCTTATACGCTAAACGTCAAGTATCGTGAAGGGTTTATGAAGAATCGCTATATTGGCCGTACCTTTATTATGCCAGGCCAAAGCCAGCGCAAAAAATCAGTGCGCCAGAAACTTAATCCTATCGATCTGGAGTTTCAGGGCAAAAATGTTCTGCTGGTTGACGATTCTATCGTTCGTGGTACGACGTGCCGAGAAATCATACAGATGGCGCGCGAATCCGGTGCGGCTAAGGTCTATTTCGCTTCAGCAGCCCCAGCTGTCAAGTACCCCAATGTTTATGGCATTGATATGCCGGCTAAAAGTGAATTGATTGCCTATGGTCGTACGGTCGATGAGGTTTGTCGCCTGATAGGGGCCGATGGCCTGATCTACCAGGACCTCGATGATCTGATTGCTGCGGCACGTGAGGGCAATCCTGAAATCACCCGTTTTGACTGCTCGGTATTTGATGGTAGCTATGTGACAGGTGATATCGATGAGGCTTACTTAAATCGCCTTCAGGCATCGCGTAGTGACTCTGCCAAAAATAAACCGGCCCTAGCTGACGTCGATGAAGGTACAACCGTCGATTTGCATAACGGCAATTGAGGAGTTAATTATGCGTGATCCGCATCAGGGTCTGGATCCCGATCTACTCGATGAAGTGGCGTTTGCAACGCTGGCCGTGCGAGCCGGTGGACGGCGTAGTCAGGAAGGGGAGCATTCCGAGGCTTTGTACCTCACCTCGTCATTTGTTTATGGCAGTGCTGAAGAAGCTGCTGCCAGATTTTCCGGTACGGAACCTGGCAATGTTTACTCAAGGTTTACCAACCCCACGGTCAGCATGTTCGAGGAACGTCTGGCGGCCCTGGAAGGAGCTGAGCGCTGCGTGGCGACCAGTTCCGGGATGGCAGCCATCCTTTCCACCATGCTGGCGCTGCTTAAATCCGGGGATGAGGTGGTGGTTTCTCGCAGCGTGTTCGGAACAACACGCGTATTATTTGACAAGTACCTGAACAAGTTAGGTATAACGACTCGTTGGGTAAATTTAGCCCAGATAGCTGAGTGGGCAGCAGCCATCACGCCGGCAACCCGGGTATTTTTTTTGGAAACGCCCAGTAATCCTCTGGGTGAGCTGGCAGATGTGCAGGCACTGGCCGAGTTGGCGCATCGTCATGGCATTTTGTTGGTCGTGGATAATTGTCTATGTACCCCAGCCTTGCAAAAACCGCTGCAGCTAGGGGCTGATATGGTGGTGCACTCAGCGACTAAATACCTGGATGGTCAGGGGCGTTGTTTAGGTGGAGCAGTGCTGGGGCGTACTCAGGAAATGAATGAGGTCTATGGATTCTTGCGCACTTGTGGGACCAGTATGAGTCCATTTAATGCCTGGGTTTTTATCAAGGGACTGGAGACCTTAGATCTGCGTATGATGGCGCAGTGTGATCATGCCTTACAGCTGGCGCGCTGGTTGAGCAATCAGTCTCATGTAGAACAGGTCTATTATGGCGGCTTGCCTGATCATCCTCAACATGAGCTGGCCAGCAGGCAACAACGGCATTTTGGCGCGGTCCTGGCTTTTGAGGTGCGTGGTGGGCGTCAAGCTGCCTGGGCACTGATCAATGCAACGCGACTGTTCTCCATCACCGGTAATCTGGGTGATACCAAAAGCACCATAACGCATCCAGCCACCACGACCCATGGGCGTTTGAGTGAAGAAGACAAGGCTGCCACTGGTATCCGCGAAGGGTTGATACGTTTATCGGTGGGTCTTGAGGATGTTCACGATCTGCAGCAGGATCTGGCTCGCGGACTGGCCGCTATCCTATGACAGCTATTCCGCTGGCGCCTGTTCTCACCGCCCTTAACCGCATCATTCTGGGTAAGCCTAAGGTCCTTGAGCTCAGCCTTTGTTGTATGCTGGCGCGCGGCCATCTGCTGCTTGAAGATCTGCCGGGTATGGGTAAAACTACGTTGGCGGAAGCTCTGGCCAGGGTGGCCGGCTTAGGGTTCCGCAGATTGCAATTTACCAGCGATCTGATGCCTGCGGATATCCTTGGGATGTCGGTCTTCAAGGCTGAGCATCAGCGATTTGAGTTTATGCCGGGACCGGTATTTACGGAGGTGCTGCTGGCTGATGAAATCAACCGAAGTTCTCCGAAGACGCAGAGTGCTTTGCTTGAAGCCATGGAAGAAGGCCAGGTAACCCAGGAGGGTCAGACTTATGCTTTGCCGAACCCCTTCTTTGTGATTGCTACCCAGAATCCACAGTCCCAGGCGGGAACTCATCCCTTACCGGAGTCTCAGCTCGACAGGTTTCTCATGCGTCTGGAGTTGGGTTACCCCGATGCCCGCGCCGAGCGTGAGCTATTGACGGGCCAGGATCGACGTCAAATGCTCAAAGCTATGACGGCACTGACGGATGCCCGCCATCTCTTGGCCTGGCAGGAACAAGTGAGACGTATTCGGGTCAGTGATCCTCTGCTGGATTACCTGCTGCAGTTGGCACAGGTGAGTCGACAACATCCCGAGATCTCTGATGGGCTGTCGCCGCGAGGGCTGATGGCTCTTAAAACTGCAGCTCAGGCTATGGCCATGGTGCGAGGTCGGGCATTCGTGCAGCCTGAAGATATTCAGGCGGTATTGCCAGCTGTGGTGGATCACCGCTTGCCGGTACCCAAAGGTAGTAAAAAAGCCTCCGCCTGGCTGGTGGCAGCGGTTCCTGTGCTGCCGGCATGATGACCCGGTTGCGTGGACGTTGGCAAACCCGCTGGTCGCGATGGTTGCAGCAACGTTCGCCGCCAGCTCATGACATCACTTTGGATCAACGCCGGGTATTCGTATTTTTATCCCCGGCGGGGGGCATGTATTTGCTGTTGCTGCTGGCCTTGTTTATAGGCGGCATCAATTATGCCAATAATCTTCTGCTCGGGCTTTGTTTCTGGCTGGGATCCTTGCTGGTGGTCGCTATCATCCATACGTTCAGGAACCTGAGCGGACTGGGATTGAGAGCCTTGGGCAGCGATCCTGGTCAAGCAGGGCAACAGGTGGGGCTGCGCGTTGGGTTAAGATCGGTCTCCGGGCGAGATTACCATGCGGTCATCTTGCGCTGGCAGCAGGCTGAACAGCGTATCGCCTACCTCGGACGTGAGCAGCAGGTGCTGACAGTACACTTGCCAGCCTTGCGCCGTGGTTATATGCATCCACCACGGTTATTGTTGCAAACCCACTGGCCTTTAGGACTCATCCGAGCTTGGTCCTGGATTGATCTCGATATGACGGTGCTGGTTTGGCCACGACCCATGCAGGCTGAAATTCCCGTGCATCGGCTGGTGGGGCTGACCGGAGCGGCTAGGGCGGTTAGGGGGGATGATGAGCTGGATCATCTCGATGCTTATCGTCCTGGTGATGCCATGGCTCACATCGCATGGAAACACTATGCTCGCAGCTCTTCTCTGCTGGTCAAGCGACAAATCAATTGGCAAGGTATCGAGCATATTATCGATTTTAGGGATTATCGGGGTTTGGACAGAGAAGCCGTGCTATCTCGTATGGCCTATGCGGTACTCAATGCTCAGGGAACCTGGGCCATGCAATTGCCGGGAGAGGCCATGCTTTCAGGTGAAGGGGAGTCGCATCGCCTGGCTTGTTTGTTAGCTTTGGCTGCTTTTGAAGCGGAGCATCACTACCGATGAGTCTTTATAGCCTGCGTGCTGTTGCCCTGGCTTTGGTGCTGGTGACCTTGCCGTTGGCTGAACAGCAGCCCACCTGGTGGATGCCCTTGCTGGCTTTGCTCGCCCTGTTAAGAGCTGCCCAGGGCCAGCAGGTGGCAAGATCCTGGGCCTGGCTAGCCCTTCCGGTGGCTGTAGCTGCCGGTGTGGGTATTGTGCAGCAAGATCACACCTTGCTGGGTCCTGAAGCTGGCGTGGCTATACTGGCTGTTCTGGCTGCCCTGAAATTGATGGAAGCGCGTTCGGCTCGTGATATTCAAGTCATGGTCGTGGTCAGCGTGTTTTTGCTCGGGTGTCAATTCTTGTTTTTTCAGGACCTGGGGCATGTGCTTTATGCCTTGCCGGTATTATGGCTCTTACTGGTCGTGCTGATCAAACAGGAAGAGGTGGATAGGGAGGCAAGGGCAGCCTGGGGACTGTCACTACGCCTGCTACTACAGGCTGTCCCTGTCATGCTGCTGTTTTTTATACTGTTCCCACGCATTCCTCCGTTATGGGTTATGCCGGCTCAGAGTTCGGAGGCGACGACGGGGCTCAGTGATGATATGTCACCGGGGGATATCTCCCATCTGGGCTCCTCATTGACCGAGGTATTTCGTGTTCATATGGAAAAACCGGAGTTGCCGGTGGCAGAACGCTATTGGCGTGTCAATGTTCTTGAGGCGTTTGATGGACGCAGCTGGCATCACCGTGATGCGGAGTATGCAGGCTTGCTTCCAAAGCCGGAAACTTCGCAGGTGCTGGGGCCGGTATTCACTTATGACATCGACTTGCTCTTGCCCTACGATCAATGGTTGCCAGCAGCCTCATGGGCTCGGCCGCTTTCACCCCGAATCGATGTCACATCAGCAGGACTATTACGTTATCGCGGTGTGATGCCTGCCAAACTGACCTATCGTGTGGCGACAGAGCCTGAAAGACCGCTAGGGATCGAGGCTTTTGCAGCTGAGTTACGACAAGATCGTTTATTGCCTAGAGGAGGCGCCCCTCAGGCCTATGCGCTGGCTCAACGCTGGCGGCAGGAAAGCGCCACCGATCAGATCTATATCGACCGGGTGCTAGCGTATTTTCATCAGGGTTTTTTTTATACACTGGATCCGCCGCCCCTCGGTGCTGATGCGGTCGATGCTTTTTTATTTCAGACCCGCCGCGGTTTTTGTGAGCATTTTGCTTCGGCTTTCACCGTACTGATGCGTGCGGCAGGTCTACCTGCCCGGGTGGTGATCGGTTATCAGGGAGGAACCTGGTTGCCCTATTCGGGTGATTACAGTGTGCGGCAAATGGATGCACATGCCTGGTCAGAAGTCTGGTTGCAAGGTCGTGGCTGGGTACGAGTGGATCCGACGGCTGCCGTAGCCCCTGATCGCATACTCAAGGGTGCTGAGGGTCTTGCACAGCAACCTGCCTACTGGGGCGGCGGCACAGGGCAGTGGCTGGCTTATGGTCGTTATCGAGGATGGGCTCATCTGCAACTGGTCCTGGATGACCTCAATGCGGCCTGGTCTCGACAGGTCGTTCATTATGACAGTCGTAGGCTGGATGGTTGGATGCCCCAATTCACAGGGTGGACTCCCTTAATGGTGCGTAATGCCATGCTGGCTCTGGGTTTTATGCTTTTACTCGTAGTCTTGGCGGGTTGGAATCTGCGTCCCAAGCGGTTGCAGCGTGATCCGGTTGATCGCAGTTATTTAGTCTTCATTCAATATATCCAACGTCATGGTGTGAAGGTGTCACCCGGGGAGACAGCTGAACAACTGGCGGATCGTCTGGCTCAGATGAGGCCCGATGCGGCTGAACTGCTACGCCGCCATGCCAAGATTTATAATGAATTGCGTTATGCCGATTTG
>JAJZHP010000034.1 GCA_021804355.1 Pseudomonadota bacterium | reverse complement strand
ACTCCACGATCGCGACATCAATGCCGCCACCAACATTCTCGCGCTTGGACATGAGCGTCTTGCAGAAGGAATCCACTCCCTTTCCGCGTAAGCGGCAGCCATCGGCTGAGGGAGGGGAGGATGTCAACATATAGATCAAGCCTGCACTCAGCCCTTGATAAGAGGTGAATGCGGCAGCATCAGTCGACACTATCCCCGGGCCTCGTACCAAGGTTTGGAGGCATTGACCAACCGTACTACGAGCAACATGACCGGCACCTCAATCAGTACGCCGACCACAGTGGCCAGCGCTGCTCCGGAGTGGAATCCAAACAGACTAATCGCCGCAGCGACGGCCAACTCAAAGAAGTTGGAAGCGCCAATCAAGGCTGAAGGACAGGCAACGTTGTGCTTCTCGCCTACCAGGCGATTGAGCAAGTACGCTAGGGTCGAGTTGAATAATACCTGAATCAGGATGGGCACAGCCAACAGAGCGATGACCATCGGTTGCTTCAGGATTTCCTTGCCTTGAAAGGCGAAGAGAAGGACTAGGGTTGCCAGCAGAGCTGTGATTGACCATGGGCCGATATTCGCCATGGCGGCATCGAAAGCATCCTGACCCTGGGACAATAACCGCTGGCGTAAGATCTGAGCCAAGATGACGGGAATCACGATGTAAAGTATGACGGAGGTCATCAAGGTATCCCACGGCACAGAAATGGCCGAGATACCTAGCAGCAGGCCAACCAGGGGCGCAAAAGCCACGACCATGATACTGTCATTTAACGCAACCTGCGACAGCGTAAATAGGGGGTCGCCATTAGTCAGTCGGCTCCACACGAATACCATGGCCGTACAGGGCGCTGCGGCCAGCAGGATCAGCCCAGCGATGTAGCTATCGAGCTGGTCAGCGGGCAGCATGGACGCAAACAGGTGGCGAATAAAGAGCCATCCGAGGAATGCCATTGAGAACGGTTTGACCAGCCAGTTAACAAATAGAGTGACGCCTATCCCTCGGATGTGTTGGCGTACTTCATGAAGTGCAGCAAAGTCTACCTTGATTAACATCGGGATGATCATTACCCAGATCAGCAGACCCACCGGGAGGTTAACCTGTGCGATTTCCATACTACCGATGGCTTGGAACGCCGACGGAAAAAAATGACCGAAGGCAATGCCCGTAATGATGCAGAGGAATACCCAGACGGTCAGGTAGCGTTCAAAGACGCTCATGGGAAGAGCTGTCGATTTATCATAGGTAGAGTCACATGGTGCGGTCATGGCTGAGACCTCCTGTTAGGTGTCATGTTACTGCCCCAACTCACAGAGCTTGGTTTCAGGTCGTTAACGTGCCTAGGCGGTCAAGCTCTGCCTTAAGTTTGTCCTTGTCCTGTTGCAAGTCGACCAGCGGCAGCGCGAGGAAAGCCTCGATGCGTGCTCGTAGTAGGCGATACGCTGTCATAAAGGCAGCCTCGATGTCCTCCTCGGTGCCAGAGGCGTGGGCTGGATCCTCGACGCCCCAGTGCGTGCGCAGAACGGGGCCTAAGTAGGCCGGGCAGGTCTCGCCTGCAGCGCTGGCGCATACCGTGATCACAATATCAGGGGTCAATGGCAGGTTGTCCCATGATTTACTATGGTAACCCTCTGTTGAGATTCCCTCCCGCCTCAGCAGTGCCAAGGAGCGAGGATGGACTTGGCCTGTGGGTTGACTCCCTGCGCTCATCGCCTTCCACCCCGCCGGGGCCAGGTGATTGAAAGTGGCTTCACCGAGGATCGAGCGGCACGAATTACCGGTGCAAAGAAAAAGGACGTTCATGATTCAGTAGTCTTGGAAGTTGAAAAAGCGGGTGGCAGCACAGCGTCAGAACACGGGGAGGCGGCGCGCATGTCAGCACATCGTTCGGGGTGGCCTGAGCAGCACTCTGCTGTCAGGTAGGCAATTAAGTCCAGCATCAACGGGAGGTTGGCCCGGTAACGCTGGAAGCGCCCTTCAGTCTCGACAGTGAGCATCCCGGCCTGGGTCAGCGCCTTCAGGTGGAATGACAAGTTGGTTGGAGGGACATCGAGTGTTGAAGATATCTCGCCCGCAACTAAGCCTTCTGTGCCCTTGCGTACCAGCAACCGATACACATCCAGTCGGATGCCCGATGACAGTGATTCAAAGATGGTTGTAGCTGTGTTTTTTTGCATATTTTGATAATACAACACTAGATGAATTATTCAAATGAATTTGGATAGCTGTCCCTGCAACTTTTTTGTGCTTAACCCTAGTTGTTTCCACGGACTCTGAGATGAAGGTTTGCGAATAAGCCCATAGCTGTGCTCAGGGTGAGCTATCACCTACGAGCGCGATATCACATGGATCTATCGCCGCTAGGGCGTAAGCATTCTGTTCATGAGCATCAATCGGTTCAGGGACAGAAGCAAGTGCATTTTCAGGGATACCGACTGGATGGCTGGTAAAACAAGAAGTGCATAGGCAGGAGGCGCTATCAGGCATGACCTGCATGTCCTGATAGCTGTGGATACTATACCGTGTGCACAAAACGTTCGCGGGCAAAGCGTAAGCGTGGGAAGTAAACTCCATCAGGAGCTCGCTCTCCGGCAGCAATGACCATGATGGGCAGGGCGTGGCGAGGGAGTTTCAGTAATCGTGCAACTCGGCGTTCATCAAAGCCTTCCATGGCGCAGGAGTCAAAGCCATGTGCACGTAAAGCCAGCATAAAATTCTCAGCAGCCAAGGCCGTGCTTTTGGCAGCCCAGAGTCGCATCTCCTCGAGTGAGCAGGGACCGCGAGGTACGGCTCTGACTCGACTAGAAATACGGGCTAGCCCTCGACGCACACGCCCAAAGCTGTCCAAAGGTCCTTGGTTATAGACTAAGGGGACTAGCATGCCGTAGTACTGTTTGACCATTTTAGGTACGGGTTGCATGGGAAATTCTGACAGGTTCATACGCGCATGCTCGCGCCAGGAATCGGTGCGTGCCACGATAACAATAAGTTCGGCAGCGGTACGGGCAGCGTTTTGTCCCATACAATCTTCGATCAGGGCTGCTCGCCGTGCCGGTGTGCGCACGACGTAAAACTCCCAAGGTTGCAGGTTCGAGGAGTTGGGTGCCAGCATCGCCATGTCCAGGCAGTCATCAAGAACCGCTTGTGGTATGGGCGTTTGTGTAAATTGTCTGACTGAGCGTCGACTTGTCACCACGTGGCGAAAGGCCTCTACGTCCATAGGACCAGGTGCGGGCTCGGCGTAACGTTTCTTGGTGGTCATGTAGCTGTCCTCAAACTTAAGTGGGGCTAAAACTAGCGCATCAGTTTGACAGTTGTCAAATTGATTATTAAAATATATACAAGATGAAATGTTCAAAAATAAATCAATCAATCAGTTGATCGAAGCGTAAGGTCCCGCTAGGATAAGCTCCTGAGTAGGAGTGGGAGCTATGTCTGCTGTTGTGCAGGAGACTTCTTGTCGCCAGCAATGTCTGGTGGAGAGAGCCTTCGATATCATTGCTGAAGAAGGGTTTGAGGGGTTGCGGACGCGCTCAGTCGCGCAGGCAGCAGGTATTAGTGTGGCCACATTACACTATTATTTTCCCGTCAAAGACCATTTAATAGTGGCTGTGGCTGAATATTTGTCTGAGCAGTTCAGGCGACAACAGGCTCCGGCCGTAAGTTCAGTGGGCCATGCAGCCTATGATGCTTTACGACAAATGCTGGCTAATCACCTTTACCATCGCCAGCATTGCCCGCATTTGATGGTCGTGATGCAGGAGTTTTTGTTGCGCGCCAGGCGCGATGTGGCGCTGCAGCAAGTGCTGGCAGCCTTGCAGGCCCGCTGGCATGAAGAAATCAAGGGTTGGTTGCAACAGGGCCAGCAAGATGGCGTTTTTGTCAGGGATGTCAGCGCGGATACCCTGGCCTACCAAATTCAGTCGCAACTGGTGGGTATGTCCAGTCTTAGCCTGAATGAGGTAACCGCTAAAGCGCTGCTGGAAGCATTGGAACAGCGAATATTGTTGCAACAGATGCACTCAGATGAAGGAGAAGTTCCTGATGAGGATTAGCAAGGTATGGGGAGTGCTGGGGGTGTGTGCGGGTCTTGCTGCCTGCTCCCTGAGTCCAAGCGTTGTGGATGATCAGAAGATTCCGCAACAGGGTTACCATATGGCGGAGGTGTCGACGAACTCCCAAACTCTGCAGTGGGGACAAGATCCTGCGCAGGCTTGGTGGAAGGCTTTTGCTTCACCGGCACTTGATCAGGAAGTTGAGCTTGCTCTAAAAAATAATCCTGGTCTGGATGCTCAGCGTTATGCGTTACAGCAACAACAGGAATTATATGGAGCCACTCGTGGCTCCCTGCTGTTTCCGAGTGTTTCAGCGAACGCCAGTGCTAACCGTGAAAAGATTTTTTTGGGTCCAGGTCTTATATTTGGCCCTTTGAATCTCTATAACGCAGGGATCAATGTCAGCTATGGCCTGGATCTGTTTGGAGCTAGCCGAAATACCTTAAAAGCAGCCTTGGCCCAGGTGGATAGCGAGCGTTATAGTCTGATGGCTTCGCGTCAAATGCTGGTAGCCAATGTGCTGACAGCCAACTTCAGTGCGGCCTATGCCCAGTCAGCCATAACAACCACCCAGCAGATTTTGAAAGATCAAGAGCAGCAACTTGAGATCATGAAAGCTCGTCGCGCCAGCGGTGCATTGAGTGATGCTGACGTGGCTGCGCAGGAATTGGTGGTAGATAACACGCGTGCCAGTTTGCCCGAACTGGAAAAGTCGCGGGTACAGGCTGAGCATCAGGTCAATGCCTTATTGGGGCGTTCCCCTGATGATCCTCTACAGAATCTGGATTTGTCAGCCATTCCTATGCCGGATCATTTACCGGTCAGCCTGCCTTCTACGGTAGCTAAGCAGCGCCCTGATGTTGAAGCGGCTGAAGCCTTATGGCGAGCAGCAGCAGCCCAGGTGGGGGTGGCATCCGCTAATCTTTATCCTCAGATTCGCTTAACGGCTGATTATTCAAGTTATGCGGTGACCCCTTCCAAACTGTTTGCAGCTAATTCGATGGTGTGGGGATTAGGTGCCGGATTGACGGCTCCCATATTTGATGGTGGGGCATTACGCGCGGAAAAACGTGCCTCGGAACAGGCGTTCAACGCCGCAGGGGCAACTTACCGGCAGACCATCATCAAGGCCTTTCAGAACGTGGCTGATGCGTTGACGGCCTTGCAGCAAGATGAGGCCACTGAAATGGCTAGAAAGCAGGCAGCTCAGGCTGCTGATATCAGTTTGCAGCTGACGCAACAAAGTTACGATGTAGGTGCACAACCCTTGGCGAATGTCTTGCTCGCTGAGCAACAAGTCGAAAATGCTCATTTGGCCAGTGTGGCGGCCCATGCTGCCCGTCTGGCTGATTGTGTCGCCTTATACCAGGCCCTGGGTGGGCGCTGGGACCAGATTGAATCCGAGAATCAGGCTAAGAAGGGAGTGAAACCATGACCCGGCGTATGGTGATCATGTTGTTGTGTTTTGTGCTGGTTGTGGGTGGCCTGGGTTTGTATAAAACCATGCAAATTAAGGCAATGATGAAAAAATTTGCTGCCATGAAGCCGCCGCCTGTTCCGGTGTCGGTCATAGGGTTGCAACCGGCGCAGTGGCAATCACAAACGAATACGGTGGGTTCGCTCCGTGCCGTTCATGGCGTGGATGTGAGCAGTGAAATTGCAGGACTGGTCGTAGCTGTTCCTATGCATTCTGGTCAGCAAGTGCATCGTGGCCAAGTGTTGGTTCAGCTCAATGATGCGCAAGAGCGAGCCCAGCAAGATGCCTTAAAGGCTGCGGCAGACCTGGCAAGCATTAATCTGGATCGTGATCGCAAGCAGCTGCTCGCTCATGCAGTTGCTCAGGCTGTCGTAGATGCTGATCAGGCAGATTTAAGTGGCAAGCTGGCTCAGTTGCATGCACAAGAAGCCTTGGTCGCCAAAAAAACCATACGGGCTCCTTTTGAGGGCCGCTTGGGCGTGGTGACGGTGAACCCCGGTCAATATGTCAACGCAGGTGATAAGCTGGCTTCTCTGCAAACTACAGATCCCGTCTTGGTTGATTTTACGGTGCCGCAGAGTGTAGTGCCGCAACTGCATGTTGATGGGCATGTAAAGATCAAGGTAGATAGCGCCCCTGGTCAGGAGTTTAGCGCCAGGATTACTGCCCTGGATTCCAAAGTAGATGCCGTTACCAGAAATATCATGGTGGAGGCCTCAGTGGCGAGCCATGGTGGCTTGCTTGTGCCGGGAATGTTCGCACGGGTTGATGTGGATACCGGAGACATTCAGAACTATCTGACCTTGCCACAGACCGCTGTGGTTTATCACCCTTATGGTGATGTGGTGTTTATAGCGGAAGGATCAACCCATCAGGGAGGGCATGCCAAAGTGCATCAGGTTTTTGTGAATCTGGGGGCTACTCGTGGGGATCAGGTAGCTGTGCTCTCCGGGTTGAGTGCTGGTCAGATGGTGGTAACCTCGGGAGGTCAGTTGCTGAAAAATGATGATGAAGTCATTATTGATAACCAGCATGCCCCTTCCATGGAAGCTCATCCCGAAACCCCCAATGATGAATAGGGCTCAGTGAGGATTGCAGCATGCGTTTTACCGATCTGTTTATACGTCGACCTGTGTTGGCGACGACGCTCAGTCTACTCATCTTGGTGCTTGGGCTGCGTTCCATCAATCTTTTGCCGGTCAGGGAGTTTCCTAAAACCGATAATGCGGTGATCACCGTCACCACTTATTACACCGGGGCTGATCCTGCCCTGGTAGCGGGTTTTATCACGACGCCACTGGAAAATTCAGTAGCTCAGGCTGAGGGCATAGACTATATGACTTCAGCCAGCACGCAGGGCTCAAGCGTCATTACGGCTAATCTGCGGCTGAACTATGATCCCAACAAAGCACTTACTGATGTGACAACCAAGGTTAATGCGGTCTTAAATCAATTGCCGCAGGGAACCTTGCAGCCGGTCATTACGGTGACGGTAGGCGATACGCTAGATTCCATGTATATCGGTTTTTATAGCAAAGTTCTGCCCACCAATAAAATTACCGATTATCTCATCCGTGTGGTGCAACCGAAGTTGCAAGCCGTTGATGGTGTGCAACTGGCTGAGATTTTGGGTAAAAGACAATTTGCTATGCGTATCTGGATGGACCCGTCTGCCTTGCAGGCGCATGGCTTAAGCGCCACGGATGTCTACAATGCGCTGGCTGCCAATAACTATATTTCAGCGGCTGGTCGTACCGATGGTGATATGGTGACGGTCAATCTGACCGCGGATACCGGCTTGAGCAGTATCGATGACTTCAAGGATATGATAGTCAAGCAGTCACAGGGTAGTCTGGTAAGGCTTAAAGATGTAGCTAAGGTGACGCTCGGCTCTGAAGATTACAATACTCAGGTCGGATTCGACGGCCAAAAAGCCGTATATATCGGCATTAAGGTAGCGCCGACTGCTAATTTACTCACAGTGGTCGATGCTGTTCGCAAGGCCTTGCCACCCATAGTGCAGCAATTGCCGCAAGGTTTGCAGGGTAAGCTGGTCTACGATGCCACGAAATATGTGGACAGTGCTATTCATGAAGTCATTATGACTTTGATGGAAGCTCTGCTGATTGTCACCGTCGTGATCTTCTTGTTTTTAGGGTCACTGCGCTCAGTCATCATCCCTGTCATTGCCATGCCCCTGTCGTTGATAGGTGGCATCTTCATGATGTTGGTCTTGGGTTACACCATCAATTTGCTGACCTTGCTGGCACTGGTGCTGGCGATCGGGTTGGTGGTCGATGATGCCATTATCATTGTTGAAAACGTGCACAGACATCTTGAAGAAGGCTTGACCCCCTTTCAGGCTGCTCTGAAAGGAGCGCGAGAACTGGCGGGCCCCATTATCGCTATATCGGTGGTGCTCATCGCTGTTTATGTGCCCATCGGTTTTATGGGGGGGCTGACCGGAGCCTTGTTTACGGAATTTGCCTTTACCCTGGCGGGCGCTGTTGCGATTTCAGCTATTGTGGCGCTTACCCTGTCGCCGATGATGTGTTCTAAGTTCCTTAAACCGCATGAGGAGAGTGAAGGGGGGTTGGCCAACTACCTCGATAGTCTTTTTGAGCGGCTGCGTCAACGCTATGCCCGTAGTTTGCAAATATCGTTAACGTCTCTGCCTGTGGTGACCGTGTTCGGGATACTGGTGGTGTTACTGATGACGGTGTTGTTTATGATGTCAAAAAAGGAACTGGCTCCGCAGGAAGATGAAGGTGTTGTCATTACCATGGCGACAGGCGCGCCTAATGCAACGCTGAAGCAGTCTATGGAAGCGGCTCATCAGATCGATAATATTTTTATGAGCTATCAAGAAACGGAACATGTATTTCAGCTGACGGGGGTTTCAGGTCTCAACACGGGCATTGCGGGCATGGTATTTAAACCCTGGGATCAGCGTCAACGTACAACGAATGATATACAGCCGCTGATTCAGCATCAGCTATCTCAACTGGTAGGGGTCAAGGCGGTAGCTTTCCAGCGACCTTCCTTGCCTGGTGGTGGGGGCGGGTTGCCTGTGCAGTTTGTGATCCAGAGCACCGATGACTACGGTCGGCTCAATCAGGTGGCCGGTGATTTCATGAAGCAAGCCTTGGCCACACATCAGTTTATGTTTCTTGATAATGACTTAAAATACGACAAGCCTTCCGTGGATATTGAAGTCAACAGAGCTCGTGTGGCGCAGTTGGGTCTTAATATGCGCGATGTAGGTAATGCACTGCAAGCTGCTCTGAGTGCAGGATACGTCAATTATTACAATCTGGATGGACGTTCGTACAAAGTTATTCCGCAAATGGATCGCCAGCAACGGCAAAATCCTGACCAATTGCTGGGTTATAGCCTGACAACGCCGGATGGCCAGATAGTTCAGTTATCGACACTGGTACATTTGCGTATGCGGGTTATTCCTGAAACCCTGAATCATTTTCAGCAGCTTAATTCAGCGACGATCTCAGGTGTGGCTATGCCTGGTGTCAGCATGAGCGATGCCTTGGCTACTCTGCAACGTTTGGCCACGAAATTGCCGCAGGGTTATACCGTGGATTACGGAGGGCAGTCTCGTCAGTATATGCAGGAGAACAGTGCCTTACTCTGGACGTTTGTGTTTGCACTGATCATTATTTTTCTGGCGCTGGCAGCTCAATTTGAGAGTTTTAGAGATCCTCTGATCGTGCTGGTCAGTGTTCCGCTGTCAATTTGTGGAGCTATGATATTTATCTTCCTGGGGTGGCACGGTGCTAGCCTGAATATTTATTCGGAAGTTGGATTAGTCACCTTGATCGGTCTGATCAGTAAACACGGTATCCTTATTGTGGAGTTTGCTAATCAGTTGCAAAAGCAGGGCATGGATAAAATGCAGGCGATTGCACAAGCGGCAGGTATCCGGTTACGGCCCATTCTCATGACGTCAGCATCCATGGTGGTAGGCGTTACCCCCCTGATCTTATCGACAGGCGCAGGGGCGGTAGGACGTTACAATATGGGATTGGTGATTGCCAGTGGTATTGCCATAGGCACGTTGTTTACCTTGTATGTGGTGCCTGCAATTTATCTGATGCTGGCCGCTGAACATAGTGCATCGCATGAGCGCGCTATGGAAGCTGAGGTCCAGGCCCTGGAAGGATAAGCGGGAGCTCAGGCTACGGCTCATGTTGTAAGGAAGAAGTAGATGCTGGTGGCTACAGCGACACAGGCCACCAGCTGTCGTAGTGTGGTCTGAGGGATTTTCTTGGCTATAGCGGGGCCTAACCAGCCCCCCAAAGTAGCCGAGATCATCATCAGCCCTCCGGTATGCCAATCGATGTGCCCTGATACAACAAACGTCAGGGTGGCCATCAAGTTCATGCACCCTGCCAGTAATGTCTTCAGTCCATTCATGCTGTGAAAGTCTTCAAGCCCATAGAGAGACAGGACGGCAAGCATCAGAATCCCAACACCTCCACCGAAGTAACCACCATAGATGCTGATCAGAAATTGCAGGAAAAAAATCCCGGGTATGCTTAAATGAAAGTGACGTAGGCTCCATGCGGTGATGCGGTTGCCGAAAATGAATATCAGGGAGGCAAAGCTCAGTAGCCAGGGTACAGCATGCATGAACAGGTATTCTGGGGTAGACAACAGCAGGACGGATCCGAGTATGCCGCCTGCGACGCTGATAAGGGCCAGACGTATAACAGGGAGTTTTTGTTGTGCCAAGGTCATATCGTGGCGGTAGGCCCATGCACTGATAAAACTGCCGGGAAATAATGCCAGCGTATTGGTGGCATTGGCGATAATGGGATTGAGACCTGCCCATAGCAAGGTTGGAAATGTAAAAAAACTGCCGCCTCCGGCAATTGAGTTGAGTACTCCAGCGAATAAGGCAACTAAAAAAAGGGCTGGATCATGCCATGAAATCATCGGGGCTCCTTATCAAGCTAAACGATAAAACCTGAAGGGTGGTCTATGGCCTGGGGTCATTGTACGTTAGCTTGGAAAAAATGGTTCGCTGGCTTAGGTTTTTTCAACATGAATTCACTAAAGTTTCCTGTGAATGTTGTGAAGGTTCATAGGGTCGTAAAATCAGGATCAGCCTGGGGTTGGGGAGATAGGAATGTTGCGTCCGAACATGGGTAGGGATGCCCAGGATTATGTTTCAAGGGTTACGGTGGATGAGCTAAAGATCAGCGTAGAAGGGGCGGGCGAGCAGGAGTTTATGCGCTGGGATCAGTTGCAATGGGTAGTCATTGAAGCGACCATGGAGGAAGAGGGGCGTAGTTTGATGTGGCGTTTGCAGGGTCTGGGCGTACGTAGGTGCCGCATCCCTTTTGGGATAGAGGGAGAGCAGCTGATGTTAGCTAAGTTGCAAAATCTGCCAGGTTTTGACGTATTGGCCGTGGCTGAAGCGCTCTGCGGTAGTGATGCAGGGCGCTTCATATGCTGGCGGCGAGATCGATCAGTCTGATGCTCAGGCTACGTTATCAGTAACGTAGCCGTAACGCTGTTTCATAAAAAGTATCGTTATGCTTGATGCCCGTTCCTGCGGGTACGATGTTGTCATATTCATGACGAACACCAACCTGCAAGCTCAGGGAGGAGGTGATATCGACGCCCACCTCCAGTACATCGTTGATCAAATAATTGCTCCATTGGGAAAGTCGGGGTTGATATTGCAGACTCGCCAAAATATGGGTCTGGGGCGTGATTTGACGCATATAGTTGATCGCGGTATTGGCACGCCAGTAGTCATCGCTCACACTGGACTGAGTCTGCCACTCATGCAGACCATCGACACTGAGGTATAAGGCACGTTCATGCTGTTGATAATCTAAGGTGAAACGTGCACCAGCGCCCACCTGAGTTCTGTTGGCAAGCTGGCGCAAGTCATCTTGCAAGTAATCCATATAAGCTTCAGCAGCCAAGCCATGCTGAAATTCATCGATATAGTGCGCATCTGCCCAGCCGGTGTCTACGGCCTTGATGCCGTTAGCTTTAAGTCGGGTGTAATCGCCAGTGACGGACATGATGGTGGTATGGGCGCGATAATCAACGCGGCCACCGGCAGTAAATTCATTGTCAGTGCTATTACCGCTGCGTCCATCAAGAGCCGCTTCGGCCTGACCACTACCACCTTCGACAGGAGGGTCGACTTGATCCTGATAGATGGTTTCCATCGCTTGAGTTGCTAGTGGCAGCATGGCAACTATTAGGGGTATTATGCGCCTCATAGAGATCGGCTCCTTGAAGAGAAGTTGGCTTTCGGGTTGGCGGCGATTATAAAGTAGACTTTCCATTGTGCAATGCCGGAATCATGCATGTCATCAAGTTCATCTTTACCTAGTCTTCCCTGGTGGCGTTTATCCTTATGGGGCATGGCTGTCGCTATCGTGGCCTTGATAGGGCAATGTCCTGCAGCATGGCTGGTCGATCCGGTAGCCCGCCATCTGCAGTTGCCCATGCGTGCGACCGGGGGTACGGTCTGGTCGGGTAGTCTGGTTGTCGATGATGTTGATGGAACCCTGCCCTTGGTATGGGCTTGTCATCCGCAATGGACGGGTATGCTGGGCTGCCAGTTTAAGTATTTGGTACAGGGACAGGCAAGTCATGTCGAGGTCCAACTCGGTTGGCATGGATGGAAGCTCGATCATGCTACAGCCTGGGTGCCGGCCAGCTTGCTGATGAAGCAAGTCGAAGGGCTTAGTCTGGCGGCGCCGATCAGGATTGAGTCCTTGCAGGGACAGGGTGATTACAAGGATCCTGGCCGCTGGCAAATGTCGGGTTTGTTAACCTATGCTGGCGGGCTGACGGCGGTTAATTTACAGGGTCAGCACTATAGTTTGCAGTTACCAGCCGTGATCTTGGTGCCGCATGCTGCTAAAGACGGATTGACATGGCGCCTCAGTGAGGCGTCAGGCTTATTGCTGGGACGGTTGATGCTACAGCCTGGACAGACATTCAAGATTGAACTGGCGCAACGGTTGCTGGCCTTGTCGCCGTTGTACCAGGGACGGGCATGGACCCCTGACCGTATTGACGTGCACATGCAGGGTAGCTTATGACTAACCCGGTTGAGAACTGGCAACAACGACTGATCGTGCCTGCAGCCATCTTGTCGGTGACTGTTCTGGCTATGACGCTGGTGCATCTGGGGTTACGTTTGACCCATCATCTGAAACCTCGCCAAGAACTGGTCGCAACGGCTGCTCCTAAGGCACATGATGATCATCAATTGCAGGATTTGTTGGCCTTGCACTGGTTTGGACAAAGTCATACGGTTCAGGGGGGGGGTAATCAGGTTGAAACAGCGCTTCCC
Organism: Pseudomonadota bacterium; assembly: GCA_021804355.1. Lineage (GTDB taxonomy): Bacteria > Pseudomonadota > Gammaproteobacteria > Pseudomonadales > Moraxellaceae > JABEVH01. Next base: position 11,308 of record JAJZHP010000034.1, on the reverse strand, counting down.
CTGGTATTGCGTGGCGTCTTTTTAAGTTCAGGTATAGATTCCAGTTCGGCTATGGTCCAGGCTGTGGGTCAAGCTCAGGCGCGTATGTTTCATGCTGGTGATGATGTAGGTGGTGGGACGGTGGTGGCTGTAGGTGAGAGGATGATACAGATCCGCCGGTCGGATGGGCACATGGAGGTTTTGCGTATTAGCAAAGACCCGGCACTGATTTTGCCGGCGCATCCAGAAAAAGAATGAGTGTGAAATCGATGATATCAATAGGCTGCCCTTTTGGGCCTGTACAGCAGGATGCTTCATGAAGAAGTTACGTGGATTTTGGGTTGCCTCGGTGGCGATGCTGAGTATGTATACGGTGCAAGCGGCTCCATCCTGGAAGGTCAATCTCAAGGATGCTGATATTTCGGCCTTGGTGGCTGAAGTGGCAGAAATCACCGGCAAAAATTTTGTCGTGGATCCCAGGGTCAAAGGGACGGTCACGGTTATCTCGACTCAGTCCCTCAACAAGGATCAGGTGTATGATCTTTTTCTGGGGGTTTTGGACGTCAATGGTTTTAGTGCCGTACCCATGGGTAATGCCATCAAGATTGTGCCGGATATCAACGCTAGAACGGGTGGCGTCAAGGTGGATATGACAGGCGGTCAGAGCCAGGGAGAAGAACTGGTGACCCGGGTCGTATTGCTGGACTCGACCAATGCCGTAGATCTGGTTCCCGTGCTTCGCCCCATGATGCCGCAGTTTGCTCATTTGGCCGCGGTGCCCGATGCCAATGCTCTGATACTCAGTGATCGGGCTGCCAATATTGCGTCGTTGGTGGATGTGATTCGAGCCTTGGATAGCGCAGGCAGCGAAACGGTCACTGCGATCAACTTGAAATATGCTCAAGTGGCTGATGTAGTGACCATGCTCAAAGCCTTAACTCCGATTTCAACACCGCAGGACGCCAAAACTTTTTCACGCCTGCATGTGGTGGAAGATGAGCGTACCAATCGTCTCATCGTTCGCGGTGATGCTCAGGCCATCGCGCATTTGCAGCAATTGGTTACTACCTTGGATCTCCCGGCGGTCAACACAGGTAACATTGAAGTATTCCGTTTGGCACATGCTTCTGCCAAAGAAGTGGCTAATGTACTGAACAAGATGGTGGGCAGTTCCAGTGGGGCACCCGCAGCGGCGACGGGAGCTGCTGCCAAGGAAAATGCAGCCAAGTTTGATGGTCCTGCCACCATTGAGGCGGATAAGGAACAAAATGCTGTGGTGGTTCGTGCTGACCCCCGGGTCATGCGGGAAATTGAACATGTCATCAAGGAACTGGATACGCGCCGCGCCGAGGTGTTGATTCAGGCGGCGATTGTAGAGATTACCGGTTCTAACGGTAATCAGCTGGGCATACAGTGGGCCGGTGGTGATCCCGCCACGGGGATAGGTACGATCTCATTCAGTAACGCAGGGACCAGCTTGAATTCAGCGATTGAAGGGTACTTAAGTACCTATGGCGCTGCTTCCACAGCTGCCTATGGCACGACCACCACAGGTACAGCGGTAGGCTCGCCAGCAGCCTCAGGAGCCTCAGGTGTATCGTTGTCCGATGGAGCTACTCTGGGTTTTGGTCGCGAGATTCATCGTGCCAATGGTCAGTCTACGTTTTATGGCGCTTTGGTGGAGGCATTGGCTACGGCGAGTAACGCTAACCTGTTATCGGCTCCATCGGTACTCACGCTGGATAATCAGGAAGCCAAAATCGTGGTCGGTGAAAACGTTCCCTTTATTACCGGAGCCAGTACCAGTGCTGTGTCAGGCACTAATAATCCTTTTCAGACTATTGAGCGTAAGGATGTTGGCATTACCCTTAAGGTCATTCCGCATATCTCCGATGGCAAACTGGTCCGGCTCGAAGTTGACCAAGAGGTATCGGCAGTCCTCCCTGCGGTGACCAGTGTTCATGCGGCAGATTTGATTACCAGCACCCGTAATATTAAGACAACCGTATTAGTGAATAATCATCAAACCATTGTTTTGGGTGGATTGATGCAAAATGACACCACTAACTCGGAAAGCAAGGTGCCTTTCCTAGGCGATATACCGTTTCTGGGGTGGTTATTTAAGGCTAGTGGCGATAATGTGACCAAAACAAATCTCCTGATTTTTCTAACCCCCACTATCGTGGTCGATGGTGATGCCATTGATACATTAACCCATAAATCGTATCAGGACATACGTACCTTCCAGATGGGGTTATGGGGCGATAAGCTGGGTGTGCTTCCTGATGACATACTGAAAGTCTATCAGGGCGTGTCCAAGCCGGATAAGGCGGCCAAATCATCGGCAGCCAAACCCTGAAGGGTGGGGGAGTAACGATGTTGCCTCGTGTAAAGCATGCAATGGCCTGGTTGGGTTGCTGGATGCTGTATCTTCTGGCGGGGTGTAGCGGGCAGGGATATGTTAATCCTTTGGCATTTGCCAGCGTTATTGCACCCGGCATAGGCGCCACAGGGGTCGGTGGCAGTGTGCTCGGAGCGGTTGGCTGGGGCCCTTTGCAAGGTGAGGTGATAGCGGGCGGACCCTCCTACAATCCCCTGTCAGGTGTCGTAGTGAATGCCTATGGGTCCTTGGGTGATTCCATGGTTTCCCCGACGGTCATGGCGTGTGGATCAACAACGACCAATGCAAACGGGGGGTTTACCCTTGATATTTCAGCATGTTCCAGCAACGGTGGGTGGGTCTGGTTAAGTGTTCCCAGTGTGGATAGCTCGGGTCGTTACGGCTCATTATCCAGTGTGTGGACGCCAGTGATGAACACCACACTTATCAATATTACGCCCCTGACTTCGCTGGTCACGCAAGGTGCGTACGGCTCATTGCCCCTGCAAGCCATGTCAGCTTTGGAAGTCGATTATCAAAATGCCTTGAACTTGCAAGGAGGTCAGCCTTATCCGCAAACCGCCATGCAACAGACGTGGTCAGTGCTGCAAAACCTGGAAAATTCCGTGCGTAATGATCTGGCAGAACCGGCACTTTCCGTGATGTCTTATGTGACCTGGGGGAATACAGATTTTTTTATCACACCAATAACTTTCAATCATCAGGGTATCGATGCGCTTTACGACAGCTTGGTGTTGCCGGCGATATCGCCAGTTACGGCCTCGGTAGCTTTGGAGGGGCCGGCTTTATCAGGTGGTAATGGTAATGTGCTACTGTCCATGCAGCCATTTGCCACCGGTAGCGGGGCTACGGGAGCTGTAGTTTCCTTACCCAATGGAGCGGCTGTGCAAGCGCTGCAGTCAGGACAATCTTCTCCACAGAATGTTTTATCCTCACTGTTATCCAATTTCACCTATGTTTTACACTATCAGGATACCTCAGGTGCGACGGGGACCTGTAATGTGGTTCGCATTAATTCGGCAGGGCAGATAAGCTCATCAGCGGGTTGCACCTTACAAGGCTCTGCGGGTCTGAGCCTGATGGGGCAAGTCAGTAATGGTCAGGTGAGCATGACCCTGTCAACCTTGAGCTTAACAGGAGGCATGACGACAGCCGGAGGTTCCGGGGTGTCAACAGGTACAGCCAGTTCTGGGACTTGGTCCCTGCAGCCTCTGTGAACCGGAGATATCGCTATGTTAAAAATTCAGTTTGTTGATCGAAGGCAACCTGCATTATGGTTGGTGGATGAATGTATTGCCTTAGGTCGTCACCGTTCTAATCGCCTGGTAGCGATGGAGGAAATGGTCAGCGATTTTCATGCGGAAATTGAATGTGAAGGTGGACGCTGTTACCTGGTAGATCTTCAAAGCGTCAATGGTACCTATTTGAACGATCATCGAGTCTTAGAGCGAACAGAACTTAAAGCAGGTGACATTATACGCTTGCATACGGTGCCCTTGGCCGTACTCGATGCGGCTGATCGCGGTGAGGATTTGAGCTCGCGCGTAGCGCCTCCTGTACCGTGGCAGATCCAGGCACTTAATGAACCGTTAAAAGGGCGTGCCTTTCCCCTGCAGGGTAAGTTATTGGTGGGTAGAGATGCGGCCTGTGACATCGTGGTACCTGGCTCGCATGTTTCACGGCGTCATGCTGAATTTAGCATACGGGCTGGAGCGCCCTGGGTACATGATCTGGGATCCTCCAATGGCACCTTTGTGAATGGCAAACGGGTGGATGAAGCCCAGTTGGCGACCGGTGATGAAGTGCGTTGTGATGCTTTGCGCTTTCGTGTGCTGGGGCCGGTTTCGAGCGCCAAGGATACAGAAGAAGATGATATGGACAGGACGGTGTTCAGGCCAGCGGTTAAGGTCGAATTGCCTGTACCAGCACCCGAACTGCCTGTACCAGCGACGCCTGCAGCCGTAGCTCAGCCGGTTCAGCAGCTAGCAGATGAGATTAAACCTCCTGTTGAGGTAAGTGCCAGGCGCTGGCTGCCATGGACAGTTGTGGCCGTTTTACTGCTGTCCTTGCTGGTACTTCATGGTTTGCACGTTTTTTAACGCGCCAGACGCTGGCTCAGGATGCTGAGAAAGTGCGCCGCCTCGGCACCTGTCACGGCGCGATGATCAAAACTCAGTGATAAGGGTAAGCTCCAGCCCTGGCCGCCTGCGCGTCGTTGCAACTGGCCTAGTCCCAGGATGGCGACTTGCGGAGGTGATACCATGGGTGTGGCAAACCGTCCGCCCATCATGCCAAAATTACTGACGGTAAAGGTAGCCCCGTGTTGTTCATCGGGGGTTAGTTCACGTTGTTCGGCCTTATGCCGTAATTGTGTGATGGCCTCCTCCCATTCATGGCGCCGTCTAAGTCCGGTAGGTAATACCGGTACGAGCAACCCCTCCGAGGTGGCGATGGCCAAGCCGATACGCACCTGTTCATGGACCCGACGTGATGGAGGGTGATCATGGTACCAGACGTTCAAGGCGGGTTCATGATGGCAAGCAACGACGATGGCTTTCAGCACGCGAGCGAGGAGATGTTTACGTTTTTCAACAACAACTTCATCAAACAAGGTTACCAAAGCCACTTGTTGGTGAGCCTTGCCGAGATTGCGTGCCATTTGCCGGCGTAAGCCATGCAGCACTTCAAAGCCTTCTGGGGTGGTGCGCTGGCGTCCTATAATGAGCGTACCTTCATCATGGATCTCCCTGTGTTCAGGTAAGTCACCAACCACACTGCCATGATCCAGTTCAATAGGTGTTTGCGAAGCAGTGGGGTCAGTTTCATAATCAACCAGAGGGGACCCTGTTCTAAGCACTTCACCAGCTTGGCCATGGCAGGCCAGAATACGTCCGGTTTCAGGGGCAGGTATATCGACCAGAGCTTTGGCGGTCTCGACGCTCACCAAGATGTCTCCTCGCTGCACTGTTTGTCCGGGGCTAACGCTCCATGCCACGATTTCTGCCTCCTGCAAACCTTCTCCCAGATCAGGTAGGAGCAGTGATTTCATGAGTATGACCTCCACAATCAATCCAGCAGATAGTGAACCTGGTTGATGATCCCCTCAACGGAGGGGAGATACTGAGCTTCCATGCGAGCGTAGGGCATGATGGTGTCGTAACCCGTCAATCGGGTTATGGGACCTAGAAGCTCACCAAAGAGTTCTTCACTTAACATAGCGGCAATTTCAGCGCCTAGACCCCCGCTACGGGCAGCTTCGTGCACGATAAGCGCTCGGCCGGTAGCGCTGACGGATGCGATCAAGGTTTCCCGGTCTAGCGGTTTTAGGGTGGCCACATCGATAACCTCGGCCTCTATCCCTTCCTGGCTTAGCCTGGCAGCGGCCTCCAGGCAATCCATGACACAAGCTCCCCAGCTGATCAGGCTGATGTCTTGACCTAAGCGGCGTATCAGGCAGCGCTCCAGAGGCAAGGTCAGGCCGTCATCCGGACAGTACTGGCGTTGAGAGCGATAGAGCCGTTCAGGCTCAAGTACAATCACCGGATCAGGATCAGCTATCGCAGCCAACATCATTTGGTAAGCTAGTCGTGGCGATGACGGGCAGACGATTTTTAAGCCTGGGATATGGGTTAGCATGGCTTCGGTGGATTCTGAATGATGCTCAGGTGCGTGGATGCCGCCACCATGAGGAACGCGCAAGGTCATGGGGCAGGTAAGGCGTCCACGTGTCCGGTTGCGCATACGCGCGGCATGAGAGATAAGGTGCTCCAGCGCCGCATAGATAAAACCCATAAACTGAATTTCAGCGACAGGACGTAAACCCTGAGTGGCCATGCCGACAGAAATGCCTGCAATCAGGCTCTCGGCCAGGGGCGTATCCAGAACCCGTTGCCGACCAAAGGTTTGTTGTAGCCCATGCGTGGCGCGAAAAACGCCACCGTTAAGGCCAACATCTTCACCTAACACGATCATCTCAGGGTGAATTTGCATGGCACGATGCAAGCTGAGGTTGATCGCTTCTATCAGGGAGAGCTCGCTCATGCCAGTCTCCTGGCGATAAGTGATTGTCGCTGTGCTTTTAATTCCTCGGGCAAATTAGCGTAGAGATAATCAAACATGCTGTTAGGGTCTGGAGGAGGCAGGTTAAGATATGCCTGAACTTGATGTTCGATGTCGGTATCAATGTCTGCGACCAGATTCAGTTCATCCTGCTCAGTCCAGCCTTTTGTATGCTCAAGATAACTCCGCATACGGATCAGGGGTTCTTCTTTTTGCGCCTGTTCCAGTCGTTCAGGAGCGCAGTAACGGCGCATATCATCGGCGGTCGTATGGTCGCACAAGCGATAGGTCACAGCTTCAATCAGGGTAGGGCCTTTGCCAGCGCGGGCGCGTTCCAGGGCTTCATGCACAACAGCCGTGACGGCGAGCACATCATTGCCATCGACCTGTAATCCCGGGATACCTGCGGCGACAGCTTTTTGAGCCAGTGTGGTGGCTGCTGTTTGTGCCTGACGAGGTACCGAGATGGCCCATTGATTGTTGTTGATGACGATTACCAAAGGCAGATGCCAAACTCCAGCCAGGTTCAAGGGTTCGTAAAAATCTCCGCGGCTGGTAGCTCCATCACCGCAGGTGGTCACGACAGCCTGGGCCTGATGGCGTAGACGTAAGGACATGGCCATACCTGCTGCATGACTGATCTGAGTGGCAATAGGCACACAGTTGGGCAGATCATGACGGCTCTGGGTAAAGTTATTGCCAGCCTCATCTCCCCCCCAATACCGAAGGATCTCCATCATGCTAACACCACGCAGTAGCTGGGTAGCCTGATCGCGATAATAGGGAGCCAACAAGTCATCGGCTTGCATAGCCAAGCCTATACCGGTACTGACGGCTTCTTGGCCCAGACAAGAGGCGTAGGTGCCTAACAGCCCTGTTCGTTGTAAAGACACGGCACGTTGATCAAAGCGTCGGGTGAGTAGCAGATGGCGGTATGCACGCATAAGCAACTCAGGCTGATACAACCAGGCAGGACAGGCGTCACTTAACTGACCCAAACTATCCAGCAAACTCACAAAAGGAACTTCGACACGCAGTTCATGTACCCATCCCATGAGCTTTATCTCCGATGCAAGGCATGGTTTTAGTCTAGTCGTAAATTTTGAACATAAGTCTGCGCCTTCCTGTTACTCGGTAAATTTCACGCCAGCTGGGGGGTAAGTTGTAGGCATAAAATAAAGATTTACAATGGCGTGCACAGGGCCATGGCGGCAACTATAAGCCCTAGTTAGAAGTGCATGATTTGTCCTCGCGGTGTCTAAATCATGAGGGTGTCGTGATCTACCGTTGGGACGCTCAGGATGGTTGGGAGGGGGACAGGACATCTTTTGTCAATCAGCATACTCAATGACGGGATAAACATAGTTTGATCGGGAGCATGAGCCGCGAAGGTATCTGCTGGGATAATGCAGTCATGGAACGTTTCTTCTCAAATCTGAAGATGGAGCACGTTTAGCAACAAGAGTAAGCCAACCACGGGGAAGCTATTCGAGATATTACTGAATATATCGTGGCGTTCTACAACACCAAGCGATTGCATTTAAACTTGGGATGTCTGCCACCAACAGTCTATGCAGAAAAGAAAACCACAAAACAGCCTATAGGAGGGTCTGAAATTACTTGACCACCACACTTTTATCGGGACAGTAACGAGGTAGTGATAGAGAAAATCTTGATGATTATCGGGCGAAGGTGGGAGACCTGTTGCCTGGCAAGCCTCATGGGTGAGTGGACATAACGAAGACAGATCAAGGCTACCGATGAAGGATAGGAGTAGTCGTTGGCGAACCAGGACATAGCTATGAATTTGAAGGTAAAGCCTATACAGGGAAGTCGAGCCATGAAGCTGAAATTGATGATGGGAGTACTGGTTCTGTGTTTTGGGGCAAGAAGTTTTGCGGATACGCTCTGCACTTCGAATGAGCAGGCTATTTTCTCATGTACCTTAGCGAGTCGCAAGACGGCCTCCTTATGTGCCCCTAAAGATTTGAAGGCGCCAGGGTTGTACTTGCAATATCGGTTTGGTACGCATCAAAAGATTGAATTGACTTATCCTGAGGAGAAAGAATTTCATTATAAGTTTAGATGGGGATTTGCTGCAACCAGCCCGCAGTCTGGTGGGTATTATGTTGATTTTTCAATCGGCCAATATGATTATTTTATGCTGGCCATAGATTACAATGATCTTGACATTGCCATTTATAAACAAAATAAATTACTGCGTAACCTACATTGCGGCAACTCTTTAAATGATTTTAGTGAAATAATTGACAGCGGTAATTATAAAAATTTTTATATGCCAAAAGAGAATGATTTGTCTGGGGTGCCAGGCTTAGTTAAAGTATTAAAGCAAGGCGCTGATGATTATATGAATCCAGTGCAGGATCCATACAAATCATTTTATGCGGCAGGGTTGGCTGTTGATGCATTAGGCAATATTTTTGCGTCTGGACGTGGACGTATTAGTGAATTAAAAAATGATGGAAAAATTGAAATGTATGCTGGGAAGGCCAGTGTATACATGGAGTATTCAGAACCTCACTATGGTGGATTTCGTGATGGCGATGGCAAGGATGCATTATTTGACGGAACGAGTCCTATTGTTGTTGACGCTCAGGACAATATATATGTATTGGATTATGGCAATGCGTTGATTAGAAAGATTGGCTTGGATGGCAATGTAAGTACATTTACGGGAATTAGGAGATGGGCTGGATCTGAAGATGGTCCCCGGGGTGTGGCGACGATAGATACTGGTTCTTTGGCAATTGATGATTCCGGAACTCTTTATATTTTTGGTAAAAATAATGGTCATAATGTAATTCGAAAAATTGATAAAAATGGGACAGTCAGTACAGTGGTTAATAAGATTGTTCTTGGGGGGGTAGATGATTTAATTGGTTCGAAGAAAAAAAATGGAATAATGATTAACGATGGCTCGTTTGCAGTTGATCATGAAGGGAATTTTTATGTTGCGGGGACGGCAAATGAGAAGGCGCCATATTTGTCATCTGCTGTGATTAAGATTACACCATATGGGATGGCATCTGTTGTTGCTGGAAACTTAAATGAAAGTGGATTTATTGATGGTTATATAGATCAAGCTAGGTTTAATGGAATTGATAGTATTTGTTTCGATAGATTAGGAAACATATTTATTTCTGATTGGAAAAATAATTCCGTTCGAAAAATCACATCTAATAGAGAGGTTATTACTGTCGTTAATTTCAATAAAAATATCAATAACCAACAAGGATTTATATTTCATGCAAAAATTAAAAAGGTCAATCCTTTGTTTCAGGGTGCACTTACAGGTCTAGAGCCAACGACGTTAGCATTGGATGCTGAGGACAACTTATATCTTACGGCATATGGAGAGAAGATAGGAAGTTTTTTATTTAAAGTTACCCCGAGTGGACAGGTAATCACTCTGTGGTCTGTGACAGGGCCTAACAAGGTTGTGTATTTTCGACATAGCCATGAATGAGTTCAGGGACAGACTGGGTGAGGCAAGAAGATGTGCGAGCAAGTCTGTCGTTGGGGATTTTTGTTGTTGAGTTGGTGGATGGTTGGATCCTGCAGCCTAACAGCACAGGCCCAAGTGATGCCTTTGAGGTTGCAGTCCTAGGTGCCAGCACCGGCCGGAGAGCTACTGTCCGTAGTTGCTTTGGGAGCGCCTCATGGGTGAGTGGACATAACGAAGACAGATCAAGGCTACCTATGAAGGATAGGAGTAGTCGTTGGCGAACCAGGACATAGCTATGAATTTGAAGGTAAAGCCTACACAGGGAAGTCGAGCCATGAAGCTGAAATTGATGATGGGAGTACTGGTTCTGTGTTTTGGAGCAAGAAGTTTTGCGGATACGCTCTGCACTTCGAATGAGCAGGCTATTTTCTCATGTACCTTAGCGAATCACAAGACGGCCTCCTTATGTGCCCCTAAAGATTTGAAGGCGCCAGGGTTGTATTTGCAATATCGGTTTGGCACGCATCAAAAGATTGAATTGACTTATCCTGATAAAGTAGAGAACTGGCTACATCGCTTCTATCAAGGCAATTTTCGCGGTGATGATGGGCGTCATGGGCTGTACGTTAAGTTCGCAAATGGAAGCTATGATTATTTTTTATATATTCTGTATAACGATGATGTCGCCGATGATAATGAACAGGATGGTATTGCTGTTTATCAACAGGATAAATTGGTGCGTCGAATTAAGTGTCATGGTTTGGCTGAACAAGAGTTTCGAAGTTATGCACAGAGTGATCCGAGTTCTGATCCATTTGAAATGCCCGATGATTTGAATTGGGCTGGAGTGCCAGGTGAGGCTGTGATATTGAGCCAAAAGGCAGAGTCTAAGTACTACGCAATTCCTAGCCCAGATCCCTACAAAATCTTCAGTGCTGATTCTGTAGTTGCTGATCCGAGGGGATTTCTATGGGTATCTTCGGGTGATTTTATCAGTAAATTAATGCCAGATGGCAATGTTGAAGTCTATGCAGGGAAGCCATACTCAAAGCCAAGAGAGAATACGGGGTATCGTGATGGTAATAGTAAGAACGCTTTATTTGGCAATATAACCGATACGGTGGTTGGTAAAAATGGTAATATTTATGTCATGGATGCATTTAATGGTGTTATTAGAAAAATTGGATTGGATAGTTATGTTACTACCTTCGCAGCAATGCACCGAACTTAAGGAAGCCATATTATAACATCATAGAAATCAATCAAATAACGCTTGACATAGGTCCAAAACCGCGCGGCCACCGCTCCGCTGACCATCTTTGGGGGTAAGGGCAGCGGAGCGGTGGCCAATGAGGTTCGTTTTTTAACCTCATGAGCTCACTATGCCTCTGCAATCAGTCCTC
>JAJZHP010000033.1 GCA_021804355.1 Pseudomonadota bacterium | reverse complement strand
CCTTGAGGAAGGGGCTACGCATTTTGTTTTTGAGGGCAGGGAGTGTGGCGGACACGTAGGCCCCCGTTACAGCTTTGTGCTGTGGCAACAAATGATCAGCCTGCTGCTCAAGGCAGAACAGCCGCAACGCCTGCATGTATTGTTTGCAGGTGGAATCCACGATGCACGTTCAGCTGCCATGGTGGCAGCGATGGCGGCCCCACTGGCAGCACAAGGTATTCGGGTGGGAGTTCTGATGGGGTCAGCGTATCTGGCAACCCATGAAGCCGTGCAATGCACAGCCATCGTCGAGCATTGTCAGCAGCGTTTGTTGGCAGCGACATCGACGGTGCTGGTTGAGTCGGCACCAGGTCACGCCATTCGTTGTCTGCCCTCAGGCTTTGTGGATCATTTCAGGCAGGAAAAGCTGAGGTTGCAGCGTGAAGGGGTGGATCCTCGCACGGCAGGGGGATTATTGGAGACGATGACCGTAGGTCGCTTGCGCATCGCGACCAAGGCATTGGATTACCAGGAAGGCCACCTGGTCGCCGTGGATGAAAAGATCCAGGACGATCAGGGCATGTATATGATAGGTCAGAATATCGTCATGAAAAAGCATGTGCAGAGTATTGCACAGCTGCATGCTGACGTCAGCTTGGGAGCGATGCAACATCTTAGGGCGGTCAACTTGCCCAAGCCCCACCGCCTAGCACCGATAGCGGTGGTGGGTATGGCCTGTCTCTATCCAGAGGCTGAAGATCTGGAAAGTTACTGGGCTCACATCATAGAGGGTCATGATGCTGTACGTGAAGTTAGCGCCGATCGCTGGAACGCAGATTTTTATTATGATCCCGAAGGCGGAGCAGGCAAAAGTATCAGCCGTTGGGGAGGGTTTATCGGAAAAACAGCATTCGATCCTCTGGCCTTTGGGATACCTCCCCAGTCGCTAGCGGCTATAGAGCCTGTTCAGCTTTTATCGTTGCAGGTGGCTCAACAGGCGCTCCATGATGCAGGCTATGCTCAGAAGTATTTTGATAGAGACAAGACTGCCGTCATCTTTGGCGCCGAGTCCGGTATGGATCTGGCCAATCAGTATAATTTCAGAAATCTCTACGGCCAGTACTTGGGAGACCTGCCAGATAACCTGGATAAGATACTGCCTAAGTTAAGTGAGGATTCTTTCCCCGGTGTACTGGTTAACGTTATTTCCGGTCGTATTGCCAATCGTTTGGGTTTAGGTGGTGTGAATTATGCCGTAGATGCAGCTTGCGCCAGCTCCCTGACTGCTATTGATCTAGCGGTCAAGGAATTACGTCAGGGCAGCTCGGATATGGTATTGGCTGGCGGCGCAGATTTTCATAACGGCATCAGTGATTTCCTGATGTTCTCGTCGGTTGGTGCCTTATCTCCTGGAGGGCGCTGTCGCAGCTTTGATAGCCAGGCCGATGGCATTTGTTTGGGAGAAGGGGTTGGTGTACTGGTACTCAAGCGACTCGAAGATGCAGAGCGCGATGGTGACCGAATTTATGCTCTGATTGATGCGGTGGCTGGCTCGAGTGATGGCAAGGGTCTGGGGTTGACCGCGCCTCGCAAGGAAGGACAGCAAAAAGCGCTGGCCCGTGCCTATTGGCAAGCTGGTCTGGCGCCTCGGGATATGGGTTTGGTGGAAGCGCACGGCACCGGTACGGTCGTGGGTGATCGTACCGAACTTATGACACTGAGTGAAGTTTATCAGGCGGGCGGTGCCGTACCGCATCAGGCTGTGCTGGGATCTGTGAAGAGTCAGATAGGCCATACCAAATGTGCTGCCGGTGTTGCTGGCATGATCAAGGTCATCAAGGCATTGCATCATCGCGTGTTGCCAGGAACGCAGCATGTGCATAAGCCGAATGAGGGATATAACGCTGCCTGGAGTCCCTTTGTTCTCGATGCGCTTCCCCGTCCCTGGGCTCGTCGGCAGCATGCTGCTGTCAGCGCTTTTGGCTTTGGCGGGACTAATTTTCATGCGGTATTGTCAGCCTATGCCCCGCACCAGTCTGCTTTTGGGGCTAAGCAATGGCCGTGCGAATTAATGATTTTACGCGCCAGGGATAGGGATGAGGCTGTGCAGCATGCACGCCAGGTTCTTGCCTGTGTGGAGGCAACACAACAGTCCAGGCCGCTAGTGGACTGGGTGAAATCCATCCATGGCATGGGTCAGGGCGCCGTGATGTTATCGGGTGTGGTGGAGACGCTAGATCAGCTGCAGGCATTGCTGAACAGTTTTGTTGCCGGGCAAGATGTTCCTGGTTTGTGCCAGCCCTCCGTGCAGGATACTGAGGGTCAACTGGCCTTTCTGTTCAGTGGCCAGGGCAGTCAATATGCAGGCATGCTGCGATCTTTGCTGATGTATTTTCCTGAAACCTGGTCAGACCTTATTCTTCAGGACGCTGAGTGGAGTGCATTGTTTCCGGCGCCTCGCTATGACCAGCAGGAAGATGCTGCTGCGACCTCTGCTATTCATGACACTCGTCATGCCCAGCCCTTGCTGGCCCTTGTGGAAATGGCGGCCGTGCGCTGGTTGGCAGGACTGGGCATCATAGCCGACATGGTCGGTGGGCACAGTTTTGGTGAACTGATGGCTTTGGGCGCAGCCGGTGTGGTTCCTGAATCCTCACTCTTGCCGCTGGCTCGAGCCCGTGGCCGAGCCATGCACAGTGCAATGGGGCAAAAGGCAGGCGGCATGATGGCGGTGGCAATGGGGTCTGATAAACTGGCTAAGCTACTGGATGATTTTCCGGGCGTATGTTTGGCCAATATCAATAGTCCAGAGCAGACAGTGATCTCCGGGCCTCTGGACGCTATCAAGCAAGTAGACCTTCAGTTACGGGCTATGGGAGTGGCCTCGCGCCCCTTAGCGACGTCAGCCGCATTTCATTCGCCGATGGTGGCATCGGCGGTCACCCTGTTCTCGCAGGCTCTGGACAATACGGAACTAAAGCCAGCTCGCTGCCCTGTATTTGCCAATGTAACGGCACAGGAGTATCCGGAAATCGGAGTCCGCAAAATTCTCGCCTCACAAATTGCTGCTCCGGTTCGATTCGTCGAGCAGGTGCAGGTGATGTATCAGCGGGGCGCACGTTGTTTTGTGGAAATAGGTCCGCGACGCGTACTAACGGGATTAGTGGGTAAGATCCTGCACGATCAACCTCACCAACGATGGAGTCTTGATGACGACACAGGAAGTCTGCGTTCCCTGCTGGCATTAGCGGCAGCTCTGGCTGTGCGCTGTCCCTCATTTACCGCTGATCCATTATTCGTAGACCGAGGGCAAGGGGTAGATTTCAACGCTCCCCGTCGTTATCCCGTCACAAGCTGGTGGGTGGATGGAGGTCAGGCCTGGCCTATGAAAGGACAACGCCAGCATCATGATGTGCGCCTGCCCTTGCCAAGGACTCACGTGGTAGAGCCGGTAGATGCTCCGGCTGAGGGAGCCATGCTGGGCTATCTGAACAATATGCGGGAAATGGTGCAAGCGCAGCGTGATGTACTCATTCATTTTTTGGGAGGGACAGAATCGACGCAGCGATCACCGGCCATCCTGAAGTCAGGTTCCATGCCGCCAGCTCAGAGAGTTACTGTAAAGTCGGTAGCTGCCGTTACATCGGCTCAGCTCCCAGACAAAGAGCCAGCATATGGTGATGTGGCTGATGTATTACTGCATGTGGTCAGTCAGCGAACAGGGTATCCCCAGGAGATGCTGGATCTGGAGCTTGATCTGGAAGCGGATCTCTCCATTGATTCCATCAAGCGAACAGAAATTATAGGTGAACTGATCTCGACGCTTCGCAAGCAAGGGCGGGCAGCAGATAGCCATACCTGGTCTGAATCCCTGTCTGCATTAAAAACTTTGCGTGGCATGGTGGACTGGCTTCGTACCAGGGTGGCTGTGCCGACCCCGGCAGAGGTGGCGCCACAAATCCAGTGTTCAGGTCAGGAAGTAGAGGCGGTACTTTTGAAGCTAATCAGTGACAGCACCGGTTATCCGGTCGATGCGCTGGATGCTGACCTGGATCTTGAAGCAGACCTCTCCATAGACTCTATTAAGCGCCTTGAGATCATTGGGCGGCTCATGATCCAACTTAACTGGCAGCATCGTCAGAATCGTGATGCGTTGCAGACACATCTGAACTCATTAAAAACACTTCGATCCATGACGACATGGCTCAAGCAGCAAATGCCGGAAGATACAGCGCAGCGGCATAAGATGCCGGTTGAGCAAGCGCAGCATGAGGTGGATAAATCTTTGGAGATTCCCCTCACTCGCTATGTCATGCGTACCCGTGAAGCTCATCCCGTGCGTCGTCGTTTGCAAAGCATGGCAGGACAGCAATTTGTCATTACCGATGACAGTCTGGGTATTGCACCGAGGTTAGCTGCCTTGTTAAGGCAACAGGGAGTCCTGGTTCGGATTATCAATTTCTCTGAAGAAGAAAGTTTTCCGACCGATCTTGATCAGATCGATGGGCTGGTTCATCTGTGGAGTATCAATCCGGCCAATCGGGTCCGGGATGTCAAACGTTTTTTTAGGATAGTCAGAGACTCATTACTGAATAGAGCCCGTTCCTTGCTTGTGGCAAGTGGATTGGGTGGAGAATTTGGCGTGAATTTTACCGCCCAGACGCAGGCAGATTTTGGTCAGGGTGCTGGACTGGCGGGCATGATTAAATCACTGGTCAAAGAGTTTCCCAAAGTACGGGCTCACTGGGTTGACCTGGATCTTTCTGAGTCTTTAGATAAGTTGGCAGCTTACCTGGAGGATGAGCTTTGTGCGGAAAATGAACTGACGGAAGTTGCTTACTTGCATGGACAACGACGTAGCCGGGATGTTATCCCGGTGGCACTGCAGGTGCCTGCATCGACACAACTGCCTCTGGACAGTACAAGTGTAGTCCTGTTGACAGGAGGGGCTCGTGGAATAACGGCCCGGTTAGCGATGGCGTTAGCTGATCGCTACCAGTGCCATCTGGAGATTGTAGGGCGATCCCTTCCCGCTCCCGATACCGAGTCCATGGATACGAAGGATTGCCCGGATATGCGCAGTCTTCGACAAAAGCTCTTGAGCCTGAATAAAAACCGGCGCCCTGCCGATATAGAAAAGCAGGCCAGACAGATCCTGGCCGAACGAGAGTTTCGAGCTACGATGGCCTCAGTGCGTCGATCAGGGAGTACGGTCCGATATACACAGCTGGATGTACGTGATATCGATGAATTTGCTTTGTTTATTGAATCGCTCTACGACGTCTGTGGGCGTATAGATGGAGTGATACACGGTGCCGGTGTCGTGGAGGATAAGCTGGTTCGACATAAATCTCCTGAAAGTTTTCAGCGTGTTTTTGACACCAAGGTCCGCAGTGCCCTGATCCTCAATAAACTGATTCGCGATGATGTACGTTTTGTGGTGTTCTTCTCCAGTGTGGCAGGAGCCTTTGGTAATCGTGGACAAGTCGATTATGCATCAGCCAATGATGTATTGGACAAGCTGGCTCATGCCTGGCAGACGCGCATTGAAGGTCAAGTACTTTCGGTCAACTGGGGTCCCTGGGCTGATACGGGTATGGTATCTGAATCCCTGGAACGTGAGTATGCGCAACAGGGGATAGGCTTGATACCCCAGGCAGAGGGTGTGGAGGCACTCTTTCATGAGTTGGCTCAGGGACGTCAGGGCGATACACAGGTCGTGTTGATGTGTGGCAATCCTGAGGTGATGAGTAGGCAAACTCGACAGCAAGCCGAGGAAGCCTGATCATGGCCGATATTGCCATGGTGGGCATGGCCTGCCTGTTTCCTGGCGCTCAGGATCTTCAGACCTACTGGGCCAATATATTGTCAGGTGTGGATGCCATCACGGAAGTTCCAGAGGCCCGTTGGCCTGCGGAATACTATGATGAGCATAGTTCTCGCGTTGATCGATTTTATTGTCGCCATGGAGGGTTCATCGATGAACTGGCTTATGTGGATCCTCTGGCGCTGGGGGTGATGCCTAACGCTGTTGATTCCATGGAGCCTGATCAACTGCTGGCGCTCAAAGTGGGCATGGCAGCTCTGGCGGATGCGGGTTGTCATGCGGGCACATTCAATCAGGACAAAGCTGGGGTCATTATTGGTCGTGGTAATTATGTAGGTTCGGGCATGCTTCGTTTGGAGCAGCATGTGCGCCTGGTTCCACAGATCATGACGACCCTCGCAGAATGTTTTCCACAGATGGATGCGAAGGTTCGGACAGGTATTGAAGAGAAGCTGCATGCTCAGCTTACGTATTATGGCCCGGATGTGGCTGCCGGGTTGATTCCCAACCTTATGGCCTCACGATTAGCCCATAAGCTGGACTGGCATGGGCCCGCGTACACGGTTGATGCTGCCTGTGCCAGTTCATTGTTGGCGGTTGAGCAGGCTTGTGATGCTTTGAAGCATGGTATGGCTGACCTCATGCTGGTGGGTGGAGTGCACGTCACGCATGATCTGACCTTCTGGGCAACGTTCTGCCAGCTGGGCGCTTTATCACGGCATGGAAAAATACGGCCTTTGTCGGCAGCTGCTGATGGTTTACTGGCAGGCGAAGGACTAGGCATGGTGGTGCTTAAGCGACTTGCTGATGCTGAGGCAGCAGGGGACCGTATTTATGCTGTCATTGAAGGAGTGGGATCATCTAGCGATGGAAGGCATGGCAGCCTGTTGGCACCTTCGGTGGAAGGTCAGATGCTGGCCTTGCAGCGGGCCTGGTCCCAGACAGGTAGAGCCAGGCATGCCCTGGGGTTGATGGAAGCACATGGGACAGGAACCCCTGCGGGTGATGCCGCAGAGTTGACGACCCTGGCCCGTTTCTTTGGCACTGGCGACAGCGGCCCTGACATGGTCGTCGGTTCGGTGAAATCCATGATAGGTCATACGATGCCGGCAGCTGGCATGGCAGGTTTGATCAAGGCTGCCCTCAGTGTTTATCATGGTCAGTTACCGCCCACCCTGCATTGCGAAAAACCACATCCCCTATTGGCCAGTACCCGATTTAAGACCCTGTCACATGCTGAAGATTGGGCTTTGCCGGCGAAGGAGCGTATTGCTGCCGTCAATGCTTTTGGTTTTGGGGGAATCAATACGCATGTGGTGATTCGAGGTCAGGATGAAGCTGTGACTGGGCTGGCCGATGTATGGTTGTTATCAGCATCCAGCCCGGAAGAACTCCTGCAACGACTGGATCGGGGTGAAAGAGATGGCCTCCTGCATGCCAGGGGGCCATGCCGTCTGGCTCTGCTGGCCCAAGATGCTCGCACGCTGGCAACGGCTCGCAAAGTCATCCTGGGCGCCAAGCCCTGGCATGGTCGTCAACACGTATTTTTCTCTCCCCATGGTTTATTACAGAACGGTGCAAAACCCGTCTTTGTGTTTCCTGGAGTGGACAGCAGGTTTGCTCCGCGCACGGAAGGCCTGGCTACCTGGCTGGGGCGTCCATTGCCAGCCTATTGTCATGAACTTGATCCCTCCAGGGAACTGTTACCCGTGGTGGTGGGGTTGCTGGGATTCAATCGTTATATGGCAGATTGCTTGCACAAAATGGGTGTAGAACCAGCAGCTGTGGCCGGGCATAGCGTGGGTGAATGGAGTGCCATGCTGGCATCGGGAATGCTGGATCAATCGTTGTCGGATCAGGCCAATGCAACTCTGGATTTCTCGGCGGTACAGTTTCCCGATGTTTTTTTTCTGGCAGCATCCTGTGATGTGGAGACACTGACAGCCTGTATGCATGGACTGAAAGGCATTGATATCTCCCATGATAACTGTCCGCATCAGGTGATAGCCTGTGGGCAACGTGAAGCAATCGATGTATTGATGCAGCGTTTGAGTGAACTCGGCATCATGTTTCAGAAATTGCCGTTTGTATCGGGGTTTCATTCATCCTTGTTTAGCGACTATATGGGTTGGTATCGCGATTTTTTTGGCCAGGCTGAGCTGAGTGATCCGGCCTGGCCCGTATGGTCAGCTACGCTTTGCCAACCATTTCCAGAAGATTTGGAAGCTCGTCGCCATCTGGCGCTGGAACATCTTCTCAGGCCTGTCCGCTTTCGTGAAATGATAGAAGCCATGTATGCCGAGGGGCATCGTGTTTTTATACAGGTGGGGACCGGGTCATTAACCGGTTTCATTCAGGACATCCTGGGCCAACGCCCTCACAGCGTGATTAGTGCCAACCATGATACGCGTACCGGGCTGGCGCAATTACAACAGATGGCTGCTGCCTTATGGGTACAAGGTATGGCGGTAGGTCAGACGTTATTAACTTCTGGCACTGCATCCAGAGATGGAAGACGCCTGGAACTGGGGGTGCCTTTATTGCATCTGGATACCCCCGTCGCTCATTCAGGCATCGATACCGACTGGAACATACCCGAGGGCGACCTGATAGGTCAGGCCATGTCGACGGTGTACCAGGAGATGCGTCAATCCTGCGCGGAGGTTCTGAGTCTTTGGCAGCATCACCAGCAGCGTACAAGGTGGAGCCTGGGTCAGCGGCATGTGTTCAAGCGTAAACTTGATGTAGATACAACGATCCCCTGGGTCATGGACCACACGCTGTATCCACAACGGCCAGGATGGCCAAGTCGTATCGATAGGCATCCTGTGGTTCCGATGACGATGGAACTAGCTATGGTGGAAGATGCTGTTACATCGTTATGGCCAGACTTGATGATCGCCGAAGTGCATGACATAGAGGCCTATAACTGGTTGGTGGTAGCGCATCCGGTTGAGGTGGTCTTAAGTCTGGAAGTCCTTGCAGAGGGCCGTATTGCTGTCGAGATAGAGGGATATTTTCGTGCGATCGTGGTGGTGGCCGATCATTATCAGTATAGCCGGGTGGCGTGTGAGCCCCTGATCAATCCACGTCCTGCACGTGTGCCGGCGCATGAACTTTATCATGAAGGCTGGATGTTCCATGGACCCGCTTATCAGGGACTAACAAGGTTTCATGCCTGGGGTGAGAACGGTATTGATGCATCGATTCATGTTCCTGAAGGTCAAGGGGCACTGCTCGACAATATGGGGCAAGCCGCCGGTTACTGGGTCATGGAACAACCTGACAATTGTTTAGCCATGCCTGTGGGCATAGACAGGGTTCGTTATTTTTCAGCACGACCTCATCCAGGTGATCAAGGTGAAGTACAGGTGCGAGTACGCGAACTGGATGAAAATCATTGCAAATCTGATCTGGTTTATAGCGATACGTCCGGGCATGTATTGATTGAAATTCAGGGCTGGCATACACGACGTTATGCCATGGATAAAGCCTTTTGGGAGGCCAGTCGGCAGTTGCATCGAACCGGAGTCAGCCAGGAGATCGGCCAGGGTATGGTCCTGTTTCAGGATCGCTATGACACTGCTATTTTGCGTGAATACATGGCTCGCCGCTATCTTAATGAACCTGAATTGATGGAGTATGAATCCTTGCAGCCACGTCGTCGACGTCAGTGGCTCAATGGCCGTATAGCGGCTAAGGATGCTGTGCGCTTGTGGTTGCGTGAAAACGTTTGTGAAGAACTCTATCCTAAGGAAATCAGGGTATTAACCGACACGCAAGGTGCTCCCAAGATTCAGCTCTGGGGACGCCCCTCTCTTGATTTTCCTCTGTATGTGTCGCTGGCGCATAAACATCATCTCGCTCTGGCAAAAGCATCCCGACAAGCTGTTGGAGTCGATCTTGAGTGGATTGAGTCCAGAGATGAAGGCTTCATGAACCTGGCGTTCAGTGCTGAGGAGTTGCTTGGACTGTCTGTCGACTCTGCCGAGCAAATAACTCGAGCCTGGGTGGCCAAGGAGTCGGTAGCCAAGGCCTTGGGTACTGGACTGGGCGGGCGGCCCAAGGATTTTTGTTTGACTGAAATTCAGGGAGAGGATTTTTGGGTGAATCCATGCTGGGTTAGAACACAACGTTATGGAAACTATATCTTGGGATACACCTTGGTGGGAGCGGATCCCGAAGGTCAAGGAGTGTATTCGGAATCTAATCAGCTGATATGTGAGTAAATGATGAATGCACGTGCCCCCAGTATTTTTGATGTGGTTGTCGGCTTGATCAAGCAGACGGTAGCGGAAGACTGGATTGAGGAAATGGAGATTACCTCTGACACCCGATTCAATCAGGATTTGGAGCTTGAGAGCATAGAATTTGTCAAAGTAGCTGATGCCCTGAATAAGTATTTTGGCGCGCAGGTTGATATGCAGTCCTGGTTGTCAGGCAAAAGTATTCATGAACTCATACGATTGAGCGTCGGTGATCTGGTTGAGTTCATCACCACGGCACTGACGGAGGCTGTCTGATGGCGCGTTATCTATTCACCGTGCCCCCGCTGACAGGGCATTTGAACCCTGCTTTATCCGTGGCATCGGTATTATGTAGTGAGGGGCATGAAGTAGCCTGGGCTGTGCATGATGATATCAGACCCAAGTTGCCTGATTCAGCGCGTTGTTTTAGTTTGGGTTTAGCGCCAGTGCTAACCAGTACTGAGCAGGCAGCTCAGGTCAAGGGACTGGAAAGCGTCAGGTTGTTCTTTGAAGATTATTCTCTGCCTATGGCCAGGGATGCCTTGCCCATGCTGGATATGGCCTGCCGTATATTTGAGCCGGATCTTATGGTGGTAGACCATCAAATGCTGGCGGGAGCCCTGGTTGCCAGAAAGCATGGCTGTCCGTGGGTAAGTCTGGTCACAACCACCGCCTCTATTTTAAGGATGTCACCCATGCTGGATGCCTGGGTCGAGGAACAGCTCCTGCATTTACAGCGGATATATCTGCCTTCTCGATTACAGGTGGCACGGCCTGATCTTTCTCCACAGCAGGTTATTGTGTTTTCATTGGAAACTTTAGTGGGTGATCAGCATCCTCGGCTGGAAGCTCCTTATGTTTTTGTAGGTGTGCCGCGCGGGGTAGGTCGCCAACCGATAGCATTCCCCTGGCATTGGTTGCGCCCAGAGTTACCCAAACTGCTGGTCAGTCTTGGCACTGTTAGTCGGGATAGAGACACGCGGTTTTTTGAAGTCATTATGGAGGCCGTCAGGGATATGCCTATCCAGGTGATCATGGTGGCACCTGCCGTGATGGCGGCACAAGCCCCTGATCATGTGCTGGTCTGTGACTATATTCCGCAGCCTGAATTGTTACCTCACATGGATGCTGTCATTTGTCATGCAGGTCACAACACGGTGTGTGAATCCCTGGCCCAGGGATTACCGCTCATCGTAGCCCCTATACGAGATGATCAGCCGGTGATTGCACGACAGGTTATTGATGCAGGTGCAGGGATATTTATGCGTTATGGCAAAGTGTCTGTATCCATGGCACGCCAGGCGATTGAGAAGATTTTGTCGGATACGGCGCTCAAGACATCTGCACAACGCTTGGCATCCCTGTTCAATGCGGTGCCTGGAGAAGTGCAAGCTGCAAAGCTGATGATGGAGAGCGTGTCATCGCGGACAGCGCTCCGTTCAGGAGCGCTTTAAGGTGGATCATATTGCGGTTGATGATCTTAGTTTATCCGCCTGTGCACTGGGCAGTGGGCCCGGTGTAGTGCTGCTACATGGATGGGGGCAGGCCAGCATGGCCAGCTTTTATTTTTCGCTAGGCATGCCATTGAGCCAGCATGGTCGCAGAGTGCTGATGTATGACCAGCGCGGACATGGGAATAGTGGTTGGTATGATCGGGGGTATGATCTTTATACGCAAAGTAAGGATCTGGAGAAAGTCCTGGAACATTTCGGGGCAGATGAAGATGGCCGAATAGATGTCGTGGGCCACAGCATGGGAGCCTTGATAGCGCTTGAGTATGCCCTACAGGATCCAGGGCGAGTCAGATCACTGGTGCTGATTGATGCACCCATGCCGGCCAGCCAATGGGTGGCTCCCAGTCTACAGGCCTGGAAAGAATATGCATTATCAGCGTTACCCTCGTCAGGGCGACGTCAACAGCGTCAGCGTGAGCGGCTGAATTATCTCATCATGAATTCAACGCTGATGGAAGACATAGCCGGCATGCAGATTGTTCATGGCGATACCTTAAAAGCCCTGAATATGCCGGTTTTGCTTATTTATGGTGAAGTATCACCTTGCCGGGCTGTGGCGGATGAGTTATTGCAACATCTTCCTCAGGCTGAACTGGTGACGCTGCCTTGTGGCCATTACATACCGGAGGAGGCATCCGAGGCATTGCGTGATTTGCTACTCCATTACCTGTGCTACGCGGACTGAGATCTATCATGGACAAAAATAAAAACAATATTCCAGTGTCAGCACTTTATACCGCAGCTACGTGGGCGTGGGCTGAAATACCTTGCGCTGATCTGGTGACCCCGGGATCAGCTTATACGCTGTTCCGGTGGGTTAATTGGGGCGCCTGGCTCTACCGACTGATTAACCCACGATATTATTCCCTGCGACATCAGCTGTTGCATCGTCATACGGCGATCGACTATCTGCTGGAGCATGCATCATGTACGCGCGTTGTGGAGGTGGCCAGCGGTTTTTCTCCACGGGGAAGTCGTATGAGTGCACGGCCCCAGGTAGATTATGTGGAAGTGGACTTGCCTGATGTGATCGCTGCCAAGCGGGCACAATTGCAGGCATCAAGCGGCGGTCAGGAAGTTTTATTGCGCCGTAATTTTCATCTTAAATCAGGCGATATTACGCAACTGGATTTTTCAAAGGAGTTTGGTGGCGGGTCGACGGCAGTGATTACGGAAGGGTTGATGATGTATTTTCATCGACCGGAACAGATGTCCATCTGGCAGCGTATAGCCGCGTTTTTGCAAGAAAATGGTGGCTTGTATATTTTTGACTATATCCCGCTCAGTGAAGAACCACAGCGAAGTTTTATGGGACAACTATTACACAGGCTTCGCAAGCATGTTTTTAAATGGAACTATGACTTTGTTTATGATGATAGGGATAGGGAAGGCATCATCAGTGATCTCCATCGGGCAGGTTTTAGCCAAGTTGAAACGTTTTCAACCGCAGAGGCCGCCCAACGTTGGAAACTTCCCCAAGCCTCGGTGGCAACCCGTACGCTTATTTTTAAGTGCCGTTGTGATGTACTGTCGCCTCAGGATGCAGCCAGCAGGGAGGTGTCCTTATGAAGTCCAAACGTTATTGTCGCCCCTTATCACCGCTGGAGCGATATTCCCTGGTGATCAATACGGTTTCACCTTATCGCGTGGATGGCATTATTGAGGGTGATGGAGAGCTGGATATCAACCGATTAAGGCAGGCTGTTGCCCATGCTGCTGAAGCCAACCCTGCGATTCGCGTAAGGTTGCGTGGTTGGTTGGGATATTGTCGCTGGGTTGATAGTGGTCAGCCTCCACGGGTTTATGAGGTCCTGGACAGTCTTTGGGATGGGCAGTCCGAGCAGTATATGCCCGGTTACGAGCATAGGCTGGATGCCGCTGCGGGTGGAGCTTGTAGTGATATTTTTCTGGTCCATGGTCGTGACGGTAAATTGCGGCTGCTTTTTCGTGGTGTCCATGCAGCTTTGGATGGTCGCGGCATGACGTTCTGGATCACCGAGGTTTTTCGAGCTCTGCGCGGTGAGCCCCTGCTTGGTAGTGGATCCCTGCTGACGGATCAGGATATACAGGAGAAATTTGCTACGGAGGTGGCCCTGGCTCCGGCGGGACCACCTGCTAAACCCTGTATTGCAGTGGTCCCTGCAGCTCCTGAAGCCAGAGAAACGCGATTTATTTGGCGAAGAGTGATCTTGTCTGGCCATCGCCGGCTTATGTTGGGGAAGCTGGCCTGTTTCCTGGCTGCTTATGCCAGAATACAGAGTGAGGGGGATGTTGCATTTACCTGTCCCATCGATTATCGCGGTTTGCGTACGCAGGCCATGAGCCTAGGTAATCTGACCGGTTTCATTCGTCTATCGATAGATCCAGATGACAAACCGACAGATGTGATGCGTCAATTAAAACATCGTGTGGAAAATTTTGCCGATTGCAGGCAAATTCCTGGGATACGACGCATTCAATGGATCCCGTTGGCCTATATGGCCCGTCAACTGCGCCGTAGTCTCGATACCATCTTGTTTACACCTAATGTGCATATGCCCACAGGGGGCGTAGTCTCGATGGGGGTACTACAGCGAGAGGACTTTTCCTGTGAAGGTTTTTCAGCGCACGCTATTTATGCCATTCCAGGGGCTGTGGGCAAACTTAATGTGGTTTTCACGGAACATGGTTCAGAAACCATCATCACGATAGCCGCTCCCGCTGCCTATAACCATCAAGGGCAGCTAGATGTGATGATTCATGCCCTGGCACAACATTTTAAATCTCAGCTTACCCCTGTTATAAAGGATGCGACCATGAACGTCGCTGGAGCCATGCTGTGAAGGATATCGATCTGAGTAAGTTGCAGGTGAAACAGGACACAGCGTTTTCATTTGACGGCAAGGTCAAGCGCCGCTGGAAGTTATGGCATGGGATAGCTGCTCTGGTCGTTGCTACGCTGACCTATTTGTGGATTTTTCCTCCCGCTGTATCCGTACAAACCAGTCATGTGGTAACGGCATATCCATCTGATCGGTATGTGGTGTTGAACTCCACGGGGTATGTGGTGGCTCGTCGCAAGGCGGCGGTCGCATCAAAAGCCACGGGGCGTCTGGAATGGTTAGGCGTCAGTGAAGGCAGTGTGGTCAAGGAGGGAACATTGCTGGCCAGATTGCAAAGCCGAGATGTTGAAGCTAGCCTGGCCAATGCCACCGCTAATGTGGCGGTAGCATCAGCTGCACTGGTATCAGCCAGTGTTGAGTTAAGCAATGCTCAATCCAGTTTTCACCGCTATGGTGCGCTCATCAAGGACCACTATATTTCTGTGGTGATGTATGAAGATGCACGAGCCCGGTATTTACGTGCCCAGGCATCAGTAAAAAGTGCCAGTGCGGCTCTTGATGCAGCGCGTGCCAATGAAGATTTTGCCAAAGATGCTGTTGATGCCACCCGTATTACAGCCCCGTTTGATGGGGTGGTGATCTCACGGTCAGCCAATGTTGGCGACATCGTAACACCGATGTCTTCAGCAGCGGACTCCAAGGGTGCTGTAGTGGTGATGGCTGATATGAGTTCTTTGGAGGTTGATGCTGATGTGTCGGAGTCATCGCTGTCACAAATTCATGTGGGACAGGCCTGTGAAATTCAGCTGGATGCCTTCCCTGGACGCCGATTTTCAGGTGAGGTTAGCGCCGTGGTTCCCACGGTGAATCGATCCAGTGCGACGGTGACGACCAAAGTCAAGATACTGGATCCTGATGCCCATATCCTGCCCGATATGAGTGCTCGCGTGAGCTTTCTTTCCCGGCCTGTTAACTTGGCGGCAGAAAAATCCGTGTTGGCGGTTTCTGCCGATGCCATTCATGCCGCACCAGGAGGAGCCGTCATATTCACCCTGAGCTCTCAGGATAAAATTCTTGCTGTTCCTGTGGTGCCTGGTATACGGATGGGAGATTTACAGGCATTTACAGGGGCTTTGCAAAATGGACAGGAGGTGGTCGTGCACCCATCCCTGCGTGTTCATAATGGGGCCACCTATGTGCGGGCGGAGGCCCACTGATGCATCTGATCAGCATTTTGCATCTGAGCAAGCGTTACCAGAGAGGGCAGCAATCGGTTCCGGTGTTGATGGATATTAACCTGGATATCGATGCAGGCGACTATGTGGCTCTTATGGGGCCATCGGGCTCGGGCAAAAGCACCTTGCTCAATCTCATAGCAGGTATTGATAAGCCGACCACCGGTATAGTCAGTGTAGGTGGCATCAATATCACGGAGCTCAATGATACTGATGTGGCTGCATGGCGGGCGAGACATGTAGGCTTTATTTTCCAGTTTTATAATCTGATGCCCGTACTGACGGCTTATGAAAATGTAGAGTTGCCTCTGTTGCTGACATCGTTATCTGCGGCCAGGCGACGCGAGCATGTTGAATTAGCGCTGTCCTTGGTGGGGTTGGCAGACCGCATGGATCATCGTCCCAATGAACTGTCAGGCGGGCAACAGCAGCGGGTTGCCATTGCCCGGGCTTTGATTACGGATCCTTCCATGATTGTGGCAGATGAACCAACGGGTGATTTAGACCGGCAATCAGCCGACGATATTCTCATGCTGATGGACAGGTTAAACCGTGAAATGGGTAAAACCATTGTGATGGTCACGCATGACCCTAAATGTGCAGCACAGGCCCGGCGGTTGATTCATCTGGAAAAGGGCGTACTTCTGAAGCAGGATGTCTGATGCTGCTCTATCTTGTTAAATTAGCCAGCCGAAATATGTGGCGTCACCGCATACGCAGCCTGTTGACTCTGGTGGGTATTGCGGTGGCTATCATCGCCTTTGGAATTTTACGTACGGTGGTG
This sequence comes from Pseudomonadota bacterium, assembly GCA_021804355.1. Classification (GTDB taxonomy): domain Bacteria; phylum Pseudomonadota; class Gammaproteobacteria; order Pseudomonadales; family Moraxellaceae; genus JABEVH01. The sequence goes on along the minus strand of JAJZHP010000033.1, from coordinate 7,799 downwards.
GATTCCTGGTATGCCGGAGCGGCTCTGGGTTCATCCTCGCGACTCATTACACGTAATGCCGCCTCACTAACCTTGGCCTTACCCTTGACTTATGCTGAGCGTATCAGGCATCAGCCGGGGGTAACCGGAGTGACCTGGGAGAACTGGTTCGGTGGTATCTATATTGATCAAAAACATTTTTTTCCACAATTTGCTGTCGATGCCCAGACTTTCTTGACCACGTGTCCTGAGTACACATTATCCAGCCAGGAGCAGTCGGATTTTATTCATGATAAGCGCGGAGTGCTGGTGGGTCGCAAGTTGGCTCACGACTATGGTTTTAAGGTAGGAGATCCTTTGGTATTACGGGGTGCCTTGTACCCCGGAGACTGGAATTTTGTGGTGCGGGGAATTTACCAGGGTGCTGATCATAAGGTCGATGAAACCCAGTTTTTAATGCACTGGGATTATCTCAATGATGAGATCCGGCAACGTATGCCGGCTTATGCCGACAAGGTGGGAGTGTTTATTGTACAGATTGCTGATGCGAGCGAAGCTGGTGCCATCAGTGCCGGCATTGATCATTCTTTTCAGAATTCCCTGGCAGAAACCCGTACGGAAACCCAGAAGGCATTCCAGTTAGGTTTTGTGGCTATGGTTGATACCATTCTTATCGCCTTGCAATCCGTAGCGTATGTGGTCATTTTGATCATTATGGCGGTGATGGCTAACACCATGGCGATGACAGCACGTGAACGCGTGCGAGAATATGCGACTCTCAAAGTGCTCGGTTTTTCGCCATCTTTTGTCTTTTTGCTGATCTTAGGCGAATCGTTAAGCCTGTCGCTCTGTGGAGGCGCGCTGGGTGCTGCCCTGACCTTTCCGCTGGCGCATCTGTTTTTTCTGGCGACCGGGCGAATGTTCATCGTGTTTCATGTGACGTCGATGACGGTAGTATTGCAGGCTTGCTCGGCAGTCGTCGTCGGTGGCGTCGCTGCCTTGGCACCAGGAATCAGCAGTGCTCGAGCTCGTATCGTCGATGGGCTCAGGGCTGTTTCATGAAGGGACTATCCTGGGCCTATGTGGTACGCAATATCCTGGCGCGCAAGCTGACCAGCGCCTTGACCATCGTGGGTATGGCTCTGGTTATCTTTGTGTTTGCTACGGTGTTGATGATGTCTGCTGGTCTGAAAAAAACACTGGGCTCTACAGGTTCCCATGACAATGTCGTGATGATTCGCTCGGGTGCTCAGACAGAAATTCAAAGTACACTGGATTTTCAGCAAGCTGAACTGTTGATGACTCTGCCAGGCCTGGCAACCGATGCACAAGGTCAACCGATGATCTCCCGTGAGTTGCTGGTGCTGATCAATATTCCCAGAAATCACCAGGCTGCCATGGCTAATCTCATCGTACGTGGAACCACGTTACGGGGAGTTAGCATGCGTCCACAAGTTAGCCTAGTGCAGGGAAGAATGTGGGAGCAGGGGCATGCTGAGGTCATCATAGGTTCAGCTTTATCCCGAGGGCAGGGAGGGATAAAAATGGGAGACAACCTCCATTTTGGTCAGAGGGACTGGCGTGTTGTTGGCGTTTTCGCTGCTGAACATAGTGGATTTGACTCGGAGATCTGGGGTGATGAACAACAGATGATGCAGGCCTTTCAGCGTAATGCATTTTCATCGGTGCTATTACGTTTGCGCGAGTCCTCAGCCTACCTGGCGCTTGCTGCGGCAGCCCATGCGAATAGTCGCTTGAATGTTGATATGGCTCGGGAGGATGATTTCTATGCTGCGCAGTCTGAACAGTTGGCTCGTTTTATCAATGTCCTGGGAGAGACCATCAGTATCATTTTTGCCCTGGCAGCCGTGATTGGCGCGATGATCACCATGTACTCCAGTGTGGCCAGTCGAACCCGCGAGATTGGTACCTTGGGTGCTTTAGGCTTCACGCGAACCACTATTGTGATGGCCTTCCTGCGTGAGGCACTGCTTTTGGGGTTGATATCAGGTGGCCTTGGACTGATTCTGGCTTCGCTGACTCAATTTCTGGAGATACGAACCACGAATGTGCAGACATTTGCCGAGGTCGTATTTTCTTTGGCACTTACGCCCTGGATCGTCGTCAAGGTTGTGGTATTTGCTTTGTCGATGGGGGCATTGGGAGGAGCTTTGCCTGCATTGAAAGCTGCTCGCATGAGTATCGTGGATGCCTTGAGAGCCAATGTATGAACGCCCCGGTACGGGAACTTGAACGGCACTTAACCCCGAGTGAATACTATCATGCGGCCGTTGGCAGTTCGGCGGCAACGCTGGAAAATGCGCGATGTATAAGCTTTGTACTGGAAGGTCAGGTTGAAGGTGACGTGAACTGGCAGAAAGCCATTGATCAGGTGGTTGCCGTACACTCGGTCACGCGTTGGTGTATGCAGGGAACACGGTCCAGTGCCAGGTGGACTTCCGGTCCGGCCATGCGTTTACGGTTTATCCAGCATGACGGGGACGGGCTTGTGCAGGCAGATAGTGATTTTCTCGAAACCGTACCTTTACGTCTGCAAGGGCCATGTAGCGAACTGATCGTTGTGACTCAACCTCAACGTACGCTGCTGGTGCTGCGCGTTTTACATGCCGTGATGGATGGTCGGGGGATGATGCTCCTGATGGCAGATCTGTTCAGGGCTCTGCGTGGTGAAGCCTTGCAGGGGGAAGGTCAACTGATCAGTGATCAATCTTTGATGCAATCGCTAAAGATAGAACGCGGACAACAGCCGTGTGGGCCTGCTCGGAGTCTGACGGGCAGACCTGGCAACATCCAAGGATCTGATCGGTGGATCAGGGTGGCCATACCCCACGCAGAGCATGATGTACTTGCCCGCGTAGCTGTTGCCCTCGCTGACTATACCGAACATCATGAAGCTGGTCCTGTCACGTTGGCGATACCGGTCGATCTGCGTAGGCATGTGCCAGGCGGGTATCAGGGCGCTAATAATATGGCGGCCATGTTGAAGCTGCAGCTCAGCATGGGAGAGAGCAGAGCAATTTTTCGGGACCGATTAAAGGAGTTGCTGGACAGGCGTGCCGATGCCTATTTCTGGCCGGCACTCTCATGGATACGCTGTTTACCCATGACCTGGCTAGATCGGTTAGTGTCCAGGCCACGCCAGGGATCCAGGCATAAAAAACTTCTTGAATCAGCTGTGATCTCCTATGTAGGTCGCTATAAAAGTGCGGCGCTGAGTGGTGGGGGTTTTATGGCCGAAGCTCTGTATGGATTACCTATCCCGGGAGCTTCCTGTTTTATCATGATCCTGGGTCTGGATGAACGCCTGGATGTGTGTTTGGGGATACCAGCTTATTATGCCTGTGAGGGTCAACTGGGGGCCTTGGCTAAGCAGATTCAAAGGGCTTTGACTCAAGGTTAACGTGCGCTTTAACGCTGTCTTGCATCTGTCTTACGTGGCTGCTCAGGTAGCAAGAAGTTGTTTTAGGTGATTCGTTGATTGCGTTAAGCTATCCGTTAATTTACAGGATGGACATCCGATTCTTTATGCCGGTAACTCAGTCGCGCCCCATGACTCTGGTTTGGCCAGATCGCTTTGAATTACCGCTGGAGTGGGTGCGGAGCTCACGCAAAACCTTGTCTATTGAGATTTATCACGGGAAGGTTAAGGTGCGTGCGCCTCAACGTATGCCTTGGCGTGATGTAGAGACCTTTCTCATGTCACGTCGGTCCTGGATGGAGAGCATGCTGGCCAAGCATCCTGCAGAGCCTCTTCGTGCTCCCTGGGGAGAGGGCATAAAGATTTTGCATCTGGGTGAGGAACTTAAGCTGGAAATTCGTGTGGCCGCTTCCTGGTGTTGTTTTAAGGAAGATAATCTTCTGGTGATACAGGGGCCTCGTTTGGATTCGGAACTGCAGGAGCGAGCGCTTAAGGTCTGGCGACGTGCCGAAGCAGGACAGGTATTTAAGGCGCGTATGGAGGATTTGCAGGCAAGCTGTATTCAGGATAAGGCCTTGTCACCTCGCAGTTTAGGTTTGCGATCCATGCGCACGCGCTGGGGTAGTTGTTCGGCAGATGGGCGTATTACTTTGAATGTTGATCTGATCAGAATGCCGGTAGCGTTGGTCGATTATGTGATTGTGCATGAGGTTTGTCACTTGCGGGAGTTTCATCACGGTCCTGCATTTTATGAGCTTTTGGCGGGATTTATGCCGGACTGGTCCATTCGACGTGCAGCGTTAAAGCGCTGGGCGGCGAGAATGGATGTTTATTAAGTTGTCGGCAGAAAAATCGAGAATGTCGTACCCTGTCCTTCCGTGCTGTCGACTTCGATGCGACCTTTATGTCGTTCGGTAATGATGAAATAAGCGATAGAAAGCCCAAGTCCAGTGCCTTCGCCGATCTCCTTGGTGGTGAAAAAGGGGTCGAAGATATGTTGTTGAACATCACGGCTCATGCCGCTACCGTTATCACTGACCTCAATACGTACATAATTATTTTCCATGCCTACATGCACTTCAATACGTTGCTGACCACTAGGTAGGTTGCGGACAGCATGGCCTGCGTTCTTGATGAGATTAACGATGACCTGCTGTATCTCCGTGCTATTACAGGTGAGCAGGGGTAGTTCTGGGTTGGGGGCAAAACTGACATCCATGGCTCGTGCTGCTTCAGGATTGCTCATGAGCAAAGAATTATGACAAAACTCCAGGGCATGCTTGATGACCGTGTTGATATCGACGGATCGTTCCATGCGTGATGAGCCACGGGAAAATTCCAGCATCGTGCGTACAATCGTTGCAGCGCGTGTGCCTGCTTCCTGAATGCCGGTAAGGAAACGAATAATCTCTCTTTCCTGCAGGTAAGCTTGTAGGGAGCCCATAGACAATCCCAGTTGCTCAGCGATTTCATGATTGCGAGGTGTTTCCTGTGAAAGACGACGCTGAATGTTTTGAGCGCTTTGCACGATGGCAGCTAAGGGGTTATTGATCTCATGAGCCATGCCAGCCGCCAGTTCGCCCAGAGAGAGCATCTTTTCATTTTGTATCATCATGTTTTCAAGGCGAACACGTAGCGTTACATCGTCGATACGGATAACGGCACCACTGTTATGGCTGAAGATCAACGGAAATACCGTGATATCAAAATAGTGCGTTTCATCATTAAGGTTAAGACTAACACTCTCGTGAGTTTGTGGTGTGCCCTGATCAATCGCCGATTTTATCCAGGAAAGCACCAGGGGGAGGTGGGGATAGACTTCGTCAACGCGGTAACCCAAGGCCTCTGTCTCTCGCAGGGAAGTGGCTTGTTCCGTAGCGCGGTTCCAGTGTGTCACATACCCGCTGGGGGTTACGCCTATCAACATGGATGGCATGGAATTGATAATGCTGTTGAGGTATTCCTTGGTTTCATTGAGCAGGGCGGTGGTTTGCTCGTGCCGGCGTGTTGCCAGGTCATGAGTTTCACTGGAAATCCGCCATTTTTCAGTGCGTTCGCGCAGTCTTTCTTCCAGCATGTGAAGGCGGGAACGCAGGCTGGATAGTTCCAGCTTATTGCCCAGACGTTTGCGGTTGATCTGTAATAACAGGAGTGTCTGCCCCAGGCATAACAACAGGAGCAGGGTTGTGATCATGATCCAAGCCCTGTCCTGGTGCTAGGGTTGACGGAAGATCGCGTTTTAATCAACACGACCCAGACGCAGAGTACGGTGCATACCCGATTCCAGCCATTGGCGTACACGATTGGCATCACCGAAACGGGTATAGCGACCCCACGAATCCATAAGCACGATGATGACAGGCTTGGCGGCAATTTGTGCCTGCATGACCAGACACTTGCCGGATTCATTGATAAAGCCGGTTTTGCTCAGGCCTATATTCCAGCTGGAGCTTTTGATGAGGGGGTCGGTATTATGAAATTCGACTTCATGGTGACGCCCACCCACGGCTAGTTGCATGGAGTGCGTGGTGGTGTCCTGCCGGATTTCAGGATAGGTATGTGCGGCTTTCACCATGAGAGCCAGGTCATTAGGCGTAGACTGATTTTCAACATGCAGACCTGTGGGGTCAAGAAAATGCGTATGCATCATCCCTAAGTCACGAGCCTTGTTATTCATGGCAGCTACGGCCTGCTGCGTGCCGCCGGGATAGTTGCGGGCTAGCGCCGCCGCAGCCCGGTTTTCAGAAGCCATCAGTGCCAGCAACAGCATCTGTCCACGCGGCAGGGTCGTGCCCACAGGTAATCTGGATGAGGAATGACGCAGGGTATCTACATCGGCAGCGGTGATAGTAATGGGCTCATCCATGTCCTGGTGCCCATCCAGGACCACCATGGCCGTCATAAGTTTACTGATAGAAGCGATGGGTACGGCTTTATCAAGATTTTTGGCATAAAGCAGCTGACCGGTTTCCGCGTCCATCACCATGGCAGCATTAGATTGCAGGTGCAGTTCACCGGGAGATTGAAGGTCAGTTGCTACGCGAGTCGTCCGTCGACTGTGACGGCTGTTCCGGCTCAGTTTGTGGTGATGGTGTGAATGGCTGTGAGGGTGGGAAGCCTGGTGAGCAGCATGTCGATGGTGATGATGGTGTGGGGTAGCTGGTGTGGCGTCTTCAGCAGCCCAGCTGCTCGCCATCAAGAGAGCGGATAACAGCATGACGATTGAGCGATAGTTTAACATGGCGTACGGTTCCAGTAACTGCAGGAGGCTTCCGTGCCTCAAAATAGATTATGGGCTATGCTTACATTGTGGTGTAAATATCGATTTAGGGAAAGATAAAGCCGTCATATTTGTAACATTTCATGGTGCATTGAGGTTGTCGGGCGGAGGATGCTTCACATTGCGTTGCTGTCAGGGTATCTTTGCGGCAATAGTGTCAGGATGGCGGGACCATTCCCAGGGAATTGGGTCTGAGTTTTCCTGTTCGAGGGGTGGATAAGTCTTGATCAAGGTAATGGTGGTTGACGACCATGATCTGGTCCGCATGGGGATTACTCGCATGCTGGCAGACATTCCGGATATTCGTGTGGTCGGGGAGGCTAGTAGTGGCGAGTCAGCGCTTGCGTTGGCCCGTGAGCTGAAGCCTGATGTTGTGCTCATGGATTTGCGCATGCCTGGCATCGGCGGATTGGAAGCGACACGCAAATTATTGCGCCAGCAACCGGATATCAAGGTCGTGGCGGTGACTATCTGTGATGAAGATCCTTTCCCTTCAAGACTTTTACAGGCGGGAGCTGCCGGGTATTTGACCAAGGGAGCTTGTCTGGATGAAATGGTTAAGGCCATTCGCCACGTCATGTCGGGCCAGCGTTATTTGAGTACGGAAATTGCCCAGCATTTAGCTCTTAAGCCCTTTGATTCGGAAGCGGATCGCTCTCCCTTTGACCAGCTTTCTGAGCGGGAAATGCAGATTGCGCTGATGATAGTGGGTTGCCAGAAGATTCAGGATATATCGGATAAACTTTTTCTCAGCCCTAAGACCGTGAATACCTACCGTTACCGCATCTTTGAGAAGCTGGCTATACACAGTGATGTGGAGCTGGCCTTGTTAGCCGTACGCCATGGTGTCGCCAGCGTACAAATTGCGTAAGCGTTGTTCGTCATGACAGATTCTGGCCGGCGCGAACATATCCTGGCCTTGGTTGCTGCCATGCCGATGATGCCTGGTGTTTACCGTATGTTGGGCCAGGACAATAGTGTGCTTTACGTAGGTAAAGCACGACAGTTACGTGCACGTGTAGGCTCGTATTTTCAGCAGCAGGTGAATAGCCCCAAAACGCGCGCTCTGGTGCAGCGTATTCATGATATTCAGAGATCGGA
>JAJZHP010000128.1 GCA_021804355.1 Pseudomonadota bacterium | reverse complement strand
GCATATGATAGCTTTGGCTCGCACCCATGACTTGCCACTCAGCGATAGACAATGGCGCAAGATCGTCGCTTTGGCCCAAGTACTTGAGGGTTCATTATCCCTGCAGCAACATAATCGCGAACTCCTGAGCCGTGAACAGAATGCTTCCAGGCAACTTGATGCCTTAACTGCTCTCTATGAAGAATCGGGTGTCGGCATTGTACAGTTTGATGTCTTTGGCAAAATCATTTCTAGCAATGAGACCATCGCCACCTGGGTTAGTATGCCTCCCGTACAAATGCAAGGACGCTCCATACTTGATTTTCTCAACGAGACCCATGCCTTCATCATGAAAGAGGCTTTGGCCCAGTATCGTGCAACAGGCATACGTCAAACTTCCAGCGATCGAGGATTACCCGCCTTACTGATCGGGTTTGCTGAACATCGTACCGTCAGAGTTACTTTATCGGTGATTGGTGCAACGCTCCCCATAGAGCACAGGGTTTTTGTTGCCATGCTTTATGATATGACTGAAATTGAACAGGCTCGCACCGAAATTGAACGCAACCGACAGTTACTTTCCTTATTACATCGGGGCATGAGTGATTTTGGACAGTTAACTTCAGGAGCAGAATTCTGGCATTTCTTGCAACAGTCTTTGTGCGACCTGACCGCCAGCTCTTATGCGTTTATTGGGGAAGTTCGCAGTATTGACGGGGCTTCTCATCTAAAAATTCATGCGATCAGCGACTTAGCCACCGATGAAAACTCCAGAAGATTATTGCTCGAAGTCCAGGCAGGAAGAATCCTGTTTTCTGATCCGCAAACGCTCTTAGGCCAAACTTTTTCAGGCGGGCAAACGGTCATCAGCAATGACACCTGGACGCGAACTGAACGAAAATTCCCGCCCTGGCATCCTCGTATCAATCGTTATTTAGGCGTTCCTATCTGCGATGGCACGACCGTAATCGGCATGTGGGCCGTAGCCAACGCCAATCATGATTACGATGCTGCTTTAGTGACATGGCTGGAACCCTTTACGGCCACCTGTGCAACACTCATCAAACTTTATCGGCTACTGGCTGAATTGCGAGAGGCGCACGACCAGGCTGAAGCTGCCAGCCGCGCCAAAAGTGAATTTTTGTCTTCGATGAGTCACGAACTGCGAACCCCCCTAAACAGCATCATTGGCTTTGCTCAGATGTTATTGTCCAGCCGGAGAATAAGCCTCAACGAGAAAGGCAGGGAGTACTCCGAACGCATCCATAAAAGTGGACAATATCTATTAGATCTGATTAATCAAGTGCTGGATTTGGCCAAAGTTGAAGCGGGAAAATTAAGCCTGTCTATTGAACCTGTGGCTTTGGCTGAATTAGGAAAAGATGTACTGGCTCAAATGCAGCCACTGATTGATCGCTTCCAAGTAAGCGTTAATTGTGCGGAAGTCAGTGCTTGTGATGTATGGGTACTGGCAGACCGTACCCGGCTGCGGCAAGTTTTGATCAACCTGATAGGCAATGCCATCAAATACAACCGGATGGATGGTCGAGTATGGATTGAGGCAGAAGCCCATGATGCCATGATCCGCGTACTGGTACATGACTCGGGCCTGGGTATACCCGACGTGATGCAAAGCGCCATTTTTCAATCATTTTCTCGCGCCCATCATGAACACAGTCCGATCGAAGGAACTGGGATAGGTCTGGTATTAGTTAAAAAACTGGTTGAAGCCATGCAGGGTTCCGTCGGCTTCTCCTCACAGGAAGGCGTTGGCTCAACGTTCTGGTTTGAATTACCTATAGCCACTGCAACCTCAAACTACGTTTTAGATACCAGAACTGAAACCCCGGCGTCCCTGACCAGCCCACCTATACGCAACTATCGAGTACTTTATGTCGAGGACAATCCATCCAATCAGGTCTTGGTTCATGACTTCATTGAAGATCTTGACATGGCCGAGCTGCGAATTGCTGACAATGCTGAGTTGGGCATAGCCCTTGCTCGTCAGTGGCGGCCACACCTGATTCTTATGGACATACACCTGCCCGGCATGGATGGCTATACCGCCTTAGCCCAACTAAGTCTAGAGAATGTCGAACAAATTCCTGTGGTTGCCTTGTCTGCTAATGCCATGTCAACCGATGTGCGTCGGGGACTGGATGCCGGCTTTGCAGGCTATTTAGTTAAACCCATCGACTTGAAACAACTGGAACGGGTGCTTGAGCGCTATCGGCCACACGGATCTTGAGGTATGTGATGTTATCGACTGAAACGCCATGTTTATGGATTATCGATGACCAGGAAAATAATCGGATCTTGATGACCGATGCTCTGGAAGATGCCGGTTTTTTCCAAATACAAAAGTTTGCCGACGCCCAGCAGGCGCTTCATGCCTTGACGGAGTCTCTGCCCACGCTGGTTTTACTCGATGTACGTATGCCTGGACTTGATGGCATCAGCTGGTTACGTCTGGCCAAAGCTCAGTTAGGTAATTTGATGCCTCTGGTAGTCGTGCTGACAGCACAAACTGATCTTGAAACCCGCATGCAAGCACTTGGGGCTGGAGCTACCGACTTTTTGACCAAGCCCTTTGATGTGGATGAACTCAAACTACGTGTCATTAACCTTGTGGAGTTAGCACAGCATCGTCGATCTGACCATCATCGCCTACTCTCTCTCAAAGCTGACGTCAGCGAAAGAGATACCCATATTGAATACCTGTTACATACTGACCCGACCACAGGCTTGCCCAATAGCCTGGCCCTGAAAGAATATGTGGACGTCCATCAACCTGCGGCGCTTGCCGTACTAGCCCTGGAAGATGTGGATCAATGGGAAAATCGCGTCGGCAATATCGCCACCGAAGGGGCTTTGCGAATTTTGGCTCAAAAGATGCAATCCTCGTCTGAACATGTATTTTTCGCGTGGCGCAGTCACTATTGGGTTTTGCCTATTGCGCAGGATAATACAACGACTCTCCCCCTCCTGCTGGATACCTGGCCCAGCCTCATTAGGCACGATGCCATCGACTTTCAATTTCAAGTACGGGCAGGTATTGTAAACTGTGAACCCCATACGCCACTTCAAGAGCTTATTCGCCGCGGTCGTGTCAGTCTGCAAGCAAGTCGTGAAAAAATGGTCTGCTATGAACCGGCATTTGACCTACGGCTGAAGCGCCAAACTGAGTTGCGTGTCCGTCTTCGCTCTCCCGAGGCAGCACAATGGCTAAAAGTCTATTTCCAACCCAAAATTCGGATACGCGATGGTAGCTGTTGTGGGGCTGAAGCCCTTATGCGTTGGGATGATCCCGAACTGGGTCTGATCTCCCCACTGGAGTTTATCCCTCTCGCAGAAGATAGCGGCGCCATCACGATGCTCACGCTTTATCTTGCTGAGCAGGTTGGATTAGTCATGCAAAAATTACGCGATGTTTGGAAAAGCGAACCTTCATTTTCCATCGCCATTAACTTAGCTCCGCAATCAACTCAAGATGCCACGTTTCCAGAAAAGCTCGCTGCATGTTTAAGTAAGCATCACCTAACACCCCAACAAATTGGCATTGAAATTACAGAAAGCGGCGTCATGCGTGATCCTTCCAGCGTCATTGCCACACTGGCTCGGTTGAGAAAAGTCGGTCATTCGATCGCGATTGATGACTTCGGAACAGGGCATTCAGGCTTGGGCATATTACGCGACCTTCCATGCGATATCATCAAGATTGATCGATGCTTTGTAGATGGCTGTGATAACGATATCCGCAATCGTACCCTGGTGGAAAGTATACTGGGGCTAGCCACTGATTTCTCTCTGGATGTCGTTGCCGAAGGTATTGAACGACGCGAAGAAGCCGAGCAACTACTTCAGCTAGGTTGTGGTGTCGCGCAAGGTTTTTTGTACTCAAAACCCTTGCCCGCAGAAGCGTTCATCCGCTACATACTGCAGTCACCGGAAAATTAATCCTCATGTGACCAAAGTGTGAGCGCAAGCCCCTGATTTTAGCCATGGGGTGAGCGAATGCAGTTTACGTGTTTATTTTGTAACAATAATGCGTCAATCAGGATGCCGGCAACCTTAGAGTACATCCAGATGAGCTCACTGAACGCTTACGTTTGAAACAGTTCCAGGTCACCTCGAAACGCCCGATCCGAAGGCACGTTGCCACATGGCCCCGCACGAATAAATGAAGTGTAATTATTCTAGCTATAATCAATCATTTATGGATAGAATAATGGCACTATGGCTAAAACAACTAGTCCTTTGCTACCCCCTACAGAAGCCCTGCTCCGACAGTTTGGCGAGCGGTTGCGCTTCGCCCGGCTACGGCGACAGCTCACCGCCAAACAGGTTGCCGAGCGGGCGGGCATGGCACCCATGACCCTGCGGAACCTTGAGCGAGGCGAGCCGGGCGTGACTATGGGGGCGTACATCGCCGTCATGCAGGTCTTGGGAGTAGAACAAGACCTGCAACTGCTCGCGAAGGAGGATCACCTGGGGCGGGAGTTGCAGGACAGCCGGCTTCAGGCTGCTTCATCTCAGCACATGAAGCCTCGGCGAGTGTCACTCCGACCTTTGTCCCCCCAGGCACGGTCTGACGTCACTCCCACCGACCAGACCCAAGGTGGTAAGCCGCAAAAATTGCCAGCTGATGCTGGTAAGGCAGAACACTTACGCGAATCCCAGGGAGAGAGAGCAATCAGTACGGAACAACTGGCTGACCTCCTTGATCCAGCCCCAAAGCCGAAGCCCGCGGGGTAAGCAGTCATGACCGATATTGCCGTCTACGCCGATTGGGAGGAACTGCAGGGACCAAAGCGCGTCGGCATGCTAAATGTTCGTCGCGCTGCTGGTCGTGATGTATTCGAGTTTGAATACGATAGGGAGGCATTGCAGCATCCTGATCTGGGCCAAGTACAACTGGATCCTCGCATTGGACTGTTTGCCGGCCCGCAGTATCCCGCCCAAGGCCATGACACCTTGGGTGTATTCGCGGATGCCTGCCCTGATCGATGGGGGCGCATGCTGATGCGCCGGCGCCATGAACGTGAACAGCGAGCCAGCGGGATAAAGACAACAGGGCACTTGCACGAGTCTGATTTTCTGCTGGGAGTACATGATGCCTTCCGGATCGGCGCCTTACGATTCCGGCTTGGTGACACCGGCGGCTTTCTAGACAACAGGCATGATGTGGCTGCACCTCCCTTTGTGCGCCTGCGCGAGTTGGAAGCAGCGAGCGCGGCCCTAGAACGCGACGAGACCAATACGGCAGAGGCCGGCGATGACTGGCTGCGTATGCTGATAGCTCCAGGAGGATCCTTGGGTGGCGCCCGTCCCAAGGCAAGCGTCGTCGATCCTGAGGGTCAGTTATGGATTGCCAAATTTCCAAGCATCCGTGACGACCACGACGTGGGTGCCTGGGAGGCGGTAGTGAATGCGTTGGCCCATGCATGCGGCATACAAGCCACAGAGGGTCGTACCCAATGCTTTGCCAACCCTCACCACTGTTTTCTGGTGAAGCGCTTTGACCGCACTGCGAATAATCGGCGTATACACTTTGCTTCGGCCATGACACTGACAGGCCACCAGGATGGAGAGGATGCCAGCACCGGCGTAAGCTACCTGGAAATAGCCAATGTACTGGTCCGCCATGGCGCCCAGACCGAACGTGACTTGCATGAGCTATGGAGCCGCATCGTATTCAATATGCTGGTGTCTAATGCTGACGATCACTTGCGAAATCATGGATTCCTGCTGGTACCAGGCCGTGGTTGGCGCCTGTCGCCAGCCTATGATATGAATCCGGTGCCTGACGCGCATGGCCTTAAGCTAAATGTCACCGAGGCGGACAATGCGCTGGATCTTGACCTGGCCCGCTCAGTGGCTCATTTATTTCGGATCAATACGACGAACAGCGAAGAAATTATTGCACGTCACCGCAGTTATGTAAGCCAATGGCGAACACTGGCTCAGCGGCTCGGCATATCTGTGGCGGAGCAGGAGCGCATGGTATCGGCATTCAAATTAGTTAATTAACCGGGGGCGTATGCAATAACCGTATGAATATAGCCCAACGCACTGAGTGATATTGCGGAGATCCGTAATGAAGTCTCCCACCGCTAAACGCCTTGCGACGTTGTAGCAGGGGTTTCCTGGGTCAACGACCAGAGCGCAGGGGTGTTGCCACCACTACGACTTACCTCGGTCTCACCAAGCGTGGGCCGTGCTTCCACAGCCGGTTCGGAGCCCTCCGCCCCTACCTGGATCCTTGTGATTCTGCACCGCTTCTTTTCCTTCTGAATACACTTACCGGCTAGCAGTTGCCGCACACCTCGCATGGCAATAACT
>JAJZHP010000127.1 GCA_021804355.1 Pseudomonadota bacterium | reverse complement strand
AAATGATAGGCACGTACACTGCGGTAAAATATCAGTAAGGGTTGGTAGCGTACACTACCTAAGGACACCAGTCCCTGGGTGGGATGATCCTCAGGCAGGACGCCTTGTACAAAACCCACGTCAACCTGCATGTGCGGGTTACTCAGGCGTTGCAAATTCTCCAGAGAACCTTGAGAAGTCAGAATTTTTAACTTGACACCACTGCGTTTAAGTATCGCTGCATATTGCAGGGCATCACGCTGGAATTGACTGCCTTGGGGGCCGGTGGTGATAACAATGACGCTTTTGGGGGATAGTTCAAAAAAACTGATCACCCCAAGGGACAAACTGATAAAAAATAAAACGACAAACGCGATGCTTACGGGGCGGCGCAGTCCATCGGCAGGTAGCAGTGTATTCAGCCTATTCATCAGTCAGCTATTCCAAGCATCAGCAGTAATTCAGGTTAAAAAGGTGAGTTGGTCCATGGCTTTGCGGGGGTTAGCTAAGGATTGCATGCATGATACACGAATTTGTAAATTATTTTTAATGGGGGACTGGATGTTCAGGGGCGGACAAATTACTCTATTAAAAATTCATGGAATGAGGATGCAGTATGTTGACGTTAAGCGTTGCGCAGCGCAGAGTTTTATTGACGCTTGCGATATCAGCAGGGTTATCGCCCGCTTTTGCGGATTCATCTACGGTGTTTGATGCGCGTAGCATGGCCATGGGGGGCACAGGCGTAGCTTCTTCTCGATTGGGCAGTGCAGCATTATTTAATCCTGCTCTGTTGGCGGTACCGGATGATCATGATCATTTTGCCCTGACCCTACCTGCGGTGGGCGCACAAATTACCGATGAAGGGAATTTGCATACCAAGGTTAAGGATCTGCAAAATGGTGCGTACAACGCGTCAGTGAATGACTACAACAATCTCAATAATAATTTCTCTTCGGCCACGACAGCTAAATTTAGTACTGACCTGGGCCAATTAAATACCGGGATTGCAGGTCTCAGTGGCCAGCCTGCGGATATACAGTTGGGCTTAATCCCCTTTTCGATGGCGTTTCATAACCCCGTGCTTTCATTTGGAATTTTCACCAATGTGACTGCAGATGTGGCAGCTCGATTCAATGAAGCCGGTTCCGACCAGACTACCTTGGCTAATTATCAAACTCTGATGGGTGGTATATCTCCCTATGTCGATCAGATTCAGGGGGGGACATCAGCCCAAAGGAATGCAGGGATTAGCGCTGTAGAGGGGTTGCTGGCCAATCCTCAGTATGCGAATTTGCTCAATCCAGGATGTGTGTCCACGGTACAATCGCAGCAGTCTGGTGCCGCCGTTGCGAGTTGTTTTAAAGATCCCAGCAAAACGGTAGCGTCAACGGTTGAGGCTGTAGGTGCCGCCATCGGTGAACTAGGTGTCGCCCTGGCCATGAATGTCGATGGTATCGCTGTGGGGGTGACCCCTAAGGTACTGGAAGTTAAGACCTATTATTATTACCAGAATCTGAATAATAACAACGTGACCGCGAGTTCAATTACCAACAACAGCCGCAGTCAAAATGCACTGAATCTGGATGCAGGGGTGGCCTATGTCGTTCCAAACTCACCCTACAAGGTGGGTGCATCAGTTCGAAACCTGATCCCTGAGAATTTTTCGACTGCCACTGAATCCGTCGTTAACCCCAACACCAATCAGACAACCTATGCAAATGCTAGCGTGCACGTAGATCCGCAGTTGACCGTGGGTGGTGAAGCGCATTGGTCGCGAGCTACGTTAACCGCTGATCTTGATTTGACACGCAACCGGGCACCAGTCGCCTGGGGGAGTAGCACACAGTTTTTAGGATTGGGCGGTGAACTTGACCTCTGGGTATTAAAGTTGCGGGGCGGTTTTCGTCAAAATTTAGCCAACGGTCCTATCAAGAACGAGCTAACCGCTGGCTTGGGTCTGGGGCCTCTGTCGATCGCAGCGACCTACGCCAGTAACACGGTAGGTGCGATGGCGCAGCTAGGTTTCAATTTTTAAGGTTTTAACGCCAGAGGGCTTGCTGACCAGCACAATGTCGGCAGGCCTGAGGGCGAATAAACCATTGCAAACCACCCCCGTGATATTGTTGATCGCCTGCTCAAGGTATTCTGGGCGGGTGATGGACCAGCCCCAGATATCCAGGATCTGATTGCCGTTATCCGTCACAAAATTTTCCCGGTAAACAGGAGTGCCTCCTAGTTTGACTATTTCCCGTGCAACGTAGGATCTGGCCATGGGAATGACTTCAACAGGCAGTGGAAATGCGCCCAAGGTAGCGACTTCCTTAGAGGCATCGACGATACAAACAAACCGTTTAGCTACGGCTGCAACAATTTTTTCCCGGGTTAAAGCGCCTCCTCCTCCCTTGATCAATTGTAGATTAGGGTTAAATTCATCAGCGCCATCAACATAACAATCGAGGGCATCAACGTCATTCAAGGCAAAAACCTCAATACCGTGTTGCTTTAGTCGCTGTTCAGTAGCTTTTGAGCTAGCGACAGCACCGCGGATTTTAGGGCCATGCAGGGCAAGGGCGTCGATAAAGTGGTTGGCAGTACTACCGGTACCCACGCCTAAAAATTCATCAGGAGTGACATACGCCAGAGCAGCCTCTGCGACAGCTTTCTTCAATAATTCCTGGTTCATAGGATGGGGCGAGAAAACCACTCTACAGTGTAGAGATGAGGGATAGCCCCCGCAGCGTGGCGGGCCTGATTCTCGCATTCTCCTTAAGTTCAGGGCTATCTAGGTGGTGGACGAGGGAGTCAAGGTTCTCCATTGTAGAGATGGATGTTACATTAGCTCATTGATGATAGGGAGTTGATTGTGACCTCAGCCGAAGAAATGGTGCGTAAAATTTTGCAAGCCAGGGTCTATGATGTGGCCAGGGAAACTCCTCTGGATGCAATGCCCGTGCTGCAACATCGGCTTGGACAGAAGATATTTCTCAAACGCGAAGATCTTCAGGAGGTTTTTTCGTTCAAGTTGCGAGGTGCCTATAATCGAATAGCGCGACTTAGTCCTGAAGAATTATCGCGAGGAGTCATATGCGCTTCGGCCGGTAATCATGCCCAAGGGGTTGCGTTAGCTGCCAAGCGGCGGGGATGTAGAGCCGTTATCGTCATGCCGCAAACAACGCCCGATATTAAAGTCGATTCTGTTCGACAGCGTGGGGCTGAAGTAGTGCTCTGGGGCGATTCCTTCGATGAGGCTGTTCGTCATGCCAGAGAGATTGAACTGCGTGAACACCAGGTTTTTATCCATCCCTATGATGATCTGGATGTTATGGCTGGCCAAGGTACGGTAGCCATGGAAATTTTGCGGCAAATTACAGAGCCTGTTCACGCGATATTCATTCCTGTAGGAGGTGGTGGTTTAATTGGCGGAATGGCACCTTACATCAAATATGTGCGCCCGGATATTCGTGTGGTGGGGGTTGAAGCGGAGGACTCAGCTTGTCTATTGGCTGCGCTGCGGCACGGAAAGCGTGTCACCCTTGATCATGTGGGATTGTTTGCTGATGGTGTTGCCGTGGCCCAGGTAGGTGAGTTGCCCTTTGCCATGGCTTGCCAGTATGTTGATGAAGTGATCACCGTCTCGGTCGATGAGATTAGTGCTGCTATCAAGGATATTTTTGATGATACCCGCTCCATTGCTGAGCCCTCGGGAGCGCTAGCGCTGGCGGGTCTTAAGAAATATGTACAGCAGCACGGAGCGCAGTCAGCTGCCATGATTGCTATAGATTCAGGTGCCAACATTAATTTTGATCGTTTACGTAATATCTCGGAACGCACAGAGTTTGCTGAACGCAGGGAAGCGGTTTTTGCCGTAGCGATACCAGAGAAGCCAGGAGCATTTTTGGCCTTCTGCGAGGCTTTGGGTAAACGAAATGTGACGGAATTTAATTATCGTTATGCGAATGATGAGATTGCACATGTTTTTGTAGGCTTGCAACTGCGCCAGGGTGAACGCGAGAAGCAGGAAGTTATCGAGAATCTTCTAGCCCAAGGATATATTGTTCAGGACCTTTCCGATGATGAATTAGCAACCTTGCATATTCGGCATTTGGTAGGTGGGCACGCCGGACTGGCCGATGAACTTATTTTTCGCTTCGAATTCCCCGAGCGACCGGGGGCATTACTGCAGTTTTTGACGCGTATGGGCTCTATCTTCAATATTTCCCTGTTTCATTACCGTAACCACGGCGCTGCTTTTGGTAAGGTGCTGATGGGAATGCAACTCGGTCACCATCGTCGTGACGATCTACTGGCTTCATTGCATGCCGTGGGATACGATTTTCAGGAAGAAACAAGTAATCCTGCGTATCGTTTGTTCCTGCGCTGAGAAGTATGTTTTTGCTGTGCAAATGTTCAAAGTATACCTAATCTTAGGCAGATGAGGATGCTTTGAAGAGGATAGACGGATATGCCTTTGATGGATGTTTTATTTGAGGCTAATCAGCATTTGCCTGCCATGTCTTCGGTGGTGCAATCTTTGATTGGCAGTTTTGATGATCCTGAGGTCGATATTGATGATATCGCTCGACGCATCTCTCATGATCAAGCACTGACCGCCAAGGTTCTGCGTTTGGCTAATACGGCAGCCTATGGTGGTAACCGAAAAATTGCCAGCATCAATGATGCTGTCCTGGTGCTGGGATTTAATACGTTGCGAACCTTGGTTTTATCCTGTGGATTAGTGAATGCTTTCAAGGCCCCCGCGGGATTTGATATGCGACGCTTTTGGCAACAAAGTTTTAAAACAGCGGCTACCTGTGCATGGTTAGCAAGGACTTGCCGACAAAACCCAGATGCTGCTTTTACGGTAGGTCTATTACACAATATGGGAGATGTACTGATCTTTATGGTTCATCCAGATTTAGCCATGGAAGTAGAGAAATCTGTTCGAGCAGGGGTAGGACGATCTGAAGTTGAGCAGCGCCTTTTAGGCTATGACTATGCCGCAGCAGGGGCTGAACTGGCTCGACGCTGGCGTTTTCCAGAGTCGATGGTGAGAGCTATTGCTGAGCAAGAGATGCCCCTGAGCTATGACCCTGTATCACCCGAGGCGATCATGATATTTCTCGGTAAAATTCTGGCCCAGGCAACGCAAGCTGGCGTTGTTGCCGACCGTCTGCCTGAATTATTACCCCGACCTGAAATGGATGCGTTGCGACTAAATCTTGATGTAGTGCTGACGCGTTATTCTGAGCTGCTTGGCATGGGAGAAGAGCTTGCGTTCTTAGCATCCTGATCATTACGGATTTTCTCAGCGGTCTCCAGTTGATTAATGATGCTTTGAAATTGTGATTTGACAGTTTTTATCTGATTTTCTATATCCTGACTCTGATGCTGGATAGACAATATTTTCTGGTTGTCATCGTCAATGCGTTGCAGCAGGTCATGGGGTGGAGTTCGCCCTGAACGCTCAAAATTGGCTGCCCGATCTGCATCAGCCTCACGCTCATCGCGCGCACGTTGTGCGGAGGTCTTTTGTATGTCAAGAGATGCTTGCAAGGCGTTAAGCCGGTTAACCATCTGCTGGCGGGCATCTTCCGGTGAGCCGTACATTTTTTGCAAATGGCGTAATTCGCGCAACTGCTGAGCCTGCTGTTCCAGTTTTAACCGCTGATGAGCATCAGGGGGCGGAGGGACGGTCGCAATGACATCCAGATGGGTATTAAGTATCTCATAGCCATGGCGTATGGCGTCACTGCTGAGCGTGTCTGAAAGGATCGTAAGATGATTATCATCGGTGTAGCGATACCATTGCTTTGAATCCGTATCTGCAGCTGCTGTGCCAAGCAATAGCATGCAGCTAAGAAGGAAACAAGAAAAATAGTACAGCAGACGCATGAAGCGTGCTCCAACTTCTTAAAATAATTCGTACTCAGATGCTAACACAAGAATTTGCCAACTTCGTAGTTACATGTTGGCGATAAGGTCACCGAATTGTGCGAGAAGCCCCCGAATTTATCCGTGGGGAGGAAAGCACTACGTTATGACACCCATCTTTTATTTTAATATGTAGCAAGATTTTGTATGCTTGCCAGATGAACAAATCTGGTCAAGTACAAGTCAAACAACAACGTGGTGTACACCTGTAAGTACCATGTCATCTGGTGTCCTAAGTACCGTAAGCCGGTATTGACAGGGGCCGTTGATGATCGACTGAAAGCTATTATCTACGCAAAAGCTGTAGAACACGAATCAGAAGTTATGGAACTGGAAGTCATGCCGGATCATGTGCATTTGTTGGTGGAAGTTGATCCTCAGTATGGCATTCATAAGCTCGTAAAGGCCA
>JAJZHP010000032.1 GCA_021804355.1 Pseudomonadota bacterium | reverse complement strand
CGAGCTATGTGGCAGGACCTACAGGTTCGAAGCTGAAGACTTAACTGCCTATTTGGAACCCCAAGCCCCTTTGCAATAAGCTACCTTAAGGATTCGTCTTGTACAAAATGCAGCAGCGCATGAATCTGTTTTTTGTGCAATTGCAGGAAATACACATCTTTTATCAAAAGCAGCAAGACGACCCCAGGGCCCGCCGGCAATAATACCAACCAGGGATAAGCAAGCCATGGGCTTAAGCCCATGCGAAGCTCGATAATGATGCGATCGTGCTCAAGTTGTATACGACCATGCCAGGCACTCAATAACAGGTAGATCCCTTCTGGCCGAAAAACCAACTCCTGCCGACCCGTACTGCGTACAGCCAATGGCCCTGAAAAATAAGCCAGAGCATGTGTATTAGGCAGATCTGTCAATACCATATCCGCCTGGTAAAGCGACCATCGCCACCCCATATCCCACCATGGCAGATACCACAAAAGAGCCGCCCAACTCTCTAAAATCATGATTATTAAAGCCAGAAACCATCCGTCCAGCGCAGTCACAGGGGCTTACCCGTCAACGGCAATCGAACTCGAACCAGCAAACCCCCTTGCGCATGATTACCCATCAACAGCTGTCCATGATGTAATTTGACAATACGTTGAACTATGGCCAGTCCTAAGCCCGAGCCTGAACTTGAGCGAGCGCTATCGCCTCGCTGAAAAGGCTGCAGCAAGCGAGGAACATCATCCGCACTGACCCCTTCGCCATGATCTCGAACCTGAATTTCTACAAAATCAGTCATAAGGTGGCATGACAAATCTATAGGCGCTTGTCCATATTTGAGAGCATTATTGACGAGATTGGTCAGCAGTCTTTTGATCGACAAGCGCTTAAGCCATAAGCAAGGAACTTGGCCTACCTTGATCCTAACTTCAGCAAGAGGGGAAAACTGTGCAGCCACTTCATGCAATATCTGCCTAACATCGATAAATTCTGCCGCTTCATCAGAACCATCGCGCATATAGGCCATAAACTGCTCCAGGATTTCATCCATATCCTGGATATCAAGAATGAGTCCCTCAGCCAGCTCCTGATCAGCCAGCATTTCTGCGGTGAGGCGCATACGCGTTAAGGGGGTGCGCAAATCATGCGAAATCCCTGCCAGCATAAAGCTTCGATCTTTAGCAGACTGCAAAAGCTGACGTGTCATCTGATTAAAAGCCCGATTAACAGCCCGTATTTCTTTAGGGCCATGGCGAGTATCCAGGCGCGTTCCATGCTGCCCCAAGGCCACCTGTAATGCGGCGCGCTCCAAACGGTGTAAAGGACGATTGAGCTGTCTAACCAAAACCACAATAGCCAGGAGTGTCAACAAGGGCACACCCAGACCCCAGGCAATAATCACATAAGGGTTATAGTCGGCAAAATAGGTCAGGGGCTCACGAACCCAGACTCCCGCCATCGATGGCACAGCAATCCATAATACCGGAACCGGCTTGAACATAAAAAAAACATGCACAGGTTCATCCAGCTGAATAGCCAGTTGCCTCGCATAGTAATCTGTAAACAAGTCAGCCAAGGGCTTGTCCACTACCTTGGGAAACAGAGCGGGATCGCGCACCAAGGTCAAGCCGAAGGCATGTTCCAGCCAGCGCTCCTTGGGCGAGGATTTGGCCAGCAGCGGCTGCTCCTTTTCCTGCTGACGTAACAACCGCAGCACCGACCCAGCTAAACGGGCATGCTGCTTGACTTCAGGTGCATAGAGATTGAAGGAGTAAAATGCGAGCGACAGTGATTGACTGACCAGTACCACAATACCTAATACCAGAGTTGTCCGCCAAACCGTAGACTTAGGCTTTAAGTCACGCAGAGACCAAGACACGCCTCAAGCATCCGGCACAAAGACATAACCCACACCCCAGACGGTTTGTATATAACGCGCCTTGCCTGGGTTATCTTCAACCAGGCGGCGCAGTCGCGACACCTGCACATCAATGGAACGTTCCATAGCCCCCCACTCACGACCTCGCGCCAGATTCATCAACTTATCACGAGTTAAAGGCTCACGGGGATGCAGCACCAGGGCTTTCAATACGGCAAACTCGCCTGTCGTCAATGGCAATTCAACACCATCACGAGTTAGACGCCGGGTGGAAAGGTCCAGCGTAAACGGCCCAAAACTTGCCATCTCGCCCGGTTGACTGGGCGCTCCTGGTAATTCACGACTTTGACGACGCAACACAGCACGAATACGGGCCAGCAATTCTTGCGGATTAAACGGTTTGGGCAAGTAATCATCGGCTCCCGCCTCAAGACCACCAATTCGGTCCGCATCACCTCCCCGGGCAGTTAACATGATGATGGGTAGATTATTGCCTGCAGCGCGCAAACGCCTGCAGATGGCCATGCCATCCTCCCCGGGCAGCATCAAATCCAGTACCAACAACGTAAATAGCTCTCGTGCCAGCATTCGATCCATCTGCACAGCATCCTGAACCGTGCGAACGACAAACCCTTGTTCTTCCAGAAAGCGCTGCAAGAGATGACGTAGACGAGCATCATCATCGACTACCAGCACTTTCTGTGCATGTTCATCCATCTTTGTTCTCCACCAAGATCAACCTGTCAAGCCTGACCGGATTTTAGCTATAATGCCCGGCTTAGTAGCCAACAGCCCCCGGAAATTAGCATGGATACCTTAATCAACCGCATCGCCCATGAACTTTCAGTCCAGGCTTCACAAGTTCAGGCAGCCGTAACTCTACTTGATGCGGGAGCTACCGTGCCTTTTATATCACGCTACCGTAAAGAGGTTACCGGCGGCCTTGATGATACGCAACTTCGCAACCTTGAGGAACGACTACTTTATTTGCGGGAACTGGATGAAAGACGCAACACCATCCTTAAAAGTATAGCGGATCAGGGCAAATTAAGTCCTGAACTCGCATCCTTGATTCACGCAGCCGACCATAAAGCCAGGCTTGAGGACCTGTACCTGCCCTATAAACCACGCCGGGTCACTAAAGGCAAACTGGCCATTGAAGCAGGCTTACAACCGCTGGCTGACAGTTTGATGAGCCAGCCTGAGCTTAACCCTGAAGAACAGGCTCTGCTTTATTTGCGACCTGATCAAGGGTATGCCGATATCAAAGCTGTTCTTGAGGGAGCCCGACACATTCTGATGGAACGTTTTTCCGAAGATGCTGCCTTGATCAGCCTATTGCGTTCGACCATGCAGGAACAAGGCGTTCTGCGCAGTCAGGTCACCGAGGGCAAGCAGGAACCTGGCCAGAAATTTCGTGACTATTTTGATCATACTTCTTCTCTTAAAGACTTACCCTCTCACCGTGCTCTTGCTATGTTCAGAGGCCGTAATGAAGGCATCCTCAGCTTAAGCATCAACTTACCTCAAAGTGAGCAAGCTGAACGACACCCTGGCGAAGTCATCATTGCCCAGTTGGTGGGAATCGAAGATTTAGGGCGCCCGGCTGATCGCTGGTTACTGGACGCGGTACGATGGACATGGCGTGTAAAATTGCAACCTCACCTGGAAACTGAGCTCCTATCTGACATCAAGGGGCATGCTGATCTCGATGCCATCCAAGTTTTCGCACGCAATCTCAAGGATTTACTTTTGGCAGCACCCGCTGGCATGCGCCCCACTCTGGGCCTCGACCCTGGTTTAAGAACCGGCGTCAAGGTAGCTGTCGTTGATGCCACGGGCAAATTGGTCGATCATGGCGTCATCTTTCCTCATGAACCACGTAAAGACTGGGATGGCTCGATAGCCACCCTGGCCAGCCTGTGTCAGCAGCATCAGGTGCAGCTGATTGCTATCGGCAATGGCACGGCATCGCGGGAAACTGACCGTCTGGCGGCTGAACTTATACGCCAACACCCTGAACTGTCGTTGACGCGTATCGTCGTCAGCGAGGCTGGAGCCTCTGTGTATTCAGCGTCTGAACTAGCCGCTCGTGAGTTTCCTGATCTGGACGTCAGCTATCGGGGCGCTGTCAGCATTGCCCGACGCCTACAGGATCCTCTGGCTGAATTGGTAAAAATCGAACCCAAATCCATAGGCGTAGGTCAATACCAGCATGACGTCAATCAAAGCCGCCTGGCTCGTTCTCTGGATGCCGTGGTAGAAGATTGTGTCAGTCACGTCGGCGTTGACGTCAATACGGCTTCAGCCGCCCTGTTGGCGCGTATTGCCGGGCTTAACCCCGTCATCGCCAACAATATTGTCAACTTTCGCGATCAGCATGGTGCTTTCAGAAACCGCGAACAACTTAAGCAAGTCCCCCGCCTCGGTGATCGCACCTTTGAACAGGCTGCAGGCTTTCTGCGCATCAGCCAGGGCGATAACCCTCTAGATGCTTCCTCGGTTCACCCTGAGTCCTACCCGTTGGTGGAAAAAATATTGCGCACTAGCACACGCGACCTGCAACAGATCATCGGTGATGTAACTTTCCTGAGAGCTGTGAATGCAGCAGACTACACCGATGACCGTTTCGGTTTGCCCACCGTGACCGATATACTTTCCGAACTGGAAAAACCAGGCAGAGATCCTCGCCCCGAATTTAAAGCCCCTCATTTTCTGGAAGGCATCGACAGTATCAAGCAACTAAAAGTTGGCATGCACATGGAAGGCGTCATCACCAACGTTACTAATTTTGGTGCCTTTGTTGATATTGGTGTGCATCAGGATGGCCTCGTACATATTTCAGCCTTGACCGATCGTTTTATCAAAGATCCTCACGAGATCGTTAAAGCGGGGGATATCGTCCAGGTTCGTGTACTGGAAGTAGACCTGCCCCGATCACGGATTGCCTTAAGTATGCGCAAGGAAGCTGCTGCATCGCCGACCAAACCGGAAAGACCTCGCTCCCCCAGCACGACTCCACGCGCCACTAAAGTGTCCACTCCTGCACCTAGTCGTGGAGCCACCTTGGGAGACCTGCTACGCAAGGCAGGGATCGATAAGCGCTGATGCTACCTCCCTTTAAACTTACCTTCTGGCGCCGGGCCTTGCTGGCCCTGGGCGCTCTGCTGATTATTTATCAGTTCTGGCTGTTGGGGCATGTGTTGTGGTGGCGTCATCACAACCCCTCCGACAGCGCCTTTATGCGAGAAGGCTTACATCGTTTACAACAGCAGGACCCTGAAGCAGAACTTGAGCACACCTGGGTACCTTATGGACAAATTTCTCCACAATTAAAAGCTGCCGTGATCGCCGCCGAAGATGCACGTTTTCTTGAACATGATGGATTCGATTGGGAAGGCATTCAGGCTGCCTGGGAAAAAGACCTGCATAAACAAAGAATTGTTGCGGGCGGATCTACCATCTCCCAGCAATTGGCAAAAAATCTTTTTCTATCAGGACGAAGAACGCCTTGGCGCAAACTGGAAGAATCTGCCATTACCCTGATGCTTGAGCATCTGATGCATAAACATCGTATCCTGGAAATTTACCTTAATGTCATCGAGTGGGGCGATGGGGTCTACGGAGCAGAAGCCGCATCCGAACACTACTTTCATATTCATGCCCGACAACTTAATACCCGCCAGTCAGCCTGGCTGGCTGCCATTATTCCCAACCCACGCTATTTTGATACCCATCGTCAAGACAAGCGTTTACTGCGTAAAGCCGCCATCTTGCGCCGTCGCATGGGCTCGGTCGATATACCCCGTTAATGCTGTTTTGCTTGTGGGATGCTATGCTCCCCATCTGATCATCATGGAGGATTAATCGATGAATAGACGCACAGGCATCCTGAGTTTCTTCATGGCAGCAATCATCTCTACCAGTTACGCAGATTGCCTGGGGGATCTCAGCAAGTTGGCCGAACAGGAAAGGACTTGTCTGATCAAACAAAGCAAAGCTGGCGAATGTGATGCAGCCATACGCGCCACCGTCCATAAAACACAAGAATGTCATCATGATGGACTGGCTACATCGCAAACCACCTATGCCGTACAGCAAGGTTTTACCCATGTCGTGGGCGACCCCAACGACAGTCCCTACCGCAAGGCCCTGGCACGACAAGTTGCGCATAACATGCTTATAAATCAAAGCGATACTCGCTGGCAGACACTTTTTCACGGACTATTGCCTGAAGTTCGCGATGACAATTTTGACACATCGACCTGCCCTCTGGCTTTTGAAGGCCAGGCTGGCCGTTTTGTCATGACAGGCTATCAGGTACTTCCTGTTCGAGAGACACTGGGTATTGATTTAGGCTCCAGTCTGGACGATGTTACCCATTTATTCGTTACGCCTATGCACGAAAACTCCTGTTATGGCATCGCCAACAAGCTACAAAGCACCCCCCTTCAGGCAGATCAACCTGGATTTATCTATAACCTTAATCAAAGTGATCTTGATCTATTGCAACAGAAAATAATGCATGCCTCGTCCCAGAGCCCCTTTCAGGGACAGATTTTTATTAAAATATGCAGAGATGCCGCGAGCTGTCTAGCTGAACAACAAACCCTCAGCCAACAATGGGATGCTTTCCAGAAGATTGTACATGCCGTTTCCGCCGAAGAAGATTGCGCTCGCTACGCCCAGGCCAATGCCGAGGGCGAGATTAACCTAACGCAGATCAATCATATTGACTGTAATGCCTCCAATCTTAAGCAACAAACTCAGATTGATCAGAACGAAGAAACCAGGTTAAAGGGCTTGCTCTTTGATAAACCATGAGCCACAACAGGAGACTGAGCCGTTGATAACAACGAATGCTGCCCCTGAGGAGACCCCCTCCTTAAAAAATTTTGAATCCTCCATGGCAGAGCTTGAATCCATCGTGCGCATGCTAGAGGCAGGTGAATCCAGTCTGGAACAGGCGCTGAGTGCTTTTGAGCGCGGCATTGCACTCACCCGCTCCTGCCAGCTTCAACTGGATCAGGCTGAACAACGTGTCAGGGTATTGCTCGAGACCCCTGAAGGACTAGTCACCCAGGAGCTGCTGGATGCCGCCAACTGAACTTGAATTTTTCATGCAACGTGTACGTAAGTCTGTACAACAACAAGCTGATAGCTTCTTCAATGCTCAACACTTGGCTGCCGTCAACCTTGACCAGGCTGTCCGCTACAGCGTTTTTAACGGTGGCAAGCGCATTCGTCCGGCTTTATGTTATGCAAGTTGCCTGGCTTTTGGTGGCCATTGGCAGCATGCTGATATGCCTGCTCTGGCGATTGAACTTATTCATTGTTACTCCCTGGTCCATGACGACTTGCCCTGCATGGATGATGATGATCTGCGCCGTGGTCAACCCACATGTCATCGTCAATTTAATGAAGCTATTGCCCTGCTGGCTGGTGATACCCTGCAGGCCATGGCTTTTCATGCTCTGGCGCTGGCTCCCCTGGAAGTCAGTTTACGTGTAGCCACCATGGATGTATTAGCCACGGCAGCTCGTGACATGGCGGCAGGACAGACTCTGGATCTTGATGCGGAAGGCACCCCCATCACCCTTGAACAACTGGAATCTATCCATCGCCTGAAAACAGGGGCTCTGATCAGGGCCAGTCTTGAAATGGGTGCTCTGGCTGCAGGAGTCACTGACCCCAAGTCATTAGCCAGTCTGCAACGCTACGGCTCTCTCTTGGGTTTGGCTTTTCAAGTTCAGGACGATGTTCTTGACGTGATAGGCAATGCACACACGCTAGGTAAAAGCGTTGGCGCTGATGAACGCATGGGCAAGGCCACGTACCCGTCCATCATGGGGCTAGCTCAAGCACAACAACTTAGTCATGACTTGCATGCACAAGCCCTGACAGAACTGCACACGATGGAGGCAGATACACAAATGTTGTTGCAGCTAACTGATTATCTGATCTCCCGCGACCGCTAGATACGGTTATAATCCTACCTTTCATCCCCATCCTCAGGTATGTCCGGATGCTGATTTCCTTGCCCACAATACGCCCTGAAACACCCCTTCTGGACGAAATAAATCGCCCAGAACAGTTGCGACAGCTGCCGCCCGAGGCCCTGCCTGAACTTGCCGAAGAACTTCGTGCCTATTTGCTATGGTGCGTTAGCCAAACAGGTGGTCATTTTGGTGCTGGCTTAGGTGTAGTTGAACTTACCCTGGCCTTGCACTATTGCTATAACACACCTGTTGACCGCCTGGTTTGGGATGTAGGTCACCAGACTTATCCTCACAAAATTCTGACCGGCAGGCGCGACGCCATGCTCAGCATGAGACAGCGCCATGGTTTGGCTGCCTTCCCCTCACGCGAAGAGTCTGAATTTGACACCTTTGGGGTAGGTCACTCATCAACGTCAATTTCAGCAGCACTGGGCATGGCCATGGCCAGCCGGCGTCGCGAGAGTACACGGCGCGTCTGTGCCGTCATTGGCGATGGTGCCATGACAGCCGGTATGGCGTTTGAAGCCATGGGGCATGCAGGGCATCTAGGTGCTGACATGCTGGTTATCCTGAATGACAATGACATGTCGATTTCGCGTAATGTAGGGGGGCTATCCAACTATCTGGCCAGAATTTGGGCCAGCCAGACCTATATCGCCCTGCGTGAAGGAGGAAAGCGCGTCCTTTCCACCATGCCCTCCACGCTCAACTTTGCCCGGCGCACCGAAGAAAGTATGAAGCATATGCTGCACGCTCCCGGCACCTTGTTTGAGAGTCTGGGGTTTAACTATGTTGGACCCATCGATGGGCATAACCTTGAAGATCTGATCGCCACCATCAGTAACCTGCGTGAGGCTCCTGGGCCTCAGTTACTGCATGTTTATACGACCAAAGGCAAAGGCTTTCAGCCAGCAGAAGCTGACCCGATAGGCTACCATGCCATTACCAAGATGGCCCCGGCGCAAGAACGTAGTCCACAAGTCCAGGCCATCAAACCTCCCCGCTATTCAGATGTTTTTGGCAACTGGCTATGCGATACAGCGCGAGCCGATAGTCGTTTGGTCGGCATTACTCCCGCCATGTGCGAGGGGTCTGGCATGCAGAGATTTGCTCGTGAATTTCCCGACAGGTACTTTGATGTGGCGATTGCCGAACAGCACGCCCTGACCCTGGCTGCGGGCTTGGCCTGCGAGGGAGACAAACCTGTGGTCGCTATCTATTCAACATTTTTACAACGCGGATACGATCAGCTGATACATGATATCGTGCTGCAAAATCTGGATGTAACCTTCGGTATCGATCGGGCGGGTCTGGTCGGTGAAGATGGGCCTACCCATTCGGGTGTTTTCGATATCGCTTTTATGAGAACACTACCGCATATCATCATCATGACACCCTCCGACGAGTCTGAATGCCGCCGTATGCTCACCACCGCCTATGAACATCGCGGCCCTGCAGCCGTGCGTTATCCTCGTGGCACCGGTTGCGGCGTCCCGCTTGAGGCTGAACTGCAGTCACTGCCTATCGGCAAGGGGATCATTCGTCGTCATGGGCATTCCCGGCAACTTGCCCTGCTGGCCTTTGGCCCCATGCTACATCATGCGCTTGAGCTTGCAGAGGAATGGGATGCAACTGTGGTGGATATGCGTTTTGTTAAACCCCTGGATAGCGACCTGATCCTGGAATTGGCCAGAAATCATCAACTTCTGGTCACCCTGGAAGAACATCAGGTTGCCGGTGGTGCCGGCAGTGCGGTGGGTGAGTTGCTACATCAACATGCCATGCCCACATCGCTGCTGATGCTAGGCGTTCCTGATCGGTTTATCGAACATGCTAACCCTACAGAAATGCACATAGACGCAGGACTAGATAAACTCGGCCTGCATCAGGCCATCGTCGAGAGAATTCAGCTTCTTTCTGGATCATAGCCTTCCAGCATATGGCCCATTTTGTCATGCTTGGTCTGAAGGTAATTGCGGTTGTGCGGGTTCGCTCCGGTCTGCAGGGGCACCCGCTCTGAGACTTCGAGCCCATGAGCTCTGAGGGCATCTACCTTCAGGGGATTATTGGTCATCAGTTTGATGTTGCGTACTTTAAGGGATCGCAACATTTTCTCACACATGGAGTATTCCCTTAAATCAGGAGCAAAACCCAACTGCTCGTTGGCTTCTACCGTATCCGCCCCTTGATCCTGTAAGGCATAGGCGCGTATTTTGTTGACCAAGCCTATGCCTCTGCCCTCCTGCCGCAGATAGAGAATAACTCCCCGGCCTTCATGAGCTACCAGCTGCATGGCTAAATCGAGCTGGGGTCCGCAATCACACCGCTGGCTGCCAAAAGCATCTCCCGTCAAACATTCAGAATGAACACGCGTCAATACAGGTGATCCACAGGCCACATCACCCATGACCAGAGCCACATGCTCTTTTCCGGAAATTTTGTCCTGGAAAGCATGAATTTCAAAAACTCCATAACGGGTGGGCAGACTACTGTGTGCAATATACTCAACAGGCATCATAGACTCCATCTTAGTAATAGCCCCGGATGATGAGTAGCATGACTCCCGCTGCTGCGAGCAAGCCCGCAGCCACATCGTCCATCATGATCCCCACACCACCGCCAATATGCTTATCCATCCACCGAATAGGCCAGGGCTTGAGAATATCGAAAAACCGAAAAAGGATAAAACCAGCCAGCAATAGCAGTGGTCCCTGATGCCTCGTAATGACCAGAGGCAACAAAGCCAGCCACTGTCCTACAAACTCATCAAATACGATACCTGAATGATCATGCACGCCCAGATCACGGCTCGTGACTTCGCAAACGTAAATTCCCAATATCACGCTGAACAACAGCCAAGCCAAATAGCTCATCAGCGGCAACAAGCTCAGGGGGGCAAAAAATACCACCCCCAATAACGACCCCATCGTGCCCGGAGCATAGGGAGAAAATCCAGAACCAAGGCCAAAAGCCAGCCAGTGCCAAGGGTTATGCCAGTCAAATCCTGGAGGGATGCGTATATTCAAAAGTGTTGATACCCTCTTAAATCCATAGGTTCCAAGCCCGTCAGTCCCAAACCACGCAGACCCGGCTCAGCATCAATGTGACCTATACAAGTCAATATGGGCTCATCCGTCCAGTCATTGATCAGCTGCCCTGCTGGAAGGGTAAACAGTAACTCATAATCATCTCCGCCGGCTAAGCTCTGCTGTAGTGATGGCTTGGCACTATCCATCCCTCGCCTAGGCAGTCGCGCAATATCCAGCGTTGCGCCCACGCCGGATGCTCGCAGGATATGTTGCAGGTCCTGCACCAAACCATCCGAGATATCAATAGCAGCCGTCGCCTTGTTCTGCAAATATCTGCCCAAATGCAGACGGGGTTCAGGTCTGTCCAGGCGACACCTTAACTCACCCGGCGCTGCGCCACGCAATAAGCATTCTAGGACCCAAGCTGCCTCGCCCGGATAGCCGCTAACATAAATAGCATCACCCGGTCGAGCACCCTGCCTTTTTATCATGCCTTCCGCCTGCGTCGTGCCTAGCACATGAATGGTGATACTGAGCGGTCCACGTGTCGTATCTCCCCCGATCAGGGATACTCCATGCAGATCTGCCAACGCAAAAAAACCGGCAGCAAAGCCTTCCAACCATATGGGGTCAGCAGCTGGCATTGTCAAGGCCAAGGTAGCCCAACGCGCCACCCCTCCCATGGCTGCAATATCTGACAAGTTCACCGCCAGTGACTTCCAGCCAATATCATAAGCGGCAGTGATGTCAGGAAAATGTCTGCCTGCTACCAGGGTATCTGTGCAGGTCAATAAAACTTCCCCGCTAGGGACATGCACGGCAGCAGCATCGTCACCGATACCCAGCACGATATGGTGATCCTTGCTGGAGCGTTCAAAGTAGCGATGTATCAGATCAAATTCACCCAGGTTGCTCATGCGGCCGCAACTGTTTGGCGAGACGATCCAGAACGCCATTGACATAGCGGTGCCCATCCGTCGCACCGAAATCTTTAGCTAAATCGACAGCTTCGTTGATCACCACCTGGTAAGGAACATCGATACGGAAGGCCAACTCATAAGCCCCTATACTCAAAATGCTGCGTTCAACCGGTGTTAGCTGTTCAAGATCCCTATCCAGGCAACCTAGCAACAGTGATTCCAAATGATCGCGCTCGCGAACACACCCCACCAAAAGCTCATGCAGGTACTCGACGTCTGTTTTACGTAAGTCATTATCTGCCCTGCACCTTGCCTCTATCTCATGCGCCGGATTAGCGCTGATCAAGTGCTCGTAGAGGCCTTGCATCACAAATCGCCGGGCCCGACGCCTAGCCGATGGTTTGAAGTCACGGTCTTGCGCCATATCAACTGACCTGCTTAAGCAGGGATACCATTTCCATAGCAGCCAGTGCAGCATCGTTGCCTTTATTGCCCGCCTTGGTACCTGAACGCTCTATAGCCTGTTCAATAGAGTCGGTGGTCAACACACCAAAAATAACCGGCACCGATGACTCCAGTTGGACGACACCCAAGCCCTTGGCACATTCACCTGCAACATAATCAAAATGCGGCGTGCCTCCACGAATGACGGCACCCAAAGCGATGACCGCATCAAATCGTCCGGTCGCAACCATTTTACGCGCCAATAAAGGCAGTTCCCAGGCACCTGGACAACGCGCCAAGGTGATCGAAGCATCTGGTACGCCGTGCCTTTTCAGGGTATCTAAGGCTCCTGCAACCAAAGACTCCACCACAAAGCTATTAAACCGCCCCACCACCAGTGCATATCGCGCTTCAGCGACACCCACAAAATTACCCTCGATGACATGTATATCTTGCATGTTTCTACCCCGCTACACTGTAGATTAGCTACCCTGAGGGGAAGCCACGTATTCGACAATTTCCAGACCAAACCCTGAAAGGGCATTAAATCTCATCGGTGAACTGAGCAACCGCATGCGAGAAACGCCGATAGCATGCAATATTTGAGAACCCGTTCCAATGCTGCGATAAGCCACCGAACCTTGGGCAGGCTTCGCGGAAGCCGTTTGCAGTTGTTGCATCTGATCAAAAAGATCACGCGAGTGATAATCCTGACCCAGTAGTACCAAAACACCGCATGGGGACCGCACAATTTCAACTAAAGCGCTCTGCAAATCCCAGCCCTGCCGGCCGTTACCCTGCACATGCAACAGATCCCGCAACGGATTGACAGCATGAACACGTACGGTCGGTAGTCCCGAAGTCAGATCACCATGAACCAGGGCAAGATGCTGTTCGCCTCCGACCACATCAGAAAAACGCAGTGCCCGGAACACGCCCCAACTCGTTGTCAGGAGTTGCTCCCCCTGTAGCATAACGGTCTGCTCATGCACCATACGATAGTGAATAAGATCCGCTATCGTACCCATGCGCAAATGATGTCGTTGGGCAAAAACTTCCAAATCACCACGACGGGCCATGCTGCCATCTTCATTCATAATCTCAACGATGGCTGCCGCCGGCTCCAGACCTGCCAGACCCGCCAGATCACATCCTGCCTCCGTATGCCCTGCCCGCACCAGGACACCTCCGGGTTGCGCCATCAATGGAAATACATGCCCTGGCATCACGATATCCCGAGGCACGGCATGCCTGGCGACAGCAACTTGCACGGTATGCGCCCGGTCAGCTGCAGAGATCCCCGTGGTCACTCCTTCGGCAGCCTCAATAGATAGCGTAAAATTGGTGCCATGGCTGGATCCATTGTTGTCGACCATCAGCGGAAGATTCAGTTGCTGGCAACGTTCACGCGTCAGGGTCAAACAAATCAGTCCACGGGCATGCGTCGCCATAAAGTTGATATCTTCTGGCCGAACATGCTCGGCCGCCATGACGAGGTCACCTTCGTTCTCCCGATCTTCATCATCCATGAGGATAATCATGCGCCCCTGGCGCAGTTCCTCAATCAACTCCTCCACATTGCTTAATGCCATGCTCAACCCTCAAACGCTTCAAGCCCATGGGCTAAACGTTGCTCATTGTCACCGATGCCTCATAGGGGCGCAAGGCACGCGCCCCGGAGACGTTAAGACTGCTTAAGGTAGCCATGTTCTGCCAAAAAAGCCTGATCTAGACGGCTGGATGCTTGCGTCGTCTGCGGCATCATCAACCTTTCCAGGTAACGCGCAATAAGATCTACTTCCAGATTGACTTGGGATCCCGTACGCCAGGCTCGCAGCGCTGTCTGCTGAACGGTATGAGGAACCACGGTCAAACTAAAACTATCGTCCTGCAAACCGTTAACCGTCAAACTGATGCCATCCACAGCGATAGATCCTTTGAGAGCGATGTAATGCAGCAGATTAGCCGGAGCCTGAACCTGATAGGTCAATGCTCGCGCTTGCTGGCCACAGGCGAGAATTTTTCCTACACCATCGACATGGCCACTGACCATATGTCCGCCAAAACGCGTGGTCGGCAACATGGCTTTTTCCAGATTGACGACTTGCCCGACATGCCAGCTGGCCAAGGTGGAATGACGGACTGTTTCGAGAGAAACATCGGCCGCATAACCACCTGCCGGCAGATCCACGACCGTTAGACACACGCCCTGAGTGGCTATCGAATCACCCAGTTTCACATCGAGCATATCGAGCCGACCCGCCTCAATCACCAACCGCCAATCCCCAGAACGCTGTTCCAGGCTGCGCACCGTACCTACGGCTTCGATAATTCCGGTAAACATCAGGTTCGCTCCAGAACAAGTCGCCAATCATCGCCCACGGCGCGCTGATCCTTAAGCCGTAAACGCAGCTGATCAGCCATAGTCACTATGGGTAGATCCATTAAGGGGCGTGCCTGACTTCCCAACAAGGTGGGGGCTAAATACAGTATCAGCTCATCCACGCACCCGGATCGCATAAAACTACCCGCTATCCCAGCACCGGCTTCAATCAAAACTTCATTCACCCCCTCTTGCGCCAACATCCGCAAGACCGCTTCTGGTGATGGCCTGTCACCTTCCAGCTGGCGACATTCAGTCCCATCCTGACGTTGATGGTGTCCCTCAACACCGACCAACGTACACCGCCCTGGTAATCGCAATATCTGTGCCGTCAAAGGGGTACGCAGGTGACTATCCAGAACGACACGCCATGGTTGGCGTTGCGGAAACTCACCCACAGGCCAGAGTTCCTCACGCAAGTTCAGCGCCGGGTTATCGCAAAGTATGGTTCCCACCCCCGTTAGCACCACATCGGAGCGGGCGCGCCAGCGCTGCACATCACGACGCGCAGCTTCACCGGTAATCCAACGAGCACTTCCATCTGCCATGGCCGTCCGACCATCCAGGCTGGCCGCTAACTTGATTCGAACCCAGGGCAGACCTCCACGCATACGCCTCAAAAAACCAGCATTCAGAGCTTCCGCTTCTGCCTCCATCAATCCGCACTCAACCTCCAGACCCGCCGCGCGCAAGCGGGCCAGCCCCTGACCTGCCACTTGTGGATTGGGGTCCTGCATAGCCGCTACCACTCGCTGAACTCCTGCAGCCAGCAAAGCATCAGCGCATGGAGGAGTTCTTCCCGTGTGGGAACATGGCTCCAGAGTGACGTAAGCAACGGCGCCCTGGGCCCTAGGGCCTGCATCCCTTAAAGCCATGACTTCAGCATGAGCTTCACCGGCGCGTTCATGCCACCCCTGCCCCACCATTACTCCCGCGTTGACCAGCACACAACCTACCCGTGGATTAGGGTGTGTGGTATACAGCCCACGTTGTGCCAGGACTAAGGCATGGGCCATCCAGCGTCGATCATCATTCATGCTGGGGATTGCTCAGTGGCAGCGTCCAGCGTATCTAGAGCCGACCGGAACTCGGCAATATCCTGAAAATTTCGGTAGACCGAGGCAAAGCGTACATAGGCGACTTGATCCAGATCTCGTAACTCCGACATCACCATTTCACCGATCAAGCGTGATTTGACTTCGCGTTCGCCTGTGCCCCGCAGCTTGGACAGCACACGTAACACGGCTGCATCAATCTGCTCGAGACTAACCGGTCGTTTTTGTAAGGCATGCATCAAGCCCTTACGCATTTTCTGTTCATCAAAGGGCTGACGTGAGCCATCCGACTTGATAACACGGGGAATGACCAGCTCAGCCGTTTCAAAGGTCGTGAAACGCTCACCACAGCTGGCACACTCCCGACGGCGACGTATCTGATTGCCTTCTGCAGCCAGTCGGGAATCAATGACCTTGGTATCTTCTTCCGCACAAAATGGACAATGCATAATCGCCTCTCACGCCCCAGCAGGTGCCTGAATTTGCTCAAGCTCCATACACGGGGAAACGTGCACACAGGGCGCGCACCTTAGCTGCCACGCTTTCCTGCAGAGCAATATCATCCAGGTGGTCAAGAATGTCACACATCCACCCGGCTAGTTCACTCACTTCGGCAATCCCCATACCACGCGTCGTCACGGCTGGCGTACCTACTCGTATCCCGGACGTCACAAAGGGTGACAGGGGGTCATTGGGAACTGCATTTTTATTGACGGTGATGCCTGCCAGCCCTAACGCCGCATCAGCAGCTTTACCTGTTAAGCCTTGACGGATCAAGGAAACCAGGAAGAGATGATTGTCAGTACCTCCCGACACGACATCATAACCACGCTGCATGAAGACGGCCGCCATAGCACGAGCATTAGCGACCACTTGTCGCTGGTAATGGGTAAACTCTTCCGCCATAGCTTCCTTGAAGCAGACGGCTTTAGCCGCGATAACATGCTCAAGCGGTCCACCTTGAATGCCTGGAAAAACTGCAGAATTGAGTTTTTTCTCAATATCAGGATTGGCTTTAGCCAGAATCAGACCTGAACGAGGCCCACGCAACGTCTTATGTGTCGTCGTGGTCGTCACATCAGCTATCTTCACCGGGCTGGGATAGACCCCCGCGGCCACCAAGCCCGCCACATGAGCCATGTCGACCATCAGATAGGCCCCGACACTATCAGCAATAGCGCGAAAACGCTGCCAATCCATGATCCGCGAATAAGCCGAGAATCCAGCGATAATCATGCGGGGCTTATGCTCCAACGCCAGACGCTGAACCTGATCGTAATCGACTTCACCAGTCTCTGGATTCAAACCGTACTGTACAGCATGGTAAATTCGGCCAGAGAAATTCACCGAGGCACCATGAGTTAAGTGCCCACCGTGCGCCAAGCTCATGCCCAGAACCGTGTCTCCAGCCTGCAGTAATGCCAAGAAAACCGCGGCATTAGCTTGTGAGCCCGCATGGGGCTGCACATTGGCATAGTCAGCACCAAACAACTTTTTGGCCCGATCGATGGCTAACTGCTCGATGACATCGACATACTCACAGCCACCGTAGTAGCGTTTACCTGGATATCCTTCAGCGTATTTGTTGGTCAATGAGGAGCCTTGTGCCTCCATGACCGCAGGGGAACAATAGTTTTCAGAAGCAATCAGTTCTATATGATCTTCCTGCCGACGCGACTCCTGAGCCATGGCCTCGGCCAACTCCGGATCAAAGCGTGCAATCGTCAAGCTGGAACTGAACATAACCACCTCGGAATTAATCATGAATAGGACGCCGTATTCTACCGCAAAACCCAACTTCTGGGCAGGTCATCCCAACTCAAGCGTGACACCCAAAGCCAGCAGATAGCCCGCTTCCTGCTGCAAATCCATGAGCGTTAACGGTTTGCGCTCCAGCCAGCCCCGAGGAAAGCGCAGCGCAAGCACACCCTCTGTCCAGGCAATCTGGCATCGTGGCAAAGGCTCACGATGCCGAGAATGATGCAGCAAGACAGCAAGACGCAGCACAACACAGGTATATACCAGCCCCAACCCGCCCAAATCTGACAACGCATGCTTTTGTTCCTCCCTGATTTTGCGGCGATGCGCTCCAACCAGGATAGAAAGACGCTCTTGTGCTGATCGCGAAAAACCAGGCATATCCGAGTAACGTAACAAATAGGCACCATGCTTGTGAAACCCGCTATGAGCAATGCCTAGTCCTATCTCATGCAACTCAGCCGCCTGTAGCAATAATTCCTGATCCAGCTCAGGGCAGTCTGCTTGCATGACAAACTCCCTGGCGAGCATCTGTGCAGTATCTCGCACCCTAGCTGCCTGCTCGACATCAACATGATACCTGCCCTGCATGGCCTGTACCGTTCTGACACGTATATCTTCGTGCCCCCATCGACCTAGAAGATCAAAAAGCACACCTTCGCGCAAAGCACCTTCGCTATAGCCCATACGCTCAACGCCTAACTCTTGGAAAAGCCCCAAAGCAATACACAAGCCTGAAGCTAACAAGGGCTTTCTGTCATCTTTAAGCCCGGGAAAATCCATATCCATGGCATGTCGATAAGACTGAATCTTCTCACGCAGGGCCTGCAGCCCCTCCATCGTTATGGCTCCATCAGGGGCTAAGCCCATAGCTTCAAGGACAGCCAGCAAGGCTTTGATCGTACCTGATGAGCCCAGAGCAGCATCCCATCCCATCTGACAATACTCTTGCGCAATCAACATAACTTCCTGTCGCGCTGCAAGAATAGCCGCCTCCATGGCGGCTTCACTCATAAACCCGTCAGCAAAAAAACGTCGCTGATAGCTGACACATCCCATATGCAGGGACTCCATAAGGAGGGGCTCAAAATGTTCGCCTACGATAAACTCGGTCGACCCGCCCCCGATATCAACCACCAGCTGACGGCCGCGATCCACCTGCGTATGAGAAACACCCAGATAAATGAGCCTGGCTTCTTCCCGCCCTGAAATTACCTCGATGGGGCAGCCTAACAGCCTTTCAGCTCGTTTCAAGAAAGCACTGGCATTACGTGCAATTCGTAAGGCATTGGTACCCACCACGCGTAAACCTTCTGGATCAACACCACGCAAATGTTGGGCAAACCTACCCAGGCAAGCCAGAGCTCTTTCTTGAACAAGATCATTCA
Source organism: Pseudomonadota bacterium (assembly GCA_021804355.1). GTDB lineage: Bacteria > Pseudomonadota > Gammaproteobacteria > Pseudomonadales > Moraxellaceae > JABEVH01. The sequence continues at coordinate 5,469 of JAJZHP010000032.1, read as the reverse complement.
AGCGACCTCTTTCATCAAATCCGGCAGCGAGCTGAACTTTCTCTGAAAGACTATCGATCAGCTGCAATCCACCATGATCACGACGGGCAACTACCATATGGAAACTGTTAGACCCCAGATCGATAGCAGCCAACAGTCCAGAATTTTCAATATCAAGCAACGTGAAGTCCTCAACATGAATAACACGAAGGTTTTAGTTCCAACCAGCACCGTCGCCGTACACTTCTATGAAAACAATGTTAATATGCTCGCACATCCTTTTCCCCCTTCATAGGAGCAGCTCATGAGCAATGACCTGATCGTGCATACTTCGGACAACGACTTCGACAGTGATGTCCTCAAGTCCGATACCCCCGTGCTGGTGGACTATTGGGCACCGTGGTGTGGCCCCTGCAAGATGGTAGCACCCATTCTTGATGAAATTGCTAACGAATATCAGGGACGCCTTAAAGTAGTCAAAGTCAATGTCGATGACAATCCGGGTACGGCACAGAAATTTGGTGTTCGCGGCATCCCCACCCTGACCCTTTTTAAGGCAGGTTCCGTGGAAGCCACCAAGGTTGGAGCCTTGTCCAAGTCGCAGCTAACCGCATTTGTTGATTCGCACCTTTAAAAACTGCAGGGGGTCAGTTTGTCAGCTACCCCCTTACCTTAATGCTCGAATGATTTGACAGAATCGAATTTATAAAATATAAACTGTTAATCGCGTTCGGCTTGACCTTGTGGGCTTATGCGTTCACCCGGAACGTCCGAGATCCGCGATTCTGTAAATTTCCATATCTAATACATCCAATTGACATTGATAGTGAACATAAACCTGCCTGTCTTACTCGACGGCTTGATCCATTCCCTTAACTCACCTGCAAGTTTTCTTCGCCTATGAACCTGACCGAACTCAAGAAAAAACCGATTGCCGAACTTGTTCAAATAGCTGAACAGATGGGCCTTGAAAACATGGCCCGTAATCGTAAACAGGATGTTATTTTTGCCATCCTGAAAACTCATGCACGTAACGGCGAAGAAATCTTCGGTGATGGTGTGCTCGAGATATTGCCTGACGGATTTGGCTTCCTGCGTTCCCAGGAAGGATCGTACCTGGCTGGCCCTGATGACATCTATGTATCACCCAGTCAAATCCGGCGCTTCAACTTGCGTACCGGAGACACCATCACAGGTACCATACGACCACCGAAAGAATCAGAACGCTATTTTGCGCTGCTGAAAGTGAACCAAATTAACTTTGACTCACCTGAAAATGCCCGAAATAAAATCCTGTTTGAAAACCTGACGCCGCTGTTCCCCACTGAACGATTCATGATGGAGTTAGGCAATGGTTCAACGGAAGATCTGACAGCCCGCGTAATTGATCTGATTTCGCCCGTAGGCAAAGGTCAACGTTCGCTAGTCGTCGCTCCGCCGAAAGCAGGCAAAACCATGCTGCTGCAGAATGTGGCTCACTCCATCACCCGCAACAATCCCGAGTGTTTTTTGATTGTGCTCTTGATTGATGAGCGCCCTGAGGAAGTTACCGAGATGCAGCGCACAGTGCGCGGTGAAGTGGTCGCATCTACCTTTGATGAGCCCCCAGCGCGCCATGTTCAGGTCGCAGAGATGGTGATTGAAAAAGCCAAGCGTTTGGTTGAGCACAAGAAAGATGTCGTTATCCTGCTAGACTCCATCACCCGCCTGGCGCGTGCTTATAACACGGTCATCCCCAGCTCGGGCAAAGTACTGACCGGGGGTGTAGATGCCCATGCTCTCGAACGTCCCAAGCGTTTCTTTGGCGCAGCCCGTAACATTGAAGAAGGCGGATCACTCACCATTATCGCAACCGCGCTGATTGAAACTGGCTCGAAAATGGATGAAGTTATTTTTGAAGAATTCAAGGGAACAGGTAATCAGGAAATCAATCTGGATCGCAAGATTGCTGAAAAGCGCGTTTTCCCTTCCATCAATATCAAGAAATCAGGCACCCGTCGCGAAGAGCGCTTAATGGGTGATGATGAACTCAAGAAAGTCTGGATTCTGCGCAAGCTCCTGCATCCCATGGAAGAAATATCAGCTATTGAATTTCTTCTCGATAAGATGAAGGACACGAAGACCAATGAAGAGTTCTTCGATATGATGAAGCGCCGTTAAGTGCGCAAAAACTGAGCAAATTGTTGTCGGAAATGCGCCAGCTTGGGAGCTATGACCAGCTGGCAATAGCCCTGTTGTGGATGCAGGGCTAGATAATTTTGATGCTCAGGTTCTGCCTGATAGAAAATCGCTGCAGCAGCAACTTCCGTGACCATAGGACTAGGCCATAAGTCCTTTAATTCATGCATCACACGATAGACGGCTTGCTCCTGCCTTTTGTTCTGACAGACAATAATTGATCGGTACTGTGACCCCACATCATGTCCTTGTCGATTTCGTGTGGTGGGGTCATGAATGGCAAAGAAAACCCTCAGCATCTGCTCAAAACTGATCAGATCCGGATCAAACGTCACACTGATGACTTCTGCGTGACCGGTATGCCCCGCGCAGACAGCCTCATAGGTAGGAAACTCGACGGCTCCTCCGGCATAGCCACATAGCACCGAACGCACACCGATAAGTTCTCGATAAACAGCATCCAGGCACCAGAAGCAACCACCACCCAAAACCACAGTTTCAAGTTTCCTATCTTGCTGATTTTCCTTATCATTATTCTTTATCATTGCAAAGGTTCCCCCTGCCACATCGACCAGCTGTAGGATAAGGCTTCGGCCTGTTGCAGTACGGTTTGAACGGCAACGTCCTGTAAATCAGGCGGGTAGCCGTACTTGCGCAGAATGCGCTTCACCAGTACACGCATTCGGGCTCGGGCTGAGTCACGATGATTCCAATCCACGGATACATTGGCGCGTAAACTCATCAGCAATTCATGCGCTATCAGCCGAAGATTGTTATCACCCATCATCTGCACAGCACTCTCGTTTTCAGCCAGGGCATCGTAAAAGGCAATCTCTTCATCAGACAATCCTTGCTCTTCACCGCGTTGCCGGGCAGCACGAATGTCCTTGGCCAGTTGGATGAGCTCCTGCAGCACCTCGGCTGTCGTGATCGCATTAGCATGGTAACGAGCTACGGCATCTTCCAACCGCTCCGAGAATGCCTTGGTCTGTACAACATTGGCCTTACTGCGCGAGCGAATGCCATCGTTGATCAGTTTGCGTAAGGCTTCGAGCGCAAGATTCTTCTTATCCATCTGTTGAACTTCAGCGAGAAATTCATCAGACAGGATGGAGATGTCTGGGCTTTTGATACCCGCAGCCGCCAAGATGTCAACGATCTCCGTTGAAACCACCGCCCGACTAACAATCTGCTGGATCGCCAACTCGCGCTCTTGCTGCGTCACACCAGAGCCGGTGCTGCTTTTAACCAGCGCAGCACGGATTGCCTGGAAAAAGCCGACCTCCTCACGAATCTTGCGAGCCTCGTCAGAAGCACCCGCCAGGGCAAACGCCTTGGATAACGCCAGCACAGCATCCTGGTAACGGCGGTGGACATTTTTCTTGCCCTCCAGGGTGTTTTCTTGAACAGCCAGCTTTTGCTGCAGATCGAGAATCCACTCGATAGCTCCTGCCATCATCACCAAACGCTCTTGGGACGTTCCGCTCATCGCGCTGGCGTAGTCAAAACCGTGGTACATGTCCTGCACCACTTCGTACTTCTCCATCATCACCGCGACAGCCTGCGCTTCGTCGATACCCGTATTATCCTGATCCTTCTTGGAATACTGTTGCAGGGCCGATTTGAGGTTTTGTGCAATGCCAATATAGTCTACGATCAGCCCGGCTGGCTTGTCGCGAAATACACGGTTCACCCGAGCAATCGCCTGCATAAGTCCATGCCCCAGCATCGGCTTGTCGATATACATCGTGTGCATGCAAGGAGCATCAAAGCCGGTCAGCCACATATCTCGCACGATCACCATCTTAAGAGGGTTTTTCGGGTCACGTGCGCGCTGGGCTAATAAATCACGCCTTGCCTTGTTACCGATGTGCTGCTGCCACCCCTGCGGATCACTGGCCGCACCTGTCATCACGATCTTGATCGTTCCTGCGTTGTCATCAGCACTGTGCCAATCCGGACGTAATTTGATGATTTCATCGTAGAGCTTAACGCAGATACGACGACTCATGCATACCACCATGGCTTTGCCATCCAAAGCCGCCACACGATCCTCAAAGTGAGTAACCATGTCCTTGGCAACCAGCGCCAGGCGGCGATCACTACCCACCAGCGCTTCAACCGTTGACCCATTCTTTTTGAGACGTTCCTGGTCAGCTTCTGAGTCGTCTTCAGTCAAATAGTCAACTTCGATGTCAATCTTGGGCATTTCATCTTCGTCGAGTTCGAGCCGCGCCAGCCGAGATTCATAGTAAATGGGCACGGTTGCACCATCTTCAACCGCACGGCTGATGTCATAAACGTCGATGTAGTTGCCGAACACCGCTGGCGTGTTGACATCATCTGCCTCGATGGGTGTGCCGGTAAATCCTATGAAGGAGGCATGGGGCAGAGCATCGCGCAGGTACTTGGCAAAGCCATAGGAAATTTCGCCGGTTTTCGCATCGACTTTAGCTTTAAAACCGTATTGACTGCGATGTGCTTCATCCGCAATGACAACCACGTTACGGCGAGTAGTCAGAGGCTCAGCAATCTCCCCGAACTTCTGCAAGGTCGTGAAAACCACCCCGCCTGATGCCCGGCTCAAGATTTTTTGCAGATCATGGCGGCTTTCAGCCTGGATAGGTGTTTGTCGGATCAGGTCTCGACACATCGAAAATGTGGAAAAAAGTTGATCATCCAGATCATTGCGGTCAGTCAATACCACCAACGTGGGATTGGCCATCGCCGGGTGTTTGACCAGTTGCCCGGCATAGAAGGCCATCAGCAGGCTTTTGCCGGACCCCTGGGTATGCCAGATCACGCCTGCACGCTGATCCCCCTGACGCTGAGTCTTGACACTGCGCAGGCCATAGCCGACGGGATCTTCGGTGATACCCTGTACAGGCGTTGATGCACGAATGGTGGAAGCCACCGCATGCAGTACAGCATGAAACTGGTGGTAGCCGGCAATGATCTTGATAAGACCCGATCCGGTTTCACCAAAGACGGTGAAGTCACGCAGCAAGGTCAACAAACGGCGATGCTCAAATATACCTTCGATCAGGGTCGAGAGTTCGGGAGAACCTTTGGGAGCTACCTCAGCACCATCGGTGGTACGCCAGGGCATGTAGCGCTCAAGGTCTGCCGACAGTGACCCCACCCGGGCTACAATACCGTCCGATGTCACCAACATGGCATTGGTCTTAAACAGTGCAGGAATCTGCGTCTTATAGGTCTGCAGCTGATTGAACGCCCCCAGCAGATGTGCCCCGGCGCTGCCCGGTGCTTTCAGCTCAATCACAGCCAACGGTAATCCATTGACGAACACCA
>JAJZHP010000031.1 GCA_021804355.1 Pseudomonadota bacterium | reverse complement strand
CAAGGAGCTCGACGCCTGCATCTGGTTGACCTTAATGGCGCATTTGCCGGAAAACCTCAACACGCCGGCGTCGTTCAAGCCATTGCAGAAGCCCACCCCAACCTCCCCCTGCAGATTGGTGGCGGCATAAGATCTTTGGCAACTATCGAGCAATACCTGCAAGCAGGTGTCAGCTGGGTCATTCTGGGCACCCAGGCCCTGATCCAACCTGAACTGGTCGACCAGGCCTGCCGGCAGTTTCCTGGCCATATTATGGTGGGTATAGATGCCAAAGACGGCATGGTGGCTACCGAAGGCTGGGCTCAAGTTTCGCAAACGTCTGCTTTGGCCCTGGCCCAACGTTTTCAGCAAGCTGGTATCAGTGCCCTTATCTACACAGACATCAGTCGTGATGGGATGATGCAAGGTGTCAACGTTGAGGCCACCTCGGAGCTGGCAAGGCACTCGGGTCTACCCGTCATAGCCTCCGGTGGTATTACGTCGATGCAGGATATAGACAGGTTGGTAGCCGCTCATGCTTCCGGCATCATCGGCGCCATTACCGGCCGTGCCATATATGAAGGCAGCCTGGATTTGGCAACAGCGCAACAGCGGGCGGATGCATCATGACTCTGGCTAAACGCATAATTCCTTGCCTCGATGTCGATGGCGGCCGTGTCGTCAAGGGCGTGCGCTTTCTTGACATCAAGGATGCTGGAGACCCTGTTGAAATTGCGCGTCGGTATGATGCCGAAGGTGCCGATGAAATTACCTTTCTCGATATCACGGCGAGCCATGAAGGCAGAGAAACTACCCTGGATACCGTTCGACGTATGGCCAGCGAAGTCTTCGTTCCCTTGACGGTGGGCGGAGGCATACGCTGTATAGCGGATATTCGTGCCTTACTCAATGCTGGTGCTGACAAGGTCAGTATTAACTCCGCTGCCATCAGTCAGCCTGATTTCGTCAAGGCGGCGGCTGACCATTTTGGCGCACAGTGCCTGGTCATTGCGATTGATGCCAAACAGGTTGGCCCTTCTCGCTGGGAGATCTTTACCCACGGGGGGCGCAAAGCAACCGGCATCGATGCGGTGCAATGGGCGGTGCGCATGACCGAGGAAGGAGCAGGTGAAGTCCTGCTGACCAGTATGGATGCCGATGGCACACGTGAGGGCTATGACTTGGCATTGACCCGGGCCGTTGCAGATGCCGTGAAAGTGCCTGTCATCGCGTCAGGGGGAGTCGGTAATCTGCAGCATCTTGCCGATGGTCTCATCCAGGGGCATGCTGACGCCGTACTGGCTGCCAGCATTTTTCACTTTGGACAATACAGCATACAGCAAGCCAAGCATTTCCTGCATGACCAAGGTCTGGTCATGCGTCTGGAAACCTCCTGTTAATGCTGGGTGCTGACCTGGGTACGGGTTACCGCCGTCGCCTGATTGAGCAGAGTCTGGGCGCGCAGCACATTAAGCGCCTCGTACAGCTGAAAATCAGTAGCCAACAAATTGCCATCATCCTCGTCTGCTGATTTCTCGGTAGACTTCTGTGTATTGGCCAGATGCCCGGCTAAATCAGCTTCACTATATAAATCAACAGCCTTGTGTTCTTTAACCGAAGCCTGATTGATAATCAGGTCGGGCACAATACCATGTGCCTGAATGGAGCGTCCGCTAGGCGTATAGTAACGTGCGGTCGTCAATTTGATGCCGCGTCCGCCTTGCAAGCCCAGCACGGACTGCACGGATCCTTTACCAAAACTCGTAGTCCCCAGCAATAAGGCACGATGGTTGTCCTGCAAGGCCCCCGAGACAATTTCAGCCGCTGAGGCCGTACCGCCATTGATCAATACCACTACCGGCACGCCAGGAAAAAGTTGGCCTGGTGTGGCCTCAAATTGTTGATTGGAATCTTTGATCCTTCCCTTGGTCGAGACTATCAGCCCTTGATCAAGAAAATCATCCGCGACTTCAACAGCGCCTCCGAGTACACCCCCTGGATTATTGCGCAAATCCAGCACCACACCCTGAAAGGGGCCGCTAGCCTGCAACTTCTTGACTTCAACTTCAAGGTCATGACCCGTATGTTGTGCAAACATACTAACTCTAAATGAGGCAAATCCCGGAACCAGCCAACGCCCCTTGACCGTGCTTACCGCGATTCGTGCCCGCACAAGATCGTAATCATGTAATTTTGAATCTCCGGGACGCGCAACCGTCATGTGCAAATGCGTTCCCGGACTGCCGCGCATCTGATCCAGAATAGTTTGCAGGTTCTGTCCGTGGATCAGCTTGCCTTCCATTTTGACAATAATATCCCCCGCCTTGATACCTGCTGCTTGTGCAGGTGAATCATCAAGAGCGGCCAGGACCTTAAGGTCATTATTAACCATATTGAGTTCAAGACCCACGCCATCAAAGGCCCCCGAAGTGTCATCCTTGAGTTCCTGATAATCCTCTTTACCCAAATACTCGGAATGCGGATCCAGAGACTCCAGCATGCCTCGCACGGCATTAACCCACAAGGTATGATCGGTCACCGGCTCAACGTAAGAATTACGAATCTGATCCATAACTTCAACAAACATACGCAGGTCTTCAACATCCATCACAGGAGGCAGTGCTGAGGCCACGGCCGCCCCTGATGTTGCCGAGGGTGGCGTAGTCTCTGCACAAGCAGCCTGCACAGTCAGCAAGGCCAAGACACAGAACAGGGGGCGCACTAAACTCATAACTTTTTCCTCTCACAGAGCCACTGTACCCTATAGCGACCCTACTATCATCAATGACACCAATTCAGGGGATCAATCGGACGCCCCTGACGACGCATCTCAAAATAGACACCAGGCAAACTGGCATCCCCCGTGTCCCCAGACTCTGCAATAACTTGCGTGGCCTTGATGGAAGTTCCTACTTTTTCCAATAAACTCCGGTTCTGGCCATACAAACTCATTAAGCCATGGCCATGATCCAGGATAATCAACCAGCCAAATCCACGCACATAGCCAGCATACACCACTTGACCGGCAGCCACGGCATGGACAGGCATTCCTGCCCCCATGGCTATGACGACCCCGTTCCACTGCAAGCCCCCCACGCGAGGAGCCTTGAAATGGTTACGCACTTCACCAGCGACGGGTAATGGACAATCCGTATGAACAGCCCCTATGGGCATCGCAGGAACGGCTTTGGGCGCTGAGGATGGAGGCGGGACAGGAGATGGCCCTACGACCACGGGGTGACTCATCAGCTGTTGCAAAACCTGCCCCAAGGCTGCTTCATTGGACTGCAGCCGGGCCAGCCGCTGATCATCCGTCATCACCTGACCACGTAACGCATTGATCGCCACCTGACGCTGACTTCGCGCATGGGCCAGCGCCTGACGACGGGCTATCAAGCTAAGCTGCAGTGGCTGCAGCGCATTCCATTGGCTTTCATAGCGCTGCTGTGTGGCCTGCATATCAGCTACCGTCACACGCAACTGATCGAGTTGACGGGTTCTATCTTCCGCCAGGACACGAAAATCATGCAGCATTCTGGCCAGTTTGGAGGGCTGCTGCTGGTTGAGCAGCATCTGGAAATAATCATGGCGCCCTGCCTGCCAGATCAAACGATCATCCTGCATCAAGGCCTGACTTTGTTTTGCGTAGTCTTTCAGCAAGGCATCATGTTGCGCACGTAAAGCCGTAATCTGTTGCTCTAAGGCATGAGCATGGCTACCCAGATCAGCCAATTGCCGAACCAGACCACCAATTTCCTGTTCAGCTTGTGCCTGCTGCTGTTGCATGGACTGCTGCTCAGCCAAGGTCAGCTGATGATGCTTTTTAACTTCATCAATTTGATGCTGTACATGTTGAATATGAGCACGTACGCTGCGCTGGGTAGGTGTCCCATGGGCCTGAGCTACCAGCACAATCGCCAGCAGCAGAGCAGCGCCTATAATTTTCCCCATGAACATTCAGCCCAGTTCGATCAGGCTGTGTCCGGTCATAGCTTCCGGCACGGGTAATCCCATGAGCGTCAACAGGGTAGGCGCCACATCAGCCAGCACCCCCCCCTCAACCATATGTACATGGCGCTCACCTACATAGATAAAAGGAACAGGAAACGTCGTATGCGCCGTTAAAGCCTGTCCTGATGATTCATCAAACAAGCATTCGACATTGCCATGATCTGCTGTTACCACCATCTCAGCTCCCGAACGTTGCACGGCAGCTACCAGCCGGCCTAAACAGTAATCAACGACCTCTACCGCCTTAATGGCAGCGGACATGATCCCGGTATGACCTACCTGATCACCATTGGCATAATTACAGATAATGGTATGGAATTTTTTACTGTCTATCGCTTCTACCAACCTGTCGGTGATTTCGAACGCAGACATTTCTGGTTTCAGGTCAAAGGTAGCTACTTTAGGAGAGGGAATGAGAATTCTTTCCTCACCCGGAAAAGGGGTTTCTCGCCCACCATTAAAAAAGAACGTCACATGGGCATACTTTTCTGTCTCAGCAATACGCAACTGGCTAAGTCCTTGCTGTGACAAATACTCCCCAAGAACATTATGCAGTTCCTGTGCAGGGAAGGCCACCGGAGCCAACAAATCATCGGCGTATTCTGTCAGCTGAACCAACGTAGATAACTGTGGAACTTCACCGCGTACCAAACCGGGAATGTCCGCTTGCAACAACGCCCGCGTCAGCTGACGCGCGCGATCAGCCCTAAAATTCATGAAAATGACGGCATCACCCGCTTCAATATGATCCGGCTTGCCTGCTGTATTGAGTACGGCAGTTGCCTGGACAAATTCATCACTTTCTCCTCTGGCATAAGCCTGTGCCAGAGCCTCTGCAGCACTATGGGCTTGAAACACGCTTTGTCCTCGTACCAGAAGATCCCAGGCAGGCTGCATACGCGCACCATTATTGTCCCTGTCCATAGCAAAATAACGACCGCAGAGACTAGCTATCCGGCCACGTCCCACGCGATCCAGGCATGACTGCATCGAGGTCAAATATCCTTCGGCTGAACGCGGCGGTGTATCGCGACCGTCAAGAAAGGCATGTACAAAAATGTCTTGCGCATTCCGGCTGGCTGCCAATTGCACCATAGCCTGAATATGCTGCTCATGACTATGTACACCACCATCCGACAATAAACCCATCACATGCACGCGCCGACCCGCTGCGACCGCTTTATCGACGGCCTGCAGCAAAACCGGATTACGGGCAAAATCCCCCTCTGCGATAGCTTTGCTGATGCGTGTGAGATCCTGATAAACCACCCGTCCGGCACCCAGGTTGGTATGACCTACTTCTGAATTTCCCATCTGACCCTGTGGCAGGCCGACATCCATCCCCGATCCAGAAACCAGCGTATGAGGATGGTTTTGCCACAAATCACGCCATACTGGAGCTTGTGCCTGAGCTATAGCATTGAAACGGGTGTCTTCCGAATATCCCCAGCCGTCCAATATAACTAACACCACAGGCTTGATACCAGTGTGCATGATCACATCCCGTCCAGAAAAAGGATGCCCATTTTAGCACAGGTCATGGTGCTTACGCCGTCTCAGGATCGCTGCACAGGCGGTTACGGCCGGTGCGCTTGGCATTTAACAGCGCCTGATCCGCCCGATCCACGGCTTGCTCCCAGGTCTCTCCCTCCTGCATCATCGCCACTCCCATGGAACAGGTAATTTTTATCGGTTCTCCTGAAAAATGAAAAGGACAGACCTCAATGGCCTGTCTCAGCTTCTCTCCAGCCATGGCCGCTTCGCTCAGCGAGGTTTGTGGGAGTATCACCATGAACTCCTCTCCTCCATACCGAGCCAGAAAATCTGTCTGCCTGACGGAAGACTGTAAAGTCTGAGCGACCAGCTTGAGCACTTTGTCTCCCGCCAAATGACCGAAACGGTCATTGATACGCTTAAAGAAATCGACATCTACCATGATGATGGACAAGGGTGTGGCATATCGCTTCCAACGCTGATACTCCAAGCGGCTACGATCCTGTAACGCCTGGCGGTTCGGTATACCGGTCAAGGCATCCTGCATCGCACGTCGATGTTCATTTCGGACAATCTCACGCAGCTTGGAGCTTTCGCGCTCCATGCGTTTAAGTTTGGCCTCCAGTTCCTGTACTTCTGTATGCAAGCTACGGCCCGTGACCTGAGTTTGCTCGCGGTAGGTATCGACCAGTTTTAATATCCCGCTCACACGTAATTCGATATCCTGCTTGAGGGTCGGTAAACTGCTTGCTTGTACAACATGGGTACGCAGCTCTTCAATTTCGTTACGCATGTTGGCATCGAAACGACCAACCTCCTCATGCGCACGCGTTTGCTGCTCCTGCCGCCCTGCTAAGAAACGATAAACGTCAACCAGACGTTTGCTGAGCGCAAGTAAAAATGCTTCCGTATCCTTGGCTCTTTGTGCACTCACGCTTTGGTGCAAATTAAGCGTTGCCTGAATCAACTCGGGCAGAACATCCAACTCATGCTCAGTTTGCCAGCGTTGCTGCAAAGCCACCACGGGCTCAGGAAATTCTACCTGCATTTGTGCCAGCAAGCCCTCAAGAACGCCAGCAATACGATCTCGAACGCCATCTTGGGCAATCGCTGGCCCTGCACTATAACGTTGTACCGAGGTACCTGAGTCTTCGGCAGTTTCATCGCCCGCCACTTCAGAGGGGTGCGCCTCCTCAACTGAAGCATCGCCCCCCTTGTCCTTACCACCAAATAAGCGACGCAATAATCCCGGAGAGACCTTGTCCGGCTTAGCTTCTTCGGCCTGACTCTGAATCAGATTTTCAAAGAGCTGTAAGTAAGTTTGCAATAATTGCTGAAAATCACCATCACCAGCCTCAATCTGCTGTAAATAAGCCGACAACATCTTACGTTGATGACGATCAGGACGCAGCTGATCCAGCAAACCAACCAAGCGTTTAAACAGATCACGAACCTTGTCACGCCCCTGAGTCCTGCGCTCATCCAGTCGACGTACGGTTTGCTCTATGGTATCTACCAGGGGTGCCAATTCTTGCGTTTGCCAGGCGCCTCGAAGACGTTCGCGCAGGGATTTAAGCTGCTGCTCCAAAGCCGGATCGATATTATCTACGGCGAGACTAACGCAAACCAGACCACGACGCATCACCGCTTGTCGTTCATCTTCCTGTTCTTTGAGATCAAGGTACTTATCGCGCCAAGGATTGGGCTCAGACACATCACTCATGGAAATCTTCCTAGGTCAGGCACAGTACTGCGCAAGTATAGGAAAGCTATTGGGCTTCGCTAGTCATCGTTATGGAGTTGCACATCCATAAGCACGGGGCGGTGATCGGACAAACGAATATCAGGTACGCTGACATGGACTATCTTCAGCCCTGATGACACTAGGATATGATCCAGACGGCGCACAGGGCGCCAGCTTGGGTAAGTGTTCAGATCCCCGTAAGTCCACTGCCAGTGCATATCACCCAGCGGAGACGCTAACAGCTCACCATGGCTGCAGTTTAAGTCCCCCATCAGGATAATATGCCGCTCATGTTCAATCAGTGTGCGTATATAAGCCAGTTGTCGCTTTCGGGCAGTTCCTGTCAACGCTAGGTGAACGTTAAGCACTGTGACTTCCCGCCCTGGCTGTCCAAATCGCGCCAGAATCACACCACGTCCCCGCAATCCCGGAAGTTGATGCTCCTCGACACTGGCGGGTTGCACTCTGGCCAGCAATCCATTGGCATACTGCCCCAGGCGACCAAGATCCCGGTTGATTTGTTGAAAGGTAAAATGAAAACCTGACTGCTGTGCCAGATGTTGCAATTGATTGATAAAGCCAGAACGCAGGCTACCTGCATCGACTTCCTGCAAGGCCACAATATCACAGTGATGAAATAAATGGCCTATCGGGCGTAGGGCTTCAAAGGCGGAAGCAGGAGGAAAAACGTGACGCCATGAACGGGTCAGGTAATGGTGGTAGTGGGTTACCGCCATACCTGCCTGCATATTAAAACTCATGATGCGCAAGGGTTTGTCAGGCAAGGCTTCCGCTTGCAAAAGTTGCCCGCCGCGCAAGGCCCCCGGCACCCGAGGGTCCAGCCTGTCCTGCACCCGTTCCCACCATCCTTCCCAGGGGGGCTGTATCAAGCGTTCCTCCGCTGTCTATCATCATCCAACTATTTTTTGCTAGCGTGTTCTTGCGCTACCAGATAATCAACCACCTTCATCATACGATCAGGTTCGCCTGCATGGTAATCCACCAAATATTTACCATCTATCACCAGCGAAGGCACACCTTCAATCGCATAGTTCCGGGCTGCCTCTGCAGCATAGTTAACCTTACCCAAGACCACCATGGAGTTCATGAGATCAGCAAAATGAGCGCCTCCTCCGTTAGCTTCATAAAAACGCGCGATGGCAGGGATATCATTAACCAATTCAGTATGGTTCTGTTGATGGATACTGTTGAATATCAACGCATGCGTCTTATCAACCACCCCGCGAATCTGTGCAGCATAAAAAGCGCGCGCATCTATCTGCCACACCGGCGTTAACGCTGCTGGCACCAGTATCAGCTTCACATAAGCAGGCTGGTGTCTGGACCAGGCATCCAGCACCGGCAACAGATGAAAACAGTGTGGGCACCCGTACCAGAAAAACTCCTGAACCTGGACGTCGCGCCCTGCTGGCATGGCGCTCGGCTTGGTGATCAAGGTGTAATCCTTGCCTTCTTCAAATGCAGGCGCAGCCTGAACTGCCCATCCCATGACCAATAATAATAAACCCAAGCCTAGCCGACGCATGAATAACCTCCTGCTCATAATCCATAAAGACAAGAGCATATAGCCTGATGCTCCTGAAAAAAAGTGACATTTACAAAACCTACGAATTACGGCAACAAGGCATGTACAGCCTCCGCCTGCTCAGGAACACGAAAGAGAACCTGGCCATAGGCCTTACGCGACGCCTTATTATCACCCAGAGCTGATGCTGCCCGCGCCAAGTATAGCCAAGGATCAGATTCCGCCGGGAACTCATGAGTCATGTTAATGGCCTGTGCACGCAAGCCGCTCCAGTTTTTAAGCATTTGTTCACAGAGCAGTACCCGTATGCTCGCATCATAATTACCGGGGGCCATCTGCTGCACTTGTTGGGCATACAGCAAAGATTCACGCCAACGCCCCTCAGCCATCAATGGCAACGTCACACCCATGCGAGCATCAAGCGACTGTGGATTTAATGTTAGTGAATTTCGGTAATCCACCTCAGATGCCTGGAAATGGCCTAAGCGATAATTAAGCCAGCCCGCACGCAGTAGGACATACTCATCGGCAGGGTTATGCGCCAACTGATCAGCCAGCACATTGAGGGCACTATCCAACTGCCCTTTGGCCTCCAACTTGTAAGAAGCAGCATAGGCCTGGACCGGGCTCAGAGGCTCTACAGCCTGACTCGCGACAGTCAGGCAACCCATGCCTGCTATCCCTAACCCTAACCCTAATCGCTTTATCATTGCCGTATTCATATCATCACCATGTATAGTTGATTTGACTGTGAATAAATCGGATGCCATACGTCTGCCCATCCGTAGCAGTTTGTGCCTTGACATCGCCGCATGACATATAGACGTGCCAGTGGTCATTCCATTGCCAGCCCAAGTAAGCTATGGCTGCTCCATGCTGTTCATCGAATACCGTCATGGCCAGATGATTGACAGCATCCCAGGCAAATTGCCGTGTACCTGCCCAAGCCAGCAAACCTGCATAACGCGGCCACCAGGGATGGACTTCCAGGGACAGATCCAGATGCAGTCCACCGGAGTAATTTGCCTTCGCTCCCAACAGTGAACTATGTTCAACCTCTGCCTGCCAGCCCACTCCCCACCTACCCAGCCAGGCTGTCTGTGTCAGATCTGCTTGCCTAACCTTGAACTGATGGCCATACGTACTTTCTGATAGCTGTAATATGCCTTGCTGCTTTCCAGCGAAATCTTCCTGAACCAGGTGTAGCGACTGCACCTGGACATTAAGGTTATTACCCAGGGGGTCATGACTCTGCAGTACCTGTCCGCCTAAGGTGATATTTCGTTGCCAGGTATCCATGGATAGGGTGGTAGAAAAATCTCCCCAGGTATCCTGAGGCCGGGCTACCTGATCAGTATTCAAACCCTGTACCTGGGTCTCTCGGGCACCTACATCCAGATTCCAGCGATCCAGATAGGCCACATTGAGATTGACTGATCTGGACTGGTAGCCCTTCCACAACGCTGAATCAGGATACTGCCCAATTTCATCATCCAGCGCCCATTCACCCGACCAGTTACCCGCATGAGCTACAGACACAACGCAGAGTAATAAGTTGGTGCCTACGAAGACACGGCACATATCAACTGACCTCCATAAAAGGCACATGTACCTTCCAGGCAGGAATCCCCATATCAGAATGCTGTGCCAACTGAATCAGATACGCCTCACAATGTCCCTGCACCGAATCCAGTTTTAGCGCCATAACACCAGCTTCTTCACTGAGCTGAACTTCAGAGCTAGCCTGAACTGAAGACATAGGCCAGCGTTGCAAAGTATGCTCTCCTCGTTGTATCCAGGTTTGAGACCTCTCGTCCCAATAACGGTGGTAGTGACTTAGCATCCCTCCCCCCAAGGGGTGTCGCACAAAAAGCCCTAACTTTCCCCATAGGTGCAACGGCATCAGCGACTGGGCAGGGCTATCCTCCCACTCCATGCGTTCAGAAGCCCAAGGCGTCAGACCCAGCGCTAACATCCAGGCATCGATAAATTCATCTGCTGGCCCCTGACGATCATGCAAAGCCAACACTTTTCCGGTATCCAGCCACGCAAAACTTGCTCCGGATTCAGGACTATGCAAGCGCCATTGCCCCATCAGACTGACTGTACACTCCAGTGATCGCACTACGCTTCCCTGTGTTGTCACCCATCTGTATTGCCAGCGACGTCCCACGCTCAAACTGAGCGCCTGATGCAAAGCATTCTGACTGGATGGCGCTGCAATCAGGTCGCCCTGTTCCGGGATAGAGGCCAGACAAAACAGGTTTCGCTGTTCCTGACGCAACAAGCAAGTCATGGCGAAGGGCCGCGTGGGTGCTCCTAACCAGCACTCCTGTTGAACCTGCATATGCAAATGCGGTTGAGGTGACCGTCCTGAACTGCCACAGCAGGCCAGTGCCTCGCCCGTAACCACCCATTGACCAACCCCTACTTTGATGCTTTTCTGCCGAAGATGCGCCAGCAATACATGCACACCACTCTCCAGACGCAAAATCAGGTAGTTACCCCAGTTATTCACCAGATCCATCTGACCAGGTTCATTGTCTGGAAGATCGTCAAAAGCAGAGCTTATCCACCCCGAGGCAGGAGCAATGATTTCTGCATCAAAGCAAGCATAATCCTGCAAGAGCTGGCCATGGCCTTGATAACTTTGCCCTTCCTGCATCTGAATAAAATCCAGGGCGTGACCCCAAATACCCTGATGCGTATGTTCGCCGAAAAACCCCTGATATACCTGCCAACTACCATGAAATGGTGGCAACAATGTCAAGGCACGTGCTGCACGCGATGAAGCCAGGCGTTCCTGTTCATATACCTGCTCCGGTAAACCTCCCGGCTGAACCTGAACTTGAGGTTGTACACTGGCGGGGCGCTGGCTCAACAACGCCAACATTGAAGTCATGATCAACCATAAAGGCCAGGTCAGCACTTGCAAATGCCAGGGCAGCCATAAGCTATGCATCAGTCCTGCTATCATCAAGGTCATCCAACCCGCGACCAGGCCTATGGCCAGACTACGCCAGCCAGGCAACAGGTAGTAGCCTGATAAAGCTGTTACAACGAGAACAGCATCCAGACCTGCTTCGGGTACCTGCAGCAGAAGATTACTGGCTACTTCATGCTTGAGAAAACAGGCGAGCACGAACACTGCTGCCAGATACCTAGAGGTGAAAAATACGACCAGCAATACCAAAACTCCGGATACTGCAGATGTCGAAAAAACTAACGACCCCAAAGTGACCAACACATCTTGCCAGCCTGTTAATGGCTGTGGCATGGATGACGGGCTCAACCATGCGCCCGTCATCTGCATGGAAACCGGTGAACTTGCAGGCAGTAACTCCAGTGACTGAATCACCAGCGCCATGGGTAAACTTAGCCATCCGGCTCTTATAGGGACATGCCATGCTTGCAGCAGCCCGTGAATCACCAACAGGAAGCCACTGGCTGTCACCAGCAGCATTAAGGACATACTCCATGGCCCTCCATGCAGCGCTATGACTAATCCAAGCAAGACGGCATTCAAACGCAGGTTGGCACTTCTGGGTAACTGCAGAGTAGCGGCCATTACTTCGACCATGCCCAAAGCTGTCATGGCCAGCAAGACATGCCTTGGCTGGACAGCCAAGGCAGCTAGCAGCAACATGGCACGCCAGCGTGCAGCTGGCAACCACAGCAGCGATGGCAGTGTTTCGCCAAGAACTGCCATGATACGAACCCCGGCTGATTGCAAGTTCATGGCAAGATCACTCGAGATGAAAATTTTGCAGATGTTCCGGACAAATCTCCAAATCCATCATGGATGCCAGATCTTCACGCTCACGAATGACAGATACCTGCATATCACTATGCACCAGCACAATAGCCGGGCGATATTCAATAAACTGTTGCCACTGCGTGTTGTTATAGGCTCCCGTGGGACTGATAACCAGGCAATCTCCTGGCTGTACTGGCGGCAAGCTGATGCTTTGGCGCAGCACATCAATATTCATGCACAGAGGCCCCAGCAAAGCGGTGTCTTCCTCAGGCCCGGGCACCGGCCTGCCCAGATGTACGGCGTGGTTGTACCAATAGGCCGTGAATAGAAGATTCACGCCTGCATCCATAACCACGCCACGACGTCCATCAGCCAAGCGCTTGCAACCCAGTACGCTGGTGATCAATTGTTGTGCGTCATCCACCACCGCGCGACCCGACTCCAAAATTAGGCAAGGCCTTGCTCTGCCGCGCTCCAGTCGCTGCGAGGTACAACGCATAAGCGTTTCACCGATCAGGGATGCATACGCGTCAAGATCAGGCACGCTCTGCTCAGGTGGTAAATAAACTCCATGTAACGCATTGCATGAAGGTAGACCGCCTCCTATATCGATACTTTGGATATGGCACTCGGTTTCTTCCTCCATGGCATCCATGAATGCACACATTTTTTCCACCTGAATGGCATAGGCACGTGGTTCTAAAATATAAGTGCCGATATGACAATGCAGACCTGTCAGCTGTAAATGTGGGCTCTGTGCGATAAAATGTGCTGCTTCCCTTGCCTGTCCCGATTCAAGATTAAAACCAAAGCGACTCCACGGCTCACTGTAGCCCGTCGCCAAATTCAGGCGCAGGGTCAACTCAACTACCTTGCCTGCCGCTGCAGCCAGACTTTCGATCAACCGCAACTCGTCGCCATGATCAACATGCAGATGAGCTCCCTCGTCAATCGCTCGCTGCAGGATACCGGCCTGCTTGGCTGGGCCGTTAAATAGAATTCTTGACCCAGGCACACCCAGTGAGCGCGCGCGTTCATACTCATGGGCAGAGACCACCTCAGCCCATGATCCTTCCTGATGCAAAATATTGCAGACTGCCGGGTTGTAATTGGTCTTGTACGACCATCCATGAATAACCTCTGGATAATGCCTACGAAAACTACTTATCAGGCGACGAATATTGTCTCGTAGCCTCTGTTCACTGGTAACAAACAGGGGTGAGCCATAACGCTGTATCAAACGCTCGACAGGCACACCAAAAACTTCAGTGCGCAGGTTCTGTTGCATGGTTTGTCGACCAAACTTATTAATCAAGCCTAGCCGGTGCGGACGTATCATCGGCGTTTCAAAAGTAAAACTTGCTGCATTCATGACCCTATCTCCTGTACACGTAGTCCTAGAGCCGGTTCCAGTACATGCATACTGCTGCCACGCATGACCATGGACTCGTAGTCCTCCAGTGAAATCACCAGCTCTTCGGCATAACGAATGAATAGATGCCCTGCTCGGGCCGGCGGCAACTTGGCTGGCAGGTTGCCTGCCAGCGTACGCAAAAGAACTTGTGGCAGATTAAGGCCACACCCCTCACTCAAATAGATCCATGCGGGAAAACGCGGGTTGATTTCGATTAGATGAAATATTCCTTCGCGATCACGCAACATTTCTACTTCCAGAGGGCCTTGCCATTGCAGGCTCTTGACCAGACGCTGTGCGGCTTCCAATAAAGGAGGACATGACACACTCATACCCGCCCAGGCTTTACCCTTTTCAGTAACTGCTTGTTTCCGCATCATGACAGCTGCAGAGAGGCCACCCTGCCCATCACCCACGCCGGCCAGGTTAAACTCAACACCTTCAATCCATGGCTGAACCAAAACCGGTATCCCCCACTGTGCACTGATACGAGCAAAGGCAGCCTTAGCTTCAGCCTGCTGATGAACCACCTGTGCATCATAAAAAACGCCTTTGACGACCAAGGGATAATGCCAATCTTCCAGTCCTGAGGCATGGAACTGCGCGGCACTGCTCAACATACGTACCGGAGGAGTCTGGACCCCTGCTTTTTCACACAAGTCAGGCAAATGATCTTTCGAACGGGCCCCAATTTGGGTTGCCGAAGGCAGGAGCATCTGTATGCCGTGTTTAGCCAATCTGCTTTGCAGCCGAGACATGGCCAGCAATTCACTATCGAGGGCAGGAATAAGCACATCAAACGGCTGTTCTTCATAAATAGCGAGCAGGCGGGCCAAGAGAGGATCTTCTCCGCCACTGGGGTACGGCAACAGGTAACCCGCATGACAAACGTCCCGGTGAAATAAGCCACCATCCAGGGCGTCATAGCCCATGCCTATAATACGTCCACGAAACTGCGGCAATTCATGCAGACACCTGGCAATGGCATAACCTGGCCCAGGATTATCAGGACGGTTATTCATGCCCGTAATAGCCACGTTTAATTCATGCCAGTTTTTCATAGCAGGTACCTCGCCAGTTGTTCCAGAAAATGATCAACGGTTAGACTTGCGCGGCTGGCATCCAAGCCAAAATACTGGGCTAGATGCTGAACAATCTCATCGGTATCATCTTCACGGATAAGTTCCCGTAACAACCAACTGGCGCTGCTATTCAAGGCATAACTCTGCCCGCTGTTGGCATCAAACAAAAAACCACTGTCACTGACAGCAAGCTGTGTCAACCTGCCCTGATCGCGTAACTGGCGATGTATCTTGCTGGACTCAGATATCACAGAATTCATGCCCTAACTCCTTCACTAGATCGACCATCACAAGGTAAGGGTCAAGGAAGGAGAGAGAAGGCAGACATGATGGAGAAAAAAAGAAGTTGGTAGCGCTTACGTTACGCAGGTAATTGCAAACGATACCCCATGCCATAGACAGCCTGCACAAGCTCAGCGTCAGGCCAACCACTGGCCAATTTTTTGCGCAGGTTTTTAACATGACTATCAATCAGACGATCACTGACATCCAGTTCATCATGACAAACCAGGTCTAGCAGTTGTGCCCGACTGAAGACGCGCCCAGGATGTCGCATAAGCACTTTAAGCAACTGAAACTCTCTCGGCGTCAGGTCAAGGATTCGCCCTTGGACCTCAACACGGAACTGAGCGCTGTCCAGCATCAGCGGCCCTACCGTCAAACGCTCATCCTGACTGGACAAATCCTCAGTCTGTCCAGGCTTGGAAAGATGCTGTGTACGCCGCAAAACCGCCTTGACCCTTGCTACCAATTCACGCGGACTGAAAGGCTTACAGATATAATCATCAGCCCCCAGTTCCAGGCCGAGCAGTCGATCAATTTCATCACTGCGAGCGGTCATCATAATGATGGGCACTGAATACATCTGGCGTATTTCCCGACAAAGATCCAAACCATCACGCCCAGGTAACATCAGATCGAGCAAGACTAAATCAGGTAAATCTTGCTTAAGTCGAGGCATCACGTCATGGCCATCATCCAGGTGTTCATAGCGCAAGCCTGCCTGAACCAGATAACGACCTACCACCTCAGCCAGCCCAGGTTCATCTTCCACCACCAAGACCCAGCCCTGGGAGGTTATATCGCTGGATCTCATATTATTTTCTGCCGCAAGTTCGTATCAAACTCCATAATAATAGCCAGCCCCCCCAACGGAGACGTTTCAGCACGTATGGTACCACCTTGAGCCTCTACCACCGCTTTACAGATGGACAGACCCAAGCCTGTACCGCCCGCCACACGAGCCCTGGACTTCTCCAGCCTAAAAAATCTATCAAAAATACGAGGCAGCGCCCAGGGCGGCACCCCTGGCCCCGAATCCTCAATGACCAACCGCACACCTTGCGGCAGACGCCGGGAGATCAAACGTAGCTGTCCTTGTGTCTCCGTATAACGCCTGCAATTACTCAAGATATTGGCGATAACCTGTTGCATTTTTTGCGCATCCAGCAACAATTGGACCCCTGACAGCCCCAGTTGCATCTGCAACGTAATTTGACGTTCCTGTAAAGAGTCCGAAAAACCCTCCGCCGTTTCCCGCAACAGATCATCCATCAATACCAAGGTGCGGTTGTAGTGTTGTGCGCCAGCATCAGCCATGGCCAATTCTTGCAAATCGGCTACTAGATGCGCCAATTGCAAGACCTGCTCATGCAACAACCTCAACATACGATCATCAAAATCACTTACTCCATCCTGAACTGCTTCTAACTGGGCACGCAAGACTGCCAGGGGAGTTCTTAATTCATGGGCAATATCAGCAACATAACTCCGACGCTGCGCTTCATTTTTTTGCAAAGATTCCGCTAAAGAATTAAAATTCATCAATAATTGATGCAGCTCGTGCTTGGGGTCCACTGGAAGCCGCAATTCAAGCTGCCCCTGCCGCAAGGCCTGATGTCCCAGCTGCAAAGCATGCACGGGTGTCATAAAATATCGTGCAATACGCCAGGCAACCCAGGCGCTGAGCAACAGCGTTAGCATTCCAAGCAGCAACAGATGCATGCGCTGATGCTTCAGGTACAGGCCTACCGACGTAGCTGGTAATGGCGGTTGCGGACGCAAGACCAGCCACCCCACCACCTTGTCTTGCACCCTTATGGGTCGGCGCAGCCAGTTCAGCTCACCATGTGATACATGTCCAAGCAGTACATGCCCTTGAGCATCCAACAGGGTTAATCTGGGCATTAATCCCATAATCTCCGGGGGGAACCTGGGCATGCCCTCTGGCGAGGGCATCATGCCTGGTGGCGGTGGGCGCATCATGCTGAGAACTCGCTGCCAGCCCTCCTTCGGATCATAAAATGAAGCCACCACAGGGATAGCGTCTTCCAATTGGTCCTGATCAGCTTCAGCCAGATAATGGCCAATATCAATCTGCATGGAGTACTGCACCGCCACCAGCAACAAGGCCACAGCAGGCAAAAGCATGGAGACCAGCGAAACAAAAAGCCGTTGACGAATGGACATGCCTTACCTTTCACTAACGTATGCATGTACCTTAGCTTAGTAAATAGCGATCTGCCAATCCGTAAATTATTGTCCTTACCCGTGTGCAATCCTCCCTGTTAGAACCTCAGGAGGCGGTTCAGCAAGGGCGTGAATCTGGTCACCATGAAGTCAGGTAACCTAAGGAACCGCCTATTCAGTATCAACACACGCAAACAGGGGTTGAAATGATGGCAGCAGAGATTTCCATGCGCTTTGATCGAGGCACGCGGTGTAATGCCCAAGGATATAAAAGTTCTTGGCAAGGCACCAAGCTCCATCTCGATACCGCTGATTGTGGCGTACCCATCGCTACCTTGCGATCCTCTGCCTCCATGCATGACATGGCTGTTCTGCTGTCCTTAATATGTGCGGCTCGCGAGACCAGTCTCTATAGGAAATCAGATGAAAAAAAGCCCGCTCGTTAAGCGGGCTTTTAGCACTACTAGGCATTAAACGATTAATGCAGACCCTGCACAAAACTGGCCAAAGCCTGTATATCTTCATCCGACAAACGCGACGCCAAGGTCTGCATAGGACCTGGATCACCGGGGTGATCTGAGTCATTGCGACGATAGGCGGGAGCATTCAGATCTTTACGTCCTGCTGCCCGGAATGCCGTGAGCTGGGCAACTACGTAGTCGGACTGTTGGCCGGCCAAACGCGGAAACCCTGCTGCGGGCATACCTTTACCTGAAGGACCATGACAACTAGCACACGCCTGGACACCAGCGGCAATATTGCCTCCACGCCAGAGACGTTGGCCCCGGTCAAGCAATTCAGGCTTGGTGTAGCCTACTCCCGTTTTTTGACTGGAGAAGTACGCCGCAACATTGGCCATATCCTGATCCGTCAGGCCCGCAGCCATACCGTTCATGATGGCATTCTGACGACGACCTGCTTTGAAATCGGAAAGCTGCTTGACGATATAACGTTCACCCTGCCCAGCTAAACGAGGAAAGGTAGGGGCCAAACTATTGCCATCCGCGCCATGACATGCAGCGCACATAGCCGCCTTGGCCTGACCAGCCGTAGCATCACCCACCAACGGAGCCGACATAGCCACAGGGGCCAGTCCTGCTACCATAACAACAGCCAGAATTGACTTAATCATGGAGGTCATCCTGAGAAATGTTGCGAACGACGCATGAGTATTAATGAGCGTTGTAATGAATGGCTGCCTTCAACTCAGCATCCGTACATTCAGAACAGGTACCCATCGCCGGCATGGCCTTGTAACCATTTTTGGCATGCTGAAACAATACAGCATCACCCTGCTTAAGGCGAGGTGCCCAAGCAGCCTTGTCACCGTGCTTGGGAGCACCGGCTACTCCAGATGCATGGCAAGCGACACAATGCATGTTATAGACCTGCTCACCCGTCATAGCAGCCTGAGCCATACTTGCAGCACCCATCAGAATTCCAACCAAAGCCAGCTTCTTCACGTCTCAACTCCCCTACAAGGTCAATGATGCCCAAAAGCATCTTCAGTGTCATGCACCTGAACCCTCAGGCACATTGAACGCTATTCAGGATAAGATTATATACTAGGTTGAATTTCAAGGATAACAGTTCATGATCTACTTGAAATACACTTCATACTCTTACCCCAGTGGAACTTTACCACATGATCGTTCGTCCTATGACCCGCCTGTTGCATGCAACGGCCTTTATGACCAGTGCCGCAAAAACCAGCCAATGCCCTCCGGATCAAGGTCACGAAGTTGCCTTTGCCGGCCGTTCCAACGCAGGCAAATCCAGCGCGCTCAATGCATTAACTCAACAACGTCAACTAGCGCGCAGTTCCAAAACCCCCGGCCGCACCCAGCTGATCAATTTCTTCACCGTATCCACGGAAGAAACCCGCTTGGTCGACCTGCCCGGCTACGGCTATGCAGCCGTTTCAGCCAGCTTAAAAGCCAACTGGCAGCGCGAGTTACAAGACTACTTAATGCAACGCCGCAGCCTTGCAGGGCTGATCCTGCTGATGGATATCCGGCACCCCTGCCGCGATAGCGACATGATGCTACTCGAATGGGCCAGGACTCGCGCTCTGCCCATACATATCCTGCTCACCAAGGCTGACAAACTCAACCGGGGACCCGCCCTTGCCGCACTTAATCAAGTACAACGACAACTTAAGACCGACAACTTCGAAGCCAGCATCCAGCTCTTCTCAGCCACGCAAGGAACAGGCCTTGAAGCCTGCGAAAACTTACTGCAGTCCTGGCTGGATATTACCTTCCCCTCGTCAGCTATGGTAGATGCGCCAAGTTGCGAATCCCAGGACAGCGATAACAACGAGCACGGACCCACCTACGGTAGCAACAACGAGTAAATCAGCCGGTGAATTCAATATATCCAGCAAGTTCATGGCGTTTACCTCTCGGTCAACAAAGCCATACGACTATCATGGCTAAATCATAAACAGGCCGGAACTAACCTCCCTTGATCTGCGTCAAGCATTTCCACATGTTTTTGGATTCAGTGGGCTTGCCCCCAATTTTGTCCTGACCCGCAGGTGACTATTAAAGGTACATGAAGGGGCACAGCCCCTTCCATCGCCATTTTGACCTTTTCAGTTACCACTTCTAGCTCTGCCTCAGGCACTTCTAGCACTAATTCATCATGGACTTGCAAAATCATGCGTGCTTGCGCGCATGGGCGCATATCCTGCAATACTTGGTGCACATCCAGCATGGCCTTCTTCATAATATCAGCGGCACTGCCTTGCATAGGAGCGTTGATGGCTGCACGCAACACAGCAGCTTTGTGCATGGCTGTTCCCGCTGACATATCTGGCAAATCCAGGCGTCGCCCCAGCAAGGTCTCCACATAACCTTGTTGAACAGCTCGTTCTCGCGTGGCCTCCATAAATGCAAGTACTCCTGGATAACGCTGGAAATAGCGTTTGACATACGCATCAGCTTCGGCCCTTCCTATACCCAGTTGCCGGGCCAGGCCAAAAGCAGACATGCCATAAATTAATCCGAAATTGATAGCCTTAGCCGCGCGGCGCTGATCCAGGCTAACCGCTTCCGGGCTTACACCAAATACTTCTGCAGCCGTCACGACATGTATATCGCCCCCTTCTGCAAAAGCGCAGAGCAAACCTTCATCGCGGGATAAATGCGCCATAATACGCAGTTCAATCTGTGAATAGTCAGCAGCCAGGAGCCGGTACCCAGGTGGTGCAATGAAGGCTTCACGAATTCGCCGTCCCTCTACACGGCGAATAGGTATATTTTGCAGATTGGGATCCGATGATGACAAACGCCCGGTCGATGTTCCCATGGGATTGTAGGTAGTGTGCAGACGCCCCGTGTTGCCATCCATTTGTTCAGGCAAACGTTGCGTATAGGTCGACCTCAGCTTGGCTAGACCCCGATACTCCAGGATCAGGGCAGGCATAGGGTGCATTGGAGCCAGTTGTTCCAGAACCTCCTCTGAGGTGGATCGCTGTCCTGTTGTGGTTTTTTTGGGCGGCACCAACCCTAAATGATCGAAAAGCACCTCGGCCAATTGCCGTGGCGAGTCTACATTAAAGTCTTTGCCCGCCAACGTCACAATGCTGTGACGTAAGGATTCCATACGTACGCCCAACTCGTCATGCTGAACTTTAAGCACTGACGCAGATAATAGAGCCCCTGTACATTCCATCTCAAACAACAAGGACATAAAGGGCATATCAAGATCATGCAGTAATTGCCGGGCCTTTGACCTGTGCGCCAGATCAACTTCAAGCGCAGCAGATAACTTCCATAACGCAGCTGCACGCAGAGATACGACCCGGGCGAGCTCGGCCACCTCTATCTGACGCAGATCAGGCCGTTGCTTACCTTGCTGCCATTCAGGTAGTTCAACACCCCAACGCTGCAAGACCTGGTTACCCAACGTGACATCCTGACGAACATCCAGGGCGTAAGCAGCCAGCTCTGTATCAAGCACCAAGCCAGCTAACACCCACCCCTGTGTTGCCAAGGCGTGGCGTACTCCTTTACTGTTATCGGTCACTTTGGCAACGGAAGCGTCGGCCAGCCAGGGCACCAAGCGCGACAACTTCGCCGCTACGGTTGTTGAACCTGCACTGAATAAATCATCAAGCAAGGGGATATAAAACGCACGTTGATCATCCAGCGCCAATCCCATGCCAATGACTTCTTGTCGCCAGGGCGGACTGCCCATAGCTAACAGGCTGATGGCCACCCTGGGCTGCTGCCGCGTAAGATCAAGTAGCGCATCGATTTCATCCAAGGTATTCACCTGTTGACCCGATGCTGGCAACCTCCAAGATGGCGCCGCGGGCTCTGCTGCATCAGCAGAAGTTGGCAAACGATCCAGGTCTGAGCGAAACCCAAGCTGCTGATAGATCGACCTTAACATCTCATGATTCTGCGGTTTGATGACAAGATCTTGCGGCAATACACCCAACTCAACATCATCCCGTACCGTGGCCAATTGCCGGATCAGCGGCAATTGCTCAAAACACGCACGCAAACTTTCTCCTACCTTTCCCGCCACCTCTTCCTTATGCAACAACAAGTTGTCAATATGACCGTACTGCGCCAACAGTCGCTGCGCTGTCTTGGGACCAATTCCGGGTACACCCGGCAGGTTATCTGCGCTATCACCGACCAATGCCAGATAGTCGACTATCCCTGAGGGAGGGACGCCGAACTTTTCCATGACACCTGCCTCATCCAACAAATGATCGTTCATGGTGTTGATTAACCGGATAAACGGCCCAACCAGTTGCGCCAGATCTTTGTCACCAGTTGAGATCAAAACCTGTAAACCGGCGCCTGCAGCTTGCCTGGCCAGCGTAGCAATAACATCATCAGCTTCTACCCCTGAATGCATCAATAACGGAAAACCTGCCGCGCTAATCAGTTCATGCAAGGGTCGTATCTGGCTACGCAAATCCTCGGGCATGGGGGGGCGATGTGACTTATAGGCAGGATACAGTTCATCACGAAATGTAGGGCCCGGGGCATCAAAAACAACCGCCATATGTGTTGGTGCGTAGGTTTTTACCAGTTTATTTAACATATTGAGGACGCCACGAATGGCCCCTGTCGCCTGGCCCTGGGCTGACATCAAGGGAGGCATAGCATGGTAAGCCCGATAGAGGTAACTCGAACCATCGACAAGCACAAAGGGAGCAGTCATGAAAAAATTATTCCATCAAGGGATCGTGCATTTTGCCGCTCTCGTCACAAAATGTGCAACTCTTTGAAGTAAAAAGACATTTTTCTGACACTTTTTTTAGGCAATATTTTCAGCAAGTTCTACACTTCTTATGACAACATGTTGTTTAGCATAGGCTGTAACTCGGTTTAGACTGATGGCCTACAAGACCTGGATGCTACGGGCAAACCTGGCGAGGACGATTGAACATGGAACAGATAAATTTGCGAACGATCATTGCATTGGCTTGGGAACACGAATCTGAACACGGCAGTTTTGCGGAGAAATTGGAAGAGCGGCTAAGCCATCTTCAAAGAGCGGTGGCTTTGCCCACTCACGAGGGTGTTCGGGCTTTATTAAACTTCGTCAAATCATACATTGATCATGTACCTCGCTTGATCGATGCCTTGGGTGATGCTGCTGAGGAAAGTGGTGTACTCAGTCAATTAGCTCCCCTCATCAATCTTATGGAAGATTTTTTACTACAGGGTTCTGGCCTTCACCCCGACCAACGCCGACTTGAAGAAGTGCTGGATGAAGCCTATCTGGCCCATCGACTCGTTGACTCCATGAATACACTGTACCGTATGGCGTATGGCAAGGATCTCCTGAAACTGGATATGATGAGCGCCAACCTTATTGTGCATGCCCTGATCGGCGAGCCTTTTGGCCATGAACTCGATGAACTGGCCGAAGATGCAGCCCGTGGACTTATCCAGGGCCAACATTTTTCTTCCATGCCCCTTATTCGCTGGCAATCCTCCTGGGAACACTATGCAACGCTGTACCAGGTTGATCAACTAGGGGTCAGCTTCCTGAGTTAATTTGTTCGGGCTTTTAAGCGGTGGGGATGAAGCATCAGGAAAGATGATTGAAGCAACTCGGCAGCGAGACTATGACGGACGGTCATCGTTTATTAGCATCGGTGCTAGATAGCGCTGTATGGTGCTGGGATTCTGTTTTTAACTTGACCTGGCATAATGACAGGTTCGATGAATTGACGCTGTCAGTTGCTCAGGCCGCGTGTTTACGAGACCATTTAGCCTCTCCGCCTCCCCAGCAAGTGCAACTTTTTTTACTCGACCGCCGCGGCCAACCCCAGCCTCACCTCGTGCGTATCGTCCAGTTGGAAGACACCTCGGGTCCAGATAAATGGTTATTTGTCGCAGAACCCTCGGCTCCTTCACATCATCCACTCGACATCATCAACCAGCATCTGGTTAGCACAGTTCGGGAAAAGGACCGCGCAGTCCATGAATTGCAACAAACAACCACACAATTAGCTGCCATTATTGCCGTCCAATCGCAACTGGTTCAGGTTGAACTAGATCTGACCCGCTTCTCCAAGCTGGTCGTTGAGCGGCTTTGCCAGCTGACCTCTGCCAGTTCAGCTTCCGTGCAATTACTTAATGGCGATCACCTTATCACCACCGCGGTGGGGGGCGACGAAGTCACCCTGCACTCCCCCCAGCCCTTATACGACCGTCTGGCGGCAGCATGCTTAGATAGCGGGCAACTGACCTTGTGTGAGGACACCCTTAATGACCCTCGTGTACATCAGGAGTCTTTACCGACTGATATCCACTCCATCGTACTGGCTCCCGTATTTCATGGGGGTCAGGCAGTCGGTGTCGTGCGCCTGATGACCGTGCAACCCAATGCCTTGACGTCTCATGACCTGCAAACCCTGCAACTGATGGCCGGCATGTTGGGGTCAGCTCTGGCCCACCAGCGGGATTTCGAGCTAAGCAGCCAATTGATCGATCAACGTACCGCTGCTCTGCATGATTTACGCGAAGAAGTCCATCGTCGCGAACTCTCAGAACAGGCCCTACTCGCCAGCATGGAAAGAACACGTGCAATCTTGGAGACCTCCCAAGAAGGCTTTCTCAGCTTTGACTCATCGCTCTGTATCACCGGACTCAATGCTGAAGCGGCTGTACTTCTGGGAGGGTCCAAGACTGAGCTCTTAGGAGCTTGCATGTCCGAAGGCATCTTGACTGAGCCTTTTCTCAGCCGGCTGCGTATGGGCATTACTCAATTTAAA